>NC_013407.1:0-349265 GCF_000024625.1 Methanocaldococcus vulcanius M7
CTATTAAAATCAGCACGGATCGTGATGGAAACTATTGAGATAACAGTTTTAAAATCAATTTATCTTTAATTAAAATCAGCACGGATCGTGATGGAAACATATACTCCCTTGTGTTATTCAAATTAAAAGGTTTAATTAAAATCAGCACGGATCGTGATGGAAACGTATTCTAATATCTTATTTATTATCTCTTTATTACATTAAATTAAAATCAGCACGGATCGTGATGGAAACGCATTTAACGCAAAAGGAGTGCAGCTATATTGCAAATTAAAATCAGCACGGATCGTGATGGAAACATGCTATCATCTAAAAATGTTTCTAATATTTCTCTAATTAAAATCAGCACGGATCGTGATGGAAACTTAATGAGATTATCAATATTAATCTCTGATTTTTTAATTAAAATCAGCACGGGTCGTGATGGAAACAGTGTTGATATCCAATTTAAGTTTAAGCCTCCAAAATATTAAAATCAGCACGGGTCGTGATGGAAACCTAACTGGCTTCAAAACCAAAATATTCTCTTTATTAGCTAATTAAAATCAGCACGGGTCGTGATGGAAACTGAATAACTTCTGCTGTTTCATACAAATTTTATAATAATTAAAATCAGACATCTTCGAGGATGGAAACAATATATCTCTTAAATTATTTACAGACGTTCTATTTTTTCCACAAGAAACAGAATAAATATATATTCAATTACTACAAATTAAGTTTTTAGAAATTCATCAGATGGGACTATGTATGTTATTATCGTTTATGATGTGAATGTTGCGAGAGTGAATAAAGTAAAAAGCTTTTTGAGGAAGCATTTAAATTGGGTTCAAAATAGCGTTTTCGAAGGGGAAATAACAAAAGCAGAGTTTGAAAGAATAAAAGATGGAATCTTGAGAATTATTGATGAAGATGAGGACTCAGTGATTATCTATAAATTTCCATTGGATTTTATGCCAAAAAGAGAGATTTTGGGTTTAGAAAAGAACCCAATTGATGATATTATCTAAAATTAACTAAAATAAATTAAAATAAAAATAATTATTAAAACCATGCAACTAACGGCTCATATTTCTTCTGCCCAACTAAGTGTTTAACCAACTTATATGCCTCTAATCTTATCAATCTTCTCTTTGAAACATTCTTTTTTAATTTTGGATGTTGAACGGTTTTATCCATCTCTCTGTTTAGGTGTTCTAAAACCAACTTCATTCCATCTTCATTTAGTAAAACACCATTTAACTCCTCCCTAAAATGCTTTTTCTGGATAATTCCTTGCTTAACTAATCTGTTAGCCAACCTATCGGCAATCATTGGTTTAAATATCTCACTTAAATCTAATGCCAAGGAAAACCTCCTCTCATGTGGCTCGTGTAAATAACTAACAGTTGGCGTTAGTTGAGTATTATAGAGTTCAGTTATTATAGCAGGATACAAACGGGAGTTTAAAAAGCTTATTAATGCATTCATTTCATTTTTTGGTGGCTTTCTTGTTCTTTTAATTATTTTAAATCCATCTGGCAAGGTTTCATCCCATAGATTATAATACTCTGCCCTAACTCTCCCCTCTACGTTCATAACTTCTGTTATTTTATTGCAGTTGTTTAACTCTTCAATATAATTTTTAAATTTTGTCTTATTTTTGAATTTTAATAAATTCCACTCCATATTTTTTATTCCTCCAATGACAAACAACTTTGCCAACTCTAATCTCTTATTCTTATCTAAATAATGTTCAACCTGATTGACTACTAAATAACCAGAGTGTAATGACTCCCTTGGATAAAAACTTCCATCATAATAGCCATAGTGGTTAAAGAAATGCACAGCAATGCCTTTCTGAGCTAAATAATGGAGAGCTTGGGAGCTGATGCTAACCTTTCCATATATGTAAATATCATAAATTCCCTCAATAGCTAAGGGCTTTTTACCTCTTGCATTTTCAAAGTAGATTGTATTTTCTTTTCTAAATAAGTAGCCGTCTGATAATAAAGTTAAGGATTTTTTCCTCATAATTTCACCTTAAATAAAACATAATTCATAATAAGCACAATTTTTGCAAATTTTCTGATACCATAGGGCTTCGCCCTATTGGCACAGGGTTTTCACAGCTTTTATATTATATTGTAAGGAATTTTGATGCCAAAGGCATCCTTATAACCATAAAAAGTTTTATTCCTGTGAAAGCCCTGTGATACTCAGGATGCACTGCCTCGCTTTGCTCGGCAGTGCCTCTTAGATTACTTCATAACAATCGCTTAAATAAAACATAATTCATAATACGCACAATTCTTACAGATTTTCTGATAAATTGGCTCTGGAGGTTCTTTTAGTGATTTTATATGCTCAATTTCTCTTATTGCTCTATTTATCTCTTCTTTATCACTTTCTTTTAACTCAATCTCTTTAATTTCTTTAAGTTTTGGATAATGCAAGATTGCTTTTGCTTTTATTCCCAAATTGTTTAAATAATAGATGTAATACAATGCCTGCATGATATGGGCTTTCTCCATCTGTTTGCCTCTCTTTACTTCATGAACCTCAATAATATCGCTCTTTTTGATAAAATCAATCTTTATACTGCCTATCTGAATTTCTTTCTCCTCTCCAAAATAACTTTTTTCATGTAAAAACTTCCCCAAATCAACAAAATCACTCTCTTGCTCCATAGTTATGCCTCTTACAAAATACCAAAGCTTTGTCTTGCATACATAGAGGTAGTTTATCTCAATGCCTTTGATTAAAAGTTCTTTTTCAAGGTATTCTTCACCCATATTAAACACCAATTAAAAAACTTTAAAGAATGTCATCACACCAAACTTCACCATAATCTACAACTAAATCAAAGATTTCAATTCTCTTTTTTGAGTATATTGGAGCAAGTAATTCAATATCTTTAACAAGCTCTTCAAAGAGAGTTTCATCTTCAAAGTATTTTTCTTTGTATATCTTCCAACTCTCAAATTTTTGCAGAAATATGTCTCCAATGTAATCAGAATATAAAAATTTGAACCATTCTCCTTTGTCGATTCCTCCAATGGTTGAAGGGTAATCTTTATCGAGTAAAGAAAACGTTATAATCCCCCTAACAACACATTCTCTCTTCTCCCTAAAATCCCTAATAATAACAGTTCTATTCTCTTTATTAACTTCAACAAAGGCATTATCTAAAATCCACAATAAGTCATATTCTGTTTCTTTTCCATCTTCATAGATAACTTTCCAAATAACGCTATCTCCTCTAAACCTTATAAATGAATTTTTAAAACTTCTCCACCACTTTAGCAGTTCTTCCCTAACATCCTCATCAACAATTTCTTCATCCTCATCTTCTTCAATTCTCTTTATTTTTTCGTTTAGATGGTAGAAAACCCAATAATATGGAAATTTATCTCTCAAAGTTTCGAGTTTTTCTTTTCTCTGATATGTTAATTTTTTATCGTATTCTTCCATTGAGTTAAGAACACTCCAAAGAACTGCACCGCAAAATTTAGGAACTTTATCTTTTTTGAATTCTCTATCCTCAAATGCCTTTTTCATTAAATCTACAAATTCGTAATAGTTTAATTTTTCTTTTTTGATTTTGTTAAAATGTTTCTCCAAGTTATTGAAGATTTTTGTTATTACTGTGCAGTATATTTTGCATTTTTCCATTCCCCTTCCAACTCTTCCAATTCTTTGCATAAAATTCCTCAAATACAATCCTGAATCCATAAAACATAAAGAAACCGGATAATTAACCCCCACTTCTGCTTTTGATGTTGTTATTATGATATCTGTTTTGCTTAGAATTTCATCTAAATTGTTGTTATTTTCTTCTCGTGTCTGCAACCCTGTATTAACCCAAACCTCTGCATCAATCTCATTCTCAATAATATATTTCATTCTCATAGCATCTCTCAAAGAATTAAAAATAATTAAAATCTTCTCATTGTTAGAGATTGCTTTCTCTATAATATCCTTAATATTTTCCTTTAATCTTCCATCCTCAATCAAATGACCAAATAAACTCCTTTCTATACGTTTTGAGATTTTTATAAACTCAATTTCCATTTCTCCTTGAATAACCCTTCCTTCATTACTTAATGGTTGCTCAATGATTTCTGGAGTAATTCCATTCTCATTTAAGAACTCAATTAAATTCTCTTCTGGTGTTGCAGAAACAAAAAACCATTTTATCTTCCCAAATAACTCTTTTGTCATTAAAAACCAAATTAAAATGTTTGCTATTTGCTCTTCATCATACAAATGATATTCATCGAAAATAACATAATCCAACGCATTAAAGAAGGCAGACCAATCTGGAAAACCTTTTAAATGTCTAAATTTCTCATTTTTTCTTGGTAAATGATAACCGCTGTTTATCATATAATTTAGAATATCTGGATTTGTTACTGCAATTTCACAGTTTTTTAATTTTTCTATTAGCTCTTCTCCTCTTTCTTTTCCCTTTTTTGTTAATGTTTTTCCAGTTATTGTCTCAACCTTAATTCCCTGCTCTTTTAATGTTTTTTCAATATCTTCTGCTAATGCATTTGTTGGAACTACAATCAACCCTCTTCTGGAAGTTAGATAATTGTTATCTTTTGCATATAGGATAGGAAATGCAAAAGAAAATGTCTTCCCTGCACCAGTTGGAGCGACAATAAAATAAACATCCTTCTCCAACTCAGCAACATCTGAATAAAATATCTCTTGAAATTTATGCAACCTAAATCCTTGTTTAATAACCTTATCTCCAAAAGGTAAACATTTCTTTGAAACCCTAAATTTTAAAGATTCCATAAGAATCCCCTCAAAAAAAAAGAATTAGTTAGAGAAAATCTTTTCCAAATCCTCAACTTTGAATCCCGTTCCAATAATGTAGTGAGATAGAACAAATCTTAACATCTGAGATTCCTTTAACTTCACATCTTTACCAAATATCTTCTTAATTGTGTAGAGATTTAGCCAGATTTCCTCTGGTTTTTCCTCTTTTTCTTCAAATAATAAGAGGCACTCCCTACCAACTCCTATCCTCAAAGTAAATGTTTTTGGAAGCTTGATGTCTTCAAATGTCAATAAAGATGCCTCAAAAACCGAACCTTCCTTTATTCCCTGAATGTGGAAATAATTTTTAAACAGCCCTTTTCCCATTTGCTCAATTATATCTCTTCTAACCATATAATCAGAAATTTCCGATGTTTTTCTCGCAAATATTGGAGTTTTTTCATAGTATATTGGTCTTCCAATAGTCCAAACAAATCCAAACTCCTTAATCTCTTCATAGTTAGGTTTATCTTTTATTTGATAAGTGTATTCTCTCTTCTTTGCCAATACAAAATTTAATGCATAATCCAATGCAATATCACCAATAAATGGCTCTGTTGATGCAACCCCTCCCTCTGTTTTATTATAACAAAATAAAGGAGAGAGAAGAGTTATTTTATAATACCTGAGCATATTAGACACCCATTTCTTCTAATAATTTTTTAATAACATCTTCTTTTTTGATGATTTTACATTCAACTAAGTAATTTATACAATCATTTAAATGCTTCAAATAAAGTTGTCTCAATTTTTCTTCATCTTTCAGATATTCATCAATTAACTTTAAGAGTCCCTTTAACTCTTCATTTTCAATTAATTTGGATGAATTTTCTCTTAGTTTATTTTTAACAAACTCTTTTACGTTCTCAAAATTTACTTCTTCATTAAACTCTTTTGAAATTAGATAGGATGACACTGGTGGTTCAAAGGTATCCAATGCTATTGCTATAATCTCATTTTTCATATTTGCATCCATAACATTTGATTGAGATCCATATCTTGTTGTTTTTAAATGAGATATTAGAGCATGGATAAACCCTTCTGGTGTTATGTCATAGAACGTTATAAACTGTGGGAAATAAACTCCTGGTTTGATATATTGAATTCCATACAAACTCTGCCTTTGGGAACCTTCTTCTTTATCCCACATTGTTCCTTCTTCACTTAATGCGTTATGAGTTAGTTCCTCTGTTATCTCATCTTTATCTCTAATTGAATATGCCCATTCATAAATAACTCTTGAAGGCAATCCAATAGCATCATTTGATTGTGTTACACTATCTCCAAACACTATGGAGTTTGGATTTGCTAAATGTTCTTGCTTATCAATAAAGTTATATTCAATCTCTGGATGAACTACTTTAAATTTTCTACATAAAACTAATCCTGTTAATTTTTCCCTTGATTTCAATTTTCTTGATGGGATGACAACCACATCTTTATTACCAATTGTTGTGCTTATAACTTCATCTGGCTCTGTTGAACGATTAATTAAATAACCAGTTGTAGTTCTTATTGTTGCTACTTTTATCACATTTGGAGTTCTTTTTGTGTATGTCTCTTGGAAATATTCTTTTGGGATTATTGAATAGAGTTTTTCTCTAAACTCCTTAACAACATTCTCATCATACTCAACATATTTTTTGTATCCAGTTTCAACTAACTTCTTTTGCTTTGCCATTGTCATCACCTCATTTATTGAGTTTCTTCTTGATTAGTTCTTGCACTTCTTTTTTCTCTTGATTTTGCATCATAATGGAATGCAAATGCGTATATCCAATATCTAAGCTCTTTTTTTGATGGTAATTTGTCGTTCCACAACCCTTTAAACAATTCATCATACACTACTTTACAAAATTCCTCGATTTTCTCTTTCTTGCTTGGATATGGATACTTCCTATAAAGCATTCCAGCCATCATGGATTTTATCTCTTCATCACCATATCCCCTCTTTACCCCAGTTTTTAAAACCTCCAAAGATTCTCTAATCATTGATGTCTTTGATGATGCACTACCCTTAGCCCACTCTATATCTGAAGCAATATCTGCCAATTTTTCAATAATGTTCATTTTTTCCACCCCAATTCTTTGATTTATAAGATTTAAGTTGTATTTTTCAGCAAATGAGTGTGGGTAGTCCAATTTAAACAAATAGAAGTAAAATGCCATAGGATTATCAGCATAATCATTGAATAATGAAATCATATAATTGTCTGATTTTGAACCTCCTTTTAATGTATAACCCAATCTCCAAAGCAATTCAAACTCATCTCTAATTTTTTCAATTTCATCTATCCTAACTTTATCCCATTCTAATTTTTTGAATGATTTTGGAGCATAATCAAATATTATTGTCTCTCTTTTTGCCTTGTCTGGATTAAATGGATATGTTAGATAAATCTTAAAACCTGTTTCATAGACAAAATCCAAAATTCTCTTATAGAATCGTATAAACTCGATTTGTTTAGATATATCCACAAAACCCATTAGGAATGGGGATAATTGTTCTTCTTTTTTCACATTAAACCCATAAACTGCACTTATAAACGATTTAGCATCATTCATTAGATTCCCTAATTTTTCTCCAACACTTTCAACATATTTTGTTAAATTTTCTTCCATCAATGGGACAAAGTAGTCATAAGCATCAATATAAACTGCCTGAACATTTTCTTTTTTACCAAAAATTAGTTTTCTAAATGTTATTTCAGTTAAACATACTGAGCAGATATTCTTTTGAGTATTACCTAAAGATACAACGGTTCTATTTGTGAATCCTCTTGGTTTAAATCCAAAGCATAAGTTTGCTATTGCAACTGTTTTTGTTTCCCTCCCGCACAATGAACACATATTCTTTTTTGAACCAATATCCTCAAATTTTATATCTTTAATCTTTTTTCCGTTTAAATAGGCATATCCAAGTAATTCATTAATAATTTCTTTCAAATTAGCCCTCTCAGAACCGCCATAATTCTCATTTAACAATGTTATTAAATCAGCCAGCATTTCTTTTTCATCAAATCCTTTTTTTGTAGCAATGTAAAGATGTAAATACTTTTTTAATGCGTTATCTTTGCTACTGTTTATTTTTTCAACTATTTTCCTGTCTAAACCAAATGTTTCATCGTTTGTTTTGAAGTATTTATCGTTAAACTTTGATTTTAGTTTATTAACTTCCTTTTTTCTACTTTCATTTCCTGTAAGTTTGTATAGAAAGGTTAATATTGCAAATCTTTTCTTCTCTTCATCATCAAAACCTTCAAACTCTTTGGTTAAAGCATCTCTTATTTCCTCATCAGAACTAATTCCTCTATAAAAATATTCAAATCCAAAATTACTGATAATCTTTTCAATTAACTTTAAAACATTTTCTTCACTAATGTCGATAAACCTAAATATATCCAGTTGTGCTTTGTCCCTATTAACTTCGACCATTTTTTCAATGTTTCTGTATAAGAACTCTTCAAATGATTTTATCAAATAATCTTCATCTATTTCCAAATTTCCTTCGTAAATAAATCCTCTTGGAGAAATAACATGGCAATCTACACTTTCTCTTAATCTTTCAACAATAAACCTTGCTAAAACCTCATAAGGAATTTCATCAAAGTAGAATACATTTACATCCACATAATTTCTCAATTTTCTCCAAATTTTTAATAAATCATTATACTCTCCAATCGGAATAGAAATACTATCAGCTAAATGAATAATTTCAATTAAATCATCTTTTATTAATCTGTTAAGCCCTCTCCTTGTTGGTAATTTGTCATCTGGAATAATAAATCTTGTTCTCTCCTCTGTTGCCAATACAAGATACTTCACAATCTCTTTTTCTTCTTCATTTAGTTCAATTTCTAAATCTTTCAAATCTTCCTCAAAATATTTTTCAACAGATGTTTTTAAATCAATTTCATTGTGCAGTTTATTTATATCATGAAATGTAAATGCGATTAATAGACATTTTAAGAGCATTTTTATGTCTTCATCTTCGTTATTTTCATTTATTAAACCTTTATTTAGCCATTTGTTCTCTAAAACTTTTAAAGAAGGAATTATTCCATTTAAAATATGCATTGGATAACTCATGTCTGGTAAATCCTCCCCTCTAATTTCCCCGCTTCTAACCTTTTCTTCAAATATTCTGCCCCCTTTTGCTGGCTTTAATCGATATTTTTTAAATAAATTAATAAATGCTTTACTAAAATATACTTTTGTTTCATTTTGAAATAGTTTAGTTTTAAATATCTTTTTTGGTTTCACTTTTATTTCCATAATGCCACCATTTTTTGCATCCTCAGTGGTTTAAAATATAAAGTTTGAGATATATAAGTTTAACTATTAACTTTTTTGGTTAAGTTTTTATACGCAACTATAATAAGACATAACTTAACAGGCACTATTAGAACAGATATTTTGGGATACCCATGAAAACACATATAATAAACATAGGATTCCATATAGAGCATATTTACAAACCAATAGCAGAGTATGGAGCGAAAAAAGTAATTCTTGTATATTCAAAGGATAAAGAAGAATATGTAAAAGAAGACGACTTAAAAAAAGTTGATGAATCATTAAAAAAGGCAGAAGAGTTATGTAGTATGTTGGGAATTGAATGTGAGAAAGTTAAAATAAAAGGTATTGAGTTTGAAAAAAATGTTGAAGTTTTGAGAGAAATTATAAAAAAAGAAGATAAAGTAATTGTAAATATCACTGGTGGAAGGAAAATTACATCTCTTGCTCTTCTATATGCTTCACTCTACGAATTTGATAAAGTTTATAAAATTGTTTATGTACATAAAAAGAGAATTATTGAGTTTCCGAAAATAGCTCATCCATTTAAATTAACAAATTTTGAAAGAAAAATTTTAGTATCATTAAATGAAAGAGAAAAAACAATCTCTGAATTGGCAGAAGAATTTAATGTTTCTTTACCAGCAATAATTAAATATGTAAATTCTTTAGAAAATAAAAATCTAATAAAAACGGAAAAAATTGGCAGAAAGCGAATAGTAAGGTTAAATTAATTAGAATGTATTTTAAGCCAACTAAATTTTTGTTTTGAGTTTTTTGTTTTTTAAATTTTTATCTTCAATATTTACAACCATTCCAAATCCCATACTGTTTTTTTCTCCGAAACCGCACTCATAACCGAATTTTATTAAATCATAGTCCCCCCAGATCTTAAATACCATTTCAGAGCACCTACAATAGACCCCCTCTTTAAGCTTCATTCTTTTTGGCTTGTATTTCAAAATTTCGAATTCGAAATCAAGATCACATTTATTGTTGTGGAATAACTCATATTTCTTTTTTAGATTGTTCTTTAAGTTTTCATAAAATTTAGAGTTGTTGGGTAATAAATCATAAGTTTTTAGACCCTCTTCTGTTTCTAACATTGTTTTTAAGTAAATGGGAGATATGGTCTTTAATATATCAAATTTTTTAGGGGGAGAGAGTATTT
Source organism: Methanocaldococcus vulcanius M7 (assembly GCF_000024625.1). Taxonomy (NCBI): domain Archaea; kingdom Methanobacteriati; phylum Methanobacteriota; class Methanococci; order Methanococcales; family Methanocaldococcaceae; genus Methanocaldococcus; species Methanocaldococcus vulcanius. Next base: position 10,277 of record NC_013407.1, read on the forward strand.
TTGCTTTGTTTATCAAAAATTCGATAGTTCCGACTCTTAATTTTCCATCTTCCAATAAACCCTCAACAAAATTTTCGATAAACTCACTATTTGGAGATGAAACATATAAATAAGCTTTTCCATCGATGGTCTCTATACCCTCAGGTCTTATAACTCTCCTTTTAACTTGTAATAAAGAGAATGTAAAAAATTTGAAGTTTTGGAAATTGTGTAATCGGTTTGCATAGGTTGGATTTACTGATCTGATTTTATCATATATTGCCGAAGCTAAATAATACTGGTGGTTGTAGGGAATTACTTTAAAGTTTTCAGTTTTTAATTCCAATTCAATCCTCATAATGCCCCTCTATTCCTTTTTAATTTTTTAATTTTTTTAGATTTATTTTTTAGATTTTAGATATTTATTCATGCTATCATGATCCATACTTAACATTTTATCGTAGAGATTTTTTTAACATATTTTTAAATATATTTTTAACAATTTTTATAGTTAAATTCTATAAATAACCATTGGGAAAAATTTTAAATACAGTTTAAATATATATGTTTTGAAATTTTTTAAGTTTTTATCAGTTTTTAATTTTAGGACTTAAACTCTGTTAAGGGATAAATTCCCTTTTTCATAATTCCTATTTCTTTCCATTATTTAGGATCTAAAACATGTTTGGTGTTAAAGATGACAACAGTAATGAAATTTGGTGGAACTTCCGTTGGATCTGGAGAAAGGATTAGAAACGTGGCAAAAATTGTAAAAAATCGAAAGAAAGATGATGAAAATGTGGTAGTGGTTGTTTCAGCGATGAGTGAAGTAACCAACGCACTGGTAAATATATCTCAACAGGCATTAGATGTTAGAGATATTGCAAAAGTAAACACATTTATAAAATTTATAAAAGAGAAACACTTTGAAGCAATAGAAAACGCAATAAAATCAGAAAAAATTAGAGAAGAAGTCAAAAAAATAATAAATGGAAGGATAGACGAGTTAGAAAAGGTTTTGATAGGAGTTGCTTACTTAGGAGAGTTAACCCCAAAATCAAGAGATTATATTTTGTCGTTTGGAGAGCGGTTATCTGCTCCAATATTAAGCGGAGCATTGATAGATTTAGGGGAAAAATCCATTTCGTTAGAAGGAGGAGAAGCAGGTATCATAACTGATAATAATTTTGGAAACGCGCGAGTTAAAAGATTGGAGGTTAAAGAAAGATTATCTCCATTATTAAAAGAAGGAATCATCCCAGTGATAACAGGGTTTATTGGAAATACTGAAGAGGGATATATAACAACATTAGGTAGAGGAGGAAGTGATTACTCCGCCTCTTTAATTGGTTATGGACTTGATGCGGATATTATAGAGATATGGACAGATGTTAGTGGAGTTTACACAACTGATCCAAGATTGGTTCCAACTGCTAAGAGGATTCCAAAAATAAGTTATATTGAAGCAATGGAGTTGGCATACTTTGGGGCAAAAGTTTTACATCCAAGAACAATTGAGCCAGCGATGGAGAAAAATATCCCAATATTGGTAAAAAATACATTTGATCCAGAGAATGAAGGGACATTGATAACGAACGATATGGAGATGAGCGATAGCATAGTTAAGGCAGTATCTGCAATAAAAAATGTTGCTTTAATAAATATTTTCGGAGCAGGAATGGTCGGAGTTAGTGGAACAGCAGCAAGAATATTTAAGGCATTGGGAGAGGAAGATGTTAACGTTATATTAATAAGCCAGGGATCTTCTGAAACAAACATTTCACTTGTGGTTGGAGAAGATGACGTTGAAAAAGCATTAAAAGCATTAAAAAGAGAGTTTGGGGATTTTGGTAAAAAAACATTTTTGAATAATAATCTCATAAGAGATGTAAGCGTCGATAAGGATGTTTGTGTTATTTCAGTTGTAGGGGCAGGAATGAGAGGAGCAAAGGGCATAGCAGGGAAGATATTTACTACGGTCTCAGAGAGTGGAGCAAATATAAAGATGATCGCTCAGGGATCTTCGGAAGTGAACATATCGTTTGTTATAGATGAAGAAAACTTATTAAACTGTGTTAAAAAGTTGCATGAAAAATTTATTGACAACCAATAAAAAACTTGGGATTAAATTTGTTTTGATTAATTAACAGGGTGAAGATATTGAACAACAAAGAAAAGGCAAGAGAGATCTACAAGAAAGGCGTAGAAATTGGAAACGCTGGAGATGTCGAAAAGGCCTTGGAGTATTTTAGCAAAGCAATTGAGTTAGATCCTCTCTACAAAGATGCATACTTTAACAAGGCATTAGCACTTAGAATGTTAGGTAGGTTGGATGAAGCAAGGGACTGGTTTCTTAAAGGATTAGCAATTCAAGAAAAATTAGATTTAAAAAGTTTAAAAAAAGAAAAAAGTAATCATCTTAAATGAAAACAAATTCCAGAAGGAATTTTTTCAACACCTCTTTCAGTTCCCAAGATTATTCCATCAAGATCTATATCATAAACTTTTCCAGACACGTATCTGTTATTTGGGAGCATTATCTTAACAAATTTTCCAATTGTTAAAGAATAACGCCTATAAATAGAAAGAATTTCATTTTCATCTAAATCTCTATTTTTAATTTTTGAGATATAATCTTCTAAAAGTTTTAAAATTTCATTGAGAAGTTCCATTTTGTCAATTTCTTTACCACAAATATCCTTTAAAGAAACTGCAATTTCTTCGATCTCCTTTCTTATTGTGTTGTTGACATCTACGCCAACTCCAACGATCACTCTATCTCCACATCTTTCAGTTAGAATTCCACAGATCTTTTTATATTTTCCATTTACACAAACCATTATATCGTTTGGAAATTTTATTCCGATCTTATCTTTGTTATTATTTGGAAGATATTTTTTTAGAGTTTCTAATACACAAATTGGTGCTAAAATGTTAATAATCTTTGGATCGCAGGTTTTTACATCCAATATTAAAGAAAAATACAGCCCCCCTTCGTCAGAATACCAAACTCTACCCCATCTCCCTCTACCGCTACTCTGCCTCTCGGCCACTATAACTACTCCACTTTCCCCTTCTTTTGCAAGTTTTTTAGCATAATTGTTTGTTGAGTCAAGTTCTTTAAATGAAACAACCTTCATATCTCTCACTTGATTGATAATTCTTTTACTTTGTTTTTTATATCTTCACTTTCCATTATTGAAGATCCTATTAAAACGGCATCAGTAAATTTTAGAATGTAATTTAATTGATCTTTTGTGTAAACTCCACTTTCCCCAATTTTTAATTTATTTTTTGGGATAAGAGGGGAGAGTTTTTCAGTTGTCGAGAGATCTATCTTTAATGTTTTTAAATTTCTATTATTTATCCCTATAATCTCAGCTCCTGCTTCCAAGGCAGTATCTAATTCCTCCTCATTGTGTATCTCAACCAAGCATTCAAGGTCATTTTCTTTTGCATAATCTAAAAACTCTCCAAGTCGATCTTTTAGTGTAGAAACAATTAACAAAACCGCATTTGCCCCTATCTCTCTCGCTACTTCTATCTGGTAGAAATCAATAATAAAATCCTTCATTAAAATTGGCACATTAACCTTTCTTGCAATAATTAAATTCTTATAACTTCCTTTAAAGTATTTTGGCTCAGTAAGAACTGAAAGGGCTGTTGCTCCTCCTTCTACCATCTCATTGGCTATTTTTTCAACATCTTCATGTGATATTTCTCTAATATCTCCCTTAGATGGAGATGATGGTTTTATTTCGGTAATTAATGGGTTTTTATATTTTTTTGCATTTTTTATTTCCTTTGACAATTTCAATTTACGCTTTTCTTCCAACTCTAAATTTAATTCATTAATAAAATCTTTTAAAATCCTGATTGTGTTATTTCTCTTCTCAATTTCGACTATTTTTTTTCTATTTTCTACGATTTCATCCAATACTGACATAACTCTCAACCACTTTTATTATTTAAGTCAATAAGGTAAAAAATAGCAAAATCGGGAATACCAAATTTAGAATCGAAAAATTAATAAAAAATAAATAAATAAAACAAATTATTCCTCTGGTTTTTCTTCTTTTTCTTCCTCTTTTTCTGTCAACATGCTTTTAAGTGGAGGAGTTTTAGTTTCTTTCTTCTCCTTTATAAGTTTCTCAATAATAACATTTTTTGGAGTTATTAAAAGATGCTCATCTCCCAAAGCCAAAAGCATTCCTCCAAACTTAGCGACTTCATTTCTCATCTTTCTTATTATTTCCACAAATTCATCGTCTATCTCTTTTTCTAAGTTTGGAGTTTTAGCTATAACAATGTAGCCAGCTTCTGCTAAAACTATCGCGTTTATTGCATCTTTTTCATCCTCTATACTACATACCTTTATCGTGATTTTTTCCTCTTCCACAGTAGATATTGGAATCTCTTCTATCTCTTCTAAATAGTCATCTATTGATACAGGGCTTGGTGTTGATATATTTTCTCCTCTTCCCTTATTTAATAACTGCTTTAATTTTTTTAACATTGATCCTCACCTTTTTAAGTATTTAACTATTGCATTTATGAGATCTGGAATTCCTTCGAGAGTTTTTGCAGATACAAATATTGGCGAGTTGTTTAATCTCCTCTCAACATACTCTCTCAACTGTTCTTTCTCCTCTGCATTTAATAAATCACATTTATTAATTACAACTATAATAGGTTTTTGGTATCTGAATTTTAAGATGTGGTGTAATTTCTCAGAACTTCTCAGCAACCCAACCGTACCATCAATTATATGCAAGATCATATCTGCTTCATTTATCTCTTTAAAGGTCTTTTCTAATATTTTAGGAGTCATAATTGGAGATTGGCTATCACTTTTTGCATAGAGCCCTCCAAGATCTACAAAAATTAATTTCGCGAATTCTGGCTCTTCCTTTACTCTACCAATTTTAAACTTTCCCCAATATTTTTTTATAGGCATTTTAGTAGTCCCTGCAACTTCGGAAACCATAGAAACATGTTTTCCAAACAGAGCATTCATTATGGATGATTTTCCTACATTTTCCGCCCCTACAATTGCTATTTTAAACTCTTGCATAGTCCCACAAGATTTTTATACCTATTAATTAACCTAATTAATTAATATCAATATTCTCTAATTTTTCATAATTTTTTACATAATTTAAGATATTTTCCAACTTTAAGCTTTTTAATAATAAGTATTTGATACGTTAGGTAAAAACCCAAAACAAAATTTAAAGAATATCAATGTCCTCACACAATTTTGGAGCCAATGAATGATGCTCTGCCAACCCCAATGCCGAAACTGCACCGATAATTCCCCCTTCTCCCTTAACTGGGACTATTTTAATATTATTTCTTAGAGCTATTGATTTTGCCTCTTCCAATTTTACCATTTCCTTTTTTGCCTTTAACGCAAAGAGTTTCATGCTCTTAGATGGAAATAATCCATAATAAACTGCCATTGCTGTTTCATCAGATAAACTCTTTTTTTCCAATATTTTTTTAATAAACCTATCTAACTTATATTTGTATTCCGGATAAACAGCAAAACTTAAAGCAATAGAGACACAATTTTGTGTTTTATTTGGATTTCCAGGATATAATTGGACGATAGTATGATCTAAATAGTATCCGAGATTTTTTCTCTCAACCTCCAGCCCAATTTCATGAGCCAAAACCCAGGTTGCTCCTTCTTCTTTTGTATCAGTATCATCAATTCCAACAATGACCTTTTCCATCTTTGGCGTTATTACCTCAGCCCTTCCTAATTTTGATCCTCCACCCCTTTCAAGCACTTTAACTTCAAGAACATTTTCAGCCCCTTTTCTCAGTTCAGTGCCAACACCGCCCCCTGCCAACCCAGCATAAACAATATGAACCTTATTATCTTCAACATACACCTCCTCTATTCCAGCCGCTGACAGTGAAGGGACTAAATTTAACTTTTCTTTTCCTATCTTACTTACAAAATGATGCTTATTCCCCTCTCTCCAAGCTGATAAAATTAGTGGAGAGGTTCTTTTATATTGATAAATAACCCATTCGCTTCCATTGGGACAAGGATGTTCTTCAACCAACTCCACGAGATTTAAGGCATCATCTACCATTGCAATGATCCTTTTATAGTGTATTGACATATGATCACCAAAAAGTTTTTTATTAACTCTCTTAAATAACTAATTTGGCCTATAAACAAAATTATGACAGAATCCACATTATTACAACAATAATTTTATAATCTTTATCAAATTATTTCATAAAACTAATTATGTAAGCAGTATATATAACTTAAGGATAATTAAACTTTTCACAATAAACAAAATCAAAATCATGAAAAAGTGTGGAAATATGAACATTCTAAGACGAGGAAGATTAGGAAATTCAATAAAAGAAGATGTAGCAAGATATACAACAAGTTTAAGCTTTGATAAAGAAATTTTTGAGGCAGACATTTTGTGTGATATAGCCCACGTGATAATGCTCTATGAACAGGGGATAATAAAAAAAGAAGACGCAAAAAAGATTATTGATGGTTTAAAAGAAATCTATAAAAAAGGAATGGAAAATCTAAACTTAGATCCCTCTCTGGACGATATACACATGGTTATTGAAAGTGAGTTAATTAAAAAACTTGGAGAAGATGTAGCTGGAAGAATGCATACTGGAAGAAGTAGGAACGATGAAGTAGCAACAGATCTACGGCTTGCTTTGAGAGAGAAGGTTCTAATAATTACTAAATCATTAATAGATATGTTAAAGAATATTTTAAATTTAGCTGAGGAACATAAAGAGACATTAACAATTGGATACACACATTTACAGCACGCTCAGCCAACAACTTTCGCTCATCATCTATTAAGCTATATTTCAGCAATTGAAAGGGATATTTTAAGGTTGTTAGATACCTACAAAAGAATAAATATCTCTCCATTAGGTTGTGGGGCAATGGCAACGACTGGATTTAAAATAGATAGAGAGAGAACTAAGGACTTGTTGGGCTTTGATGCTTTAATAGAAAACTCAATGGACGGTGTTTCAGCAAGGGACTTTATATTGGAAGTTATGGCTGACTTATCAATATTAGGAACAAACTTATCAAAAATTTGTGAGGAGTTAGTTCTCTTCTCAACTTACGAGTTTGGAACTATTGAAATTGCTAATGAGTTCTGTTCAACCTCTTCCATAATGCCTCAAAAGAAAAACCCTGATGTGGCAGAGATAGCAAGGGCTAAGCTATCCACGTTAAATGGGAATTTGATAACTGCTCTGACCATTTTAAAAGCCCTTCCTAACACTTACAACAGAGATCTGCAAGAGATAAGTCCACATTTATGGAATAGTGTTTATACAACAATAGACACAATAAAAATGATAAACGGGATGATAAAAACAATAAAAGTTAATGAGGAGAGAATGAAAGAATTATCTAACGCAAATTACTCAACAGCAACAGAGTTAGCTGATACATTAGTTAGAGAAACAGGAATTCCATTTAGAACAGCACACGGCATCGTTGGAGAAGTTGTTAGAAGAAGTATAGAAGAAAAAAAGGATATGATTGAAGTTATCTATGATGTTTTAGAGAAATATAATTTAAAAGTTGATGAGGAAAAAATAAGAAAGGCATTAGATCCTTATGAAAACGTTAAAATGAGGGATGTTGTTGGAGGACCTGCTCCGAAGGAAGTAGAGAAAAGGATAAAGGCATTTAAAGAGAGGTTAGACAGATATGAAAAAGAGGTTGATGAGAAATTGCAGAAAATAAATAAGGTTAAAGAAACACTCTTAAATTATGAGATCTAATTTAACTAACCTAATTTTTATTTTCTGCCCATTGAATATACAACAATAATCAATATTGTTAACAACACTGCAATCACAATCCCCCCATATTCTATAACAATCTTTTCTTCTCCATTATCTCGCATTTCAGGAGAGAAATTTTCTATACATTTTTGATTATCAAATAGATAGAGCTTTTTATAAGATAAAGCAACAACATACCTTCCATCAGAAGATATTTCTACCTCCCCACTAAAATATTTAGATGGATACTCCCATAAAACCTTTCCATTGCTACCATTTATCATATAAAGTCCTACTTTTTCAGATATGTAGGAACAACTCGTATCGTCATCATAAAAAGCAATATACTTGCCATCAGGAGTTATTGCAATATCCATTCCTTCGTATGCATCAATTTCATATCTCCACAGAGGAGTTAAATTTTTATTCAAACAAAGCAAAATCTCCCCACATTCAACGATTACATTACCACTATTCGTTAATTTCACATATAGGGGGATATATTTTAAATGTTTCTTTTTTATTAAATTTCCTGAGTAATTTAATAAATATAATTCCCAATCATCCCCTCCAGCACATATAAATCCCATGTTTGAGTTTATCGACACCGATTCAACACATCCATCTGTTTGATACTTCCACAGCAAACCAGATCTATTGAAAAAGTAAATATTTCCATCTCTACTACCAACAACAAAATATCTTCCATTTTTTGCAGTATCAACAGAACTTATAGTGTCCTCTGCTTCATAGTTCCATAAAACGCCTTTATTTCTATCTAATAAACATGCATGCCTTCCAACGCCAACAAGGATGTATTTTCCACCAGAAGATATAGAGAGTTTTGCATTTCCTATATCAATTCTATATTTTTTCAAAAGATCTCCTTTATTATTGAAAACACAAACATATTCTCTCCTTATCCCAAATTTATATGTGGATTTAACTGCTGTAATGATATATTTTCCATCACTCGATATTTTTAGATCGTCAATATGTCCAAAATTGGAAAAATTATAATACCCCATCAATGTTCCATTTCTGTTATAAAAGTAGATTCCCCAACAATCAGAAATCCCCTCATTTGAACCGACAACAATACAACTCAAATCAGGAGTTGCAGATAAAACTCCTCCATAGTAATTACAATCAACCAACCATTCAGGCGTTATTTTTGCAGAAACAACCAACAATACTAACAAAATTAAAAAAATTTTTATAGAATTCTTGAAAATAAACTCCATGATCTCACATATTGCTTTATTAACAAAATATTTAAGTTATTTAACAAATTTAAATAATAGATAAAATCATCCCCCTCCAAAAATACAACACAGCCAAAATCCAAAGGATTAAAATTAAATAACCCTCTTTCTTTTTCATTTTGTAATTCGATACTGGATAAAAAGCCCTGACTCCTGCAGGTGTCATGGTATCTCCAAATATATGAGATAAATATCCAAAAGCAACAGGTAAAATATAGTGATAAAGTCCAGAAACTCCAAGTTTTAAGTTTAAAATATCTAAAACAGCCCAAGCAAAAATTGCATACATCATAATCCTTCCAAGAAGTGCTTCATTTGTAACCATCAATAAAGAAATAAGTCCAGCAAAAACTGATGAGATAAATGAGAGTTTGTAAGATAAATATCCTAAAATAGATGATACAAATATCAGAGACCAAAACGTATGAGTTAAACCCCTATGCTCCGAAAAATATGGAATTAGATATATCAAAAAAACTGAAACTCCTAAAATAAACAATTCTATATTAAACAACTTTTTATCAAAAAAATAAAGTAAAATGTTTATAAAAACAATTCCTCCAGATATTAAAAGCCCTCTTTTAACAATATCCTCTTTAACATCATGATCTAAATCAGGATACAAAGCTCCAGCTAAAACTAAAAATATCTGTTCTGGAGAAGAGATGAACGGCAATCCGAATATTATCCCTAAGATTGTATGTCCCTTCCAATTCATAAAAATCCCTTATAATTTTATCCTATTACAACCTCTCCCTCTTTTAATCCAATGGTATTTAATCCTTAATAACTGATTCTCTAATAATTTCTTTTTTCTTTCTCAATAGACATAGTTTTATGTTTAAAGTTATCAAATCCTTAGTAATTTTAACAACTGCCTCAAATTTAATAAGATTTTTAAGCAAATCATACTTATCAACGTTAAATAGTTTCGAAGCATTAAGAATTTCAATTCCTACAACATCTTCATTTTCATCAAAATCAATTAAAATATCATCCAAATCCAAATTCCTTATAAACTAACATATTATCATTTTCATAATCGTAATCTATTTTAACTTTCATATTTTCATTCCTTTCAACCAAACTTTTAAAAATAAAATTTTAAATTAAAAGCTCAACCTTACCATCTCTAAGCTTATTTAATATTTTCAAAGCAATGTTTGGAATAAAGGTTGTTATATAAGCCTTATCTGCTTCTAATGCCTTTCTATCATCTCCGTTGCATGGATATGCATTGATATCAGCATCATTTAAAATCTTAATAGTGGCTTTTTCTACCCAGCTATCAGCATCTGAAATATAAACCTCCTCCGCCTTTTCAGCAATTGCCCAACTTATATACCTTCCTCCAATCAATCCAACCTTTTCAGCTGAAATATCATCAATTGTCTTATTTACTTTTAATTTTCTACATAGATTACTCTCCTTTATAGCTGCCCAGTGTGCATCTCCCAAATAAAACCCTCCAACGTTATGAGGATAAATATTTCCTTTTAAAAACTTGTTTCCTAAGGCAATTGCTTTAATTATATCCTTATCTACAAAACTTGCATTAACATTTCCTGCTCTTATTTCCTCTTTAATTATTCTCATAACTCTTCTTAAACCAAAGTTTCCCCTCTTTGCAGTTTTTGGAGAGTAGCCACACATATACCCATGATGATTCAATGGAAAGCCCGTTAGTATTGTATTTAGCCCACTCCTTAAACCAACTCTACATTCATCCTCATAAGCTCCGTTTGTTGCCACAACCCCTCCATTAACTAAAATCCTTGAGACAGCTATTGATTTAGCAAATGCCTTCAACCTATCCTTAGCCCTATTAAATGGAGCCCCTTCAACAACGAACACATCAACATCTAAGTCAATGCATGCTTTAATGCCTGATATTAAGTCATCATGTCCATCTCCAATATGAAAAATTCCTTCTAAACCCTTGCCATATTTTTTGGCTGTCTCTGCAACAATCTTCATCTCCTCTAATGGAGCTGCATGCTCCTCTCCACCCTGCTCTTCAACAACATTTACACAGACAGTTGAAGCCAATTTTATCCAGTCCTCAAATTCATCTTCATGTTCTTTCTCCTTCTCTATCAACCTTTTATGAATCCTATCTCTTGGACAGCCCTTAAACGGTGGTCCTTTAAAATAACAATCCCCATAGCAGTGAGTTATTTCCTTTGGAAACCTCATAGCCCCATACATACCAAAGTGGTCTATATCTATCGGAACATCTACCTCATTTAAAACCATCTTTAAAACTTCTATTGGCTTTAATCCCTCTCTTTCAGCAATATCTGCCACTGCATAACTGCATATATGAATTGGAAATCCCATATAATCGGTTAATATACAGTTTTCAATAAACTGAGTTAAAGTTAAAGATGATGAACACGGCCCCACAGCAATCTCAACCAAATCACAGCCCATTGGGAATGTTCTTAAATTACTTCCCAACTTTTGAATTTCTTCCAAGGGTAAATCATCAACTGCATCAACAACCTCGATTATATCGCTCTCTTTTAATTTCCCTTCATTTAATTTTTTTATAATCAGTTTTCTTAATTCTAATGCTGAATCTAAGCTATTAACCGCCTCTTTTATCAAATCCCTCATAATTTCACCAAATTTAAATTATGGCAATTCCCTCCCTAATTCCCTTTCCAACTATACTTATCTCATCCTTTCTTCTCCCATATTCTTCTTTTGTTAGGGGAATTATATCAACATTAACATCCAAATCATATAGCTCATAAATCTCCTTAGACCTTTAAAAATGGCATACCTTTGAAGTAATCACTAACTATAATCAAATCATAATCACTTTCTTCTAAATAATCTCCTCTTGCTCTTGAACCAAATAAAATTATTTTATATGGTTTAAATTTCTCTTTTAATCTATTGATGAACTCTCTAATTTTTTCATCTCCTCTAAAATCCAATTTATCACCTTTTTTGCATTTCCAATTTATTTATAATCTGTAAATACCTATCCTCAATCCTCTCAACCAATCCTAAATCATAGTTGTGTGTTTTTAGGATTATAACGTTTTCTATATTTTTCCCATCAAATAAATAATCTGGAATTATTAAAATGCCATCCTTTGAGATTTTTAAGCCCAAATCTTCAACAACTTTTTTAATAAATTCGGTCTTTGGATTAATCTTTATATTTAACTTTTTAATATTTTCAGATAATTTTTTTATCTCTATCCCTTTATGTTTTAAAAATTCAATTGAGTTATTTATTTTTTCTTCATCTCCAATGCCTAATTTTTTTAATTCTTCTAAACTCTTAATTAAGTCAGTAAAAGTTGCTGATTTAACTTCAAAAATCTCTGCCTCTGGATTTAACTTTTTTACTCTCTCTTTATATCCCTTAGATATAATTAAAAAATCACAATCAACCTTGCTGTTGTAAGGATCAACTATTTTAAAATCCTTTAAACCAATTAAATCAGCAATCTCCTTATACATCTTTGTTATTCCAATCTTCATAGTTCCACTTATTAGATGTTTTATCTAAAACTATCTCTTTTGGAATGCCTTTTATTTTTAATATTGGTTTGTTATCTGTCTCCTCTTTCTTAACATCTCTCCAATCATAAAATGCAAATCCATCAACAACAACAACTCCATTCTCATAAACAGAGATGTTGTGAGTTTGTTTAAGATTTGAAATTATAAAACCTAAGAATAGTATAAAAGATGTCAAAATATGAATTAAAATAAAATCATTAATAAAATAACAAACATAATAATAAACAATATACGCCCCTACGGCTATAAAAACCAATCCTGAAAGTGTATAAATCCAACTACCTATCTTTGCTTTTGTTCTGAAAATAAATCTTCCTTTATCTATTTTTTTGGTTTTTTTATAGGAGTAATATACAGGAACGGTATAAAGTATAAAAATCCCAGTAATAATTCCCAATAAACAGGCAAAATTTAACTTCTCAATAAATCCTAAAAGACAGTATATAACCGCAAATATTATGCTATTTCCAAGTATGTATGCATAATAGGGATTCAACTTCATAAAAATCACTAAAATGACTTTTACTCTATAACGTCCCTTATGGCATACCACTTCTTTATAGAAGTTGGTTTAATAATCCCATTAACAACATCATAAAACAGTATCTCATTTTTTATCAAAAACTTAACCTCTTCAAAAATCTCATCTTCAAAATCATCAATACCTACTCTTATCTTATCTTCAAATTTGCTTAAAACTTTTAATAAACTCTCTTTCCTATCTTTATTTGATTTTAATAGATAAATTAACCTATCTTTCTCAATATTTATCCACTGTCTTATAGTTTGTTCGACAGACAAGCCAAGTTTTTTATTATTTATTAATTGAGAAATTTCATAAGATGACGGCTCTCCGCCCTAAAGGGCGGAGTTTCGGGAGAGCAGAGGTTTAAACCTCACCCTCCCTGGCTCCGCCAAAGCCACTACCCCTATCCCTTAACGGGACTCGGGGCTACCTCCTCTCAACCGTTAGCCCCCAGCGGTGGGATTTTCGATACCGAAGCGAAGCTTCGGGTAGCAAAATCGAAGATTTTGCCTGAATCCCACCCATAATAACGTGGACTGGGGGCAATAATTATTATATCAAATCGGATATATAAGATTTCCCCGCCCGCCTCCCCTATCTCCGAGCGTAGCGAGGAGAGTAATGAAATCCGAAGGATTTCATCTGAATTCATCACCGCCCTAAGCAGAGTTTCTTAGCGACAACTAATGGTAAATATTTTTCAACTTTTGCAACTCATCTATAATCAAAATTGGTTTCTTCCCATCTTTTATAACCTCACCAAAATGATTATACTCTATAACTTCCTTTATAGCCCATTATTTCTTTAATTTATAAACCTCTAAATATCTTTTATACCTTTCCCAGTCCAACTTTGGATTTAAGCCCAAATCAGTAATCATCTTAACAACTTCCTCTAAATTTCCTGTCTTTGGATTTCCTACTCCTTTTATATTCAAAGGATGATTTTTAGGAATAACCGTTGCTACATTACTCGCTCCTCCCAACAAAGCAAACTGCATCAACTCAGCTCCAATCGTTGGTGTTGGTGATGTAATCCGTATATTTGGAAATATTAGTCGAGTTATAGCGATTGTTTTTGCCTGCTCTAAGGCAGAGCATTTTGGATGATCTCCCATTGGTGTTCCTTTGTAAGGATTAAATCCCATTATTGGAATTTCCCCAACATTTAGCTCATTTTTTAAATAAAATAGGTGATTAACTCTATCCTCATAACTCTCTCCAATACCAATCAATAAGCCAGTAGATAACTCAATATCATATTTATTAACCAACTTACAGACATTTATTCTATCTTCCAACTCCTCTCCCGGCTTAACTTTTTTAAAAAGATTTTCATTTATTGTTTCTAAATTACAGCATATTGTATCAATTCCATATTTTTTAAGCTCTTTTATTGAGTCCTCTGTTAAATCAGCCCCGGCATTAACTAAAACTTCCAAGTTTGTGTATTTTTTAACTATCTTTAAAGCTCTTATCACTTCTTTTCCTTGATAACCATGTGCAGAAGAGCAACTAACTCTTTTTATCCCACTCTCTTCAATGGCTATTGCTGATTTTTTTATCGCTTCATCTGTTAATCTAAACGGCTCATAATAACCTTCTTTTGAAGTTCCAGCAGCAAAACCACAATATAAGCATTTAGGATTTACATGGCAGATGTTGGTTATGTGAATTGTTGATGTGATCTCAATCTCTCTTTTAAAATAATCCCTAACTTTTGAGGCAATGTCAAATAATTTTAAATAGTCCCTCCAATTATCTATTTTAAATAATCTTAATGCTTCATCCTCATCTATAAGTCCATTTTTTATAAATTCATTATATTTTCTTCTATTTTCTAAAAATTCTTTAAACTCTTCTTCAATTTTTCCAAATACCATTAAATCACCAAATATTTTTATTTCCTTATTTTATAAACATGTTTCACACTTTTATATTTTTATTTCACATTGACATTAATAATCTTTAATATTTTTCTCGACTTTAATATTTGTGATGTATTTTTTGCAAAAAAGAAGCAATTTTCCTGTAAATTTTTAATGAATCTTTTAATAGAAAAAATGAAAAATTACCCTATAAAAAATAAAACTAAAAAATTAGAAATAAATTGAATGGGTTATGATTTACTTTGATTTATTCCTTTTGAGACATTACTTCACATTTTGTTTTTCCTTCTTCTTCAACTACTTTGTGTTTTTCTAAGACCTTTAAAGCGGTTGGTAAGATCTCTGCCAATGGACCGAAGCACATACTATCAGCAGTTCCTAATAAAGCAGCTGGATCTAATGCTTCTTCCATATTTGCAATTCCTTTCTCCTTCATTAAGTTGTGTATCTGAGTTAATGCCTCATCAGCCATCATTTGAGCGAAGTCAGCTGGAGCTCCTAAGATCTTTGTAACTGCATCTCTGTAAGCTAATAAACCAGCATAGACAGTTGCTGTAACAGCTGAACACATATCACAGACAGGACCAATCAAGTTAGCTGGCATTTTAAATGCTTTTCCTCTTGCCATTTTTCCAATTTCATATAATTTATTAACTGCCTCTTCACTTGCATAACCTTCTGCAATATAAACCTGCCCCTTCATCTCTGGAACGCATCCTGGGTGGTAGGAGGTTATGTTTAAGTCATCTCTTCCTAAGTCCTTAAAGATCTTAGCGAATTTTGTTGTTGGAATTGTGCATGCGTGTGTAACAATAGCCCCTTCTGGAATTGCATCTGCAAATTTCTTAATAATGTCTGGCTGTTTGTTTCCTTTTGGTAACCATGTTATAACAATATCTGCCCCCTCAACTGCCTCTTTATCGTCAGCAGTTATCTTTAATCCAACATCTTCTGGATGAACTAAGTGTATGTTTGCTTTTGGTGGTTTTGGCAACTCTTTTGCTTTTGCTTTAACAACTTCTCTGATTTTTGGCATTATACTTTCTGGGTTTCCACTTAAATGAGCTTCCATAACTTCTTTTGGATCAAATTCATCGATAACAACTAATCCCGGCTCCTCAGCAAAGCATGGATCTGCAACTACAACCTCTTTAACTTCTGGAACTAAGTGTAAAAGCTCTGCTCCATAGGTTATGGAGGAGTGTGTTAAAGCAATTTCTGGCTTTCCTACTTCTTTAGCAACTTCACATGCTCTCATAAAGTTGGTTATTCCTGCTGCTGCGTGAGTTCTATAACATCCTGCACCTAATATTGCTATTTTCACTCTATCACCTTTTTAATTTTGAGAACGATATGTAATATTATTGTTATCTTTGGTAATATATAAAATTATCTATTTGACTTCAAATCTTAAATAGCCATAAAAAAGTATTATTGACGGTATTAATTTTTCTAATGATAAATATAAAAAATCAAGATTAAGATTAAAAACAAAAATATGCTAATCAAAACACTTAAATCAGGTTTATATGTGTTAGAAACGTAATAAAAAAACTAAATAAAAAACTAAGTTTAAATTCGATTATTTCATTACCTCTTATATTCCCTATCTTCTTAATTTTTATAGAATAGCAACACACCTTATTGGAGATGCATCAATATCATAAATTTTTAAAGGCAATCCTAAAAAATAAAACCTCTTTCCAACTAAATTTTCCAAATTTTCATTTAGATTTTCGATGATCAAAATATTATTCGATAAAAGTTTTTTATGCTCCTCAAATCCACCAATTGTGCATGCATCTATGCCAACACATTTTATATTACTTTTTATAATGTTATTTAAAAATGGTATCTCTGGAATCTTTTTGAAATATTCCTCTTTTCCCCAGTATTTAGAAGCTCCCGTATATATAAGTAAAATATCGCAATTTTTTGGAATTTTTTCTTCAAAGTTGTTTAAAGATATACAACAACAACTTCCTTTAATAATTCCATCTTTAAAAATATTGAGAATATTCTTATTTTCCAATCCTACGTGTTTTGGATAGTCCACATGAGTAGAGAGATGAGATCCTATCCTTATTTCAGATACGATAAATCCATTCATCTCCTTTTCATTAATTCTCAGTTCTGGATCTCCAGGATACGGAAAATTTGTTAGAGTTTGAGTTAGATCTAAAATCTTCACGATCTCACGCATGGTTATTTTTAATTTTGATTTTTTATATATTTTTATGTTTAATCACTTTTAAACATAGCATTCGTAGTATTATTTATGAGAATATATATGTCTATGACGATTAATTATAAATAACCCAAATAACCACATATATATAAAGTTTTCGAAAATTATATATAGAAGTTATAGGTAAAGGTATATCAGCATATATAGAGGGAGTAATTTGAAAGCAAAGATTCTACACAAAACTCCAAAAGGATTCCTTATAGGAAGAGGATGTAGAGACGTAAAAATTGGATCAGTTGTTGTTTTTAAAAATAAAGATATTGGGAAAGTTATTGACATTTTTGGACCTGTCAATTCACCATATATAAAGATCTTGCCATTCAGAAAGAACGATGAAATATATGGAACAGTTGAAATCCAATATCGTCCTCAGAAAAATAGGAAAAATAAAATTAAAAAACATCTAAAAGCAAAAAAAGAAAGTAAAAGATAAAAATTGATTACATTATTTGTCATTAACAACTTTAACAACAAAACAACCTAATACTTATCTAATTAATATTTCTACTTATATTTCTAATTGATTTACCTCTCATTGCATTAAAATCAACCTCAAAATGGTGTGATACATGGAAGCTCTCAAAACAAAAGAAGTTGATAAAAAAGAGAAAAAAATTATAACCAAAGAGCCGGAAAAAAAAGATGAAAATATAAAAGATGAAGAAATCGTTTGTCCAATCTGTGGAAGTAGAGAAGTTGTTAAAGATTATGAAAGGGCTGAAATTGTTTGTGCAAAATGTGGATGTGTTATTAAAGAAAAATTATTTGATATTGGGCCAGAGTGGAGAGCATTTGACCATGAGCAGAAGATTAAAAGGTGTAGAGTCGGAGCCCCAATGACTTACAGTGTTGATTATAGCGAACCCATCATTATTAAAGAAAAAGGAGAAATAAAGGTTGTTAAAATTGGAGAACTTATAGATGAAATTATTAAAAACTCAAAAAACGTTAGGAAAGATGGTATTTTAGAGATAGCAAGATGTAAAGACGTTGAAGTTATTGCCTTTGATAGTAATTATAAATTTAAATTTATGCCTGTTTCAGAGGTCTCAAGGCATCCAGTCAGTGAGATGTTTGAGATCGTTGTTGAGGGAAATAAGAAGGTTAGAGTTACTGGAAGCCATAGCGTTTTCACTGTAAAAGATAATGAAGTAGTTCCAATAAGAGTCGATGATCTAAGGGTTGGAGATATACTGGTTTTAGCAAAAGAATTGCCGAATATTGAAGAAGAGAATGCAATAGATAAAAAATTCGCTAAAATACTGGCTTATATAGTTTCTGAGGGTTATTATAATGAAGAAAAACTTATATTTTCATTTAATTGCAATAAAAGAGAGGTTATAGATGAAGTAATCTCCTATTTTAAATCATTAAAGTCCGAAATAAGTATCTATAATAAAAACTCAGATATACAAATTGAAGTGAAAGATAAAGAAATTATCAATATATTGAAAAAATTAGGAATTGAGAATAAAAGAGTTCCTTCTATAATCTTTAAATCTCCTTATGGGATAAAAAAATCATTCATAGATGGATTATTCAACGGTAAGGATACGAAAATATTTACATCAAAAGAGTTAGCCGAAGATGCAATATTTTTACTTTTACAGATAAAAGAAAACGCCATCCTTAATAAAAAAATCATAAAAGGCATTAGCGTTTATGAAGTAAAGAGAATACCCAATATATATAACAATAGAAAACTCGAAAAACTTATCAACTCTGATTTCATATTCTTAAAAATTAAAAAAATTAATAAGGTAGAGCCAACCAATGGATATGCTTATGATTTAACCGTTCCAAATGCAGAAAACTTCATTGCTGGATTTGGAGGATTTGTTTTACACAACACCATCCACGATAAAGGTTTATCAACAGTTATTGATTGGAGAAACAAAGATAGTTATGGAAAAGATCTGTCTGCAAATAAAAGAGCTCAACTCTATCGACTAAGAAAATGGCAGAGGAGAATTAGAGTTAGTGATGCTGCTGAGAGGAATTTGGCATTTGCTTTATCAGAATTGGATAGAATCACATCAAAACTCGGACTCCCAAGACATGTTAGGGAAAATGCAGCAATAATTTACAGAAATGCAGTGGAAAAAGGATTGATAAGGGGAAGAAGTATTGAAGGTGTTGTTGCAGCTGCTATTTACGCCGCTTGTAGAAGATGTAGAGTTCCGAGAACATTAGATGAGATTGCAGAGGCATCAAGAGTTGATAGGAAAGAAATCGGTAGAACTTACAGATTTTTAGCAAGAGAGTTAAATATTAAATTAACTCCAACAAATCCAATTGATTACGTGCCAAGATTTGCTTCGGAACTTGGATTGCCCGGAGAGGTTGAATCAAAGGCAATACAGATATTACAACAAGCCACTGAAAAAGGGTTAACAAGTGGAAGAGGCCCTACAGGAGTAGCTGCTGCTGCAATATATATTGCAAGTGTTCTTTTAGGTTGCAGAAGAACCCAACGAGAGGTTGCAGAAGTTGCTGGAGTAACTGAGGTAACGATAAGAAACAGATACAAAGAGTTGACAGAACACTTAGATATTGACGTAACCTTATAATCAAATCTATCAAATTTTTTAACAATAAATCTTTTTAATAATTTTAAGATCAGCACATATAAATGAGATAAAAACATAATATTAATTACATAGGTAAATAACTTTACATCATCACTTAATTTACAATTTTGTCTATTTGGATTTATAAATCATACTATAAAATATAAAAACCCATAAATAAAACTTTTAAGAATATTAATTAAATAATGTAATGAAAAAACAGCAATATAAAAATAAAAAATTAAAAGGTTCTGAACAATATTTCCAGCAAGGTGGTATGTTGTGGGACTATTTGACAAAATTCAGAAAAAAAGTGAAAGAAGCATAAAAGAAACAACCACTCTTCCAAAAAAAGAAAACTTTGCAAGTGTAATATCTTCAAAAGAAACATCTCCTTCTCTAATTCCAAAAACCGAGACATCATATAGTGGAGGAATATTAGACAGATATTCAGTTAACGTTGATGAAATAAGTTTGGAAGTTGTAATAAAAAAAGATGAAGGGTATACTTACTATCTAATTCCAGAAATAGAGAAGATAAATACTGCATTATCTAAATTATCTAAAGAAAATATAAATCTTATAAAAATGCAAATAGGAGACCTTGGAATAATGGAATATGACCAAATAAAAAACTACTTAGTTGATTTTTCTACAAGGTATAATTTAAACATCCCATATATTGACTCTCTTGCTAAATTCTTTTACCTAATTTCTGGACGACTTGGACTATTAGAAGTGCCGATAAACGACGATAGGTTAGAAGAAGTGATGGTAAACGGATACAACCTTCCTGCTTTTGTGTTTCATCGAAAGTATCAAATGTGTGAAACAAATATTGTTTTAGATAGAAATGAAGTTGACAGAATCATCGAGAGTATTGCAAACTTAGTTAACAGGCCGATCGATTCCAGGGTTCCAATGCTTGATGCCTTCCTCCCAGATGGAAGTAGAGTTAACGCAACAACGGCAGATATAACTATGAATGGAGCCACTTTAACAATAAGAAAATTCTCAAAAAATCCTCTAACTGTTATCGATTTAATACACTTCGGAACATTAGACATAGATACTGCATCATTTTTATGGCAGGCAGTTGAGGGCTATTTTGGAGCTAAGCCAGCAAACACGCTTATTGTTGGAGGAACAGGATCTGGAAAAACAACCTTGCTGAATGTTCTATCACTATTCTCTATGTATAATGAAAGAATAATAACAATAGAAGATACGCCAGAACTACAAATTCCACATAAACATGTTATAAAAATGGTTACAAGGCCTGCAAGGCCGGGAATGCCCGACTATGAAGTTACCATGGATGATCTAATTAAAAACGCTCTAAGAATGAGACCTGATAGAATCTTTGTAGGAGAGGTTAGAGGGGAAGAGGCACACTCTCTATTAGTGGCTATGAACACAGGACACGATGGAGCTTTAACTTATGATGAACCAATATACCTATCCAGTGAAGATAATATAGAGATTGGAAAATTTGTAGATGAAGTTTTTAAAAACTTTAAAGAAGATGTTGTTGTAGAAAGAAACGGATTTTTTAGAATTGACATATCCAATAAGGATAACTATAATGACATCTTTATAAAAAGTTTTAATAAAAATACTCTAAAAATAGAAAATAAAAGAATCTCAATGGTTTGGAGGAAAGAATATATTGGAAAATTAATAAAAATAGAGACAGAAGAGGGAAGAGAGATAACATTAACTCATGACCATCCTATTTATATATGTAAAGGCAAAAATATATTTGAGATCAATGCAGAACTCGCACAGCAAGGAGACAACATCTATGTTCCAAAAAACTCAAATATATGTTTAGATAAAATAACAAAAATAGACATAGTTGAATATAAAGGATACATATACGATCTTACCGTTGAAGATAATCACACATATCTTGCTGGAAAGAACGGTGGCTTTGCTGTTTCTAACTGCTCAGGAACCTTACACGCAAACAGTGCGGATGAAGCAATACTCAGATTAACAAGCCCTCCAATGAACGTGCCGAAGATCATGTTAACTGCACTGGACTTTATTATAAACCAGCAAAGGATAAGAAGAGGAGGAAAAACTTTAAGAAGAATATTGGGAATCGTAGAACTGGTAAAAGGAGGAGGTGAAGGCCACGAATTTGCAAAAACTACACTTTATGAATATAACGGTTTAAAAGATCAACTTGAAAGAAGAGGAATCTGCATGTGGGAAGAAGAGGTCTGCGAAATCGCTGGAATAACCAGAGAAGAGTTGATAAGGGACAGAGAAAATAGAAAAAAGGTATTAACATACCTCTATAACAAAAACATAAGAAAATTAGAAGATGTCGCAAAATATATAATGTCATATCAAACAAATCCTGAAAAACTTCTGAAAAACATCTCATAAAACAAATATCACGAAGTTTACATTTTTATATTTTAAACAAACTCCTATTCGGGGATTTAAATGAGCGAAGATTTCAAAGAAAAACTGAAAAAACTAAAAATAAAAATAGACATCCTCCTTTACAAATGGGGTCTAAAAGCATTTGATGCTAAACTGATGGTAGAACTCAGAAAAATGGGAGAAGACCTTGGAATGAAGCCATCTGAGTTTTATGATGTATATATTGAGCCAGAACTTATAATGGGGCTTGAAAAATACAAACAATATGAATTTCTACTATATGAAGAAGAGTTCATTAAAAAACCAGCTGAATCTTTATTCAATCTCTTAAAAAACGTAAAAATACTATCAAAAAACCAACTAAAATATTTAGGATTTGAAAACGAAATTGACTACTTCAAAAAAGTAGTAATTTATATGTTTATTGCATTTATCGCACTGTTCTTCTTTAACGTGCTTAGTGGAGACGTAATCGGTGGAATAATAAACGGAATAATAGGATCTATCGTTATTCTTATACTCTCTATCTTTTATCCAAAAATAAAATTAGTTCTGTTTAGAGGAGAAGTAAAACTGCAAGTTTTGTTTGCACTGTTGTATATGGTATCGATATTAAGAGCGGGAGCATCTCTCCCCGAAGTTCTCGAGAGTATTTCAAAAAGCGAAGAGTATGGAATCGTATCTTTTGAAGTAAGATCTATCATTAGAGATGTAAATATAGCGGGGTATAGTTTAGTGGAGGCATTGGAAAGAGCAAAACTAAGAACCGAAATTCCTTTACTAAAAAAACTTTACGATCAGATGATAATCGGATACAACAAAGGAAATCTCCCAATGTTATTGGAAAAACTCTATGAAGATATTGTTAGGCAATCAATGATGAAATTAGACACCTCAAAATTCCTAATACAAAACTTAGGAAACTTAGCGTTTGGAGTAGGGTTGATACTACCATTCAGCGGAATGATCCTCTCAACAATGATTGCAAATCAGGGTTTTCCTGGAATCTTAAATACATTAAATTTATTACTAACAAAAATAGGCCCATTGCTAACCCTCATCTTTGGAATATTTGTTAAAATGAAGATAGAATAAAAAAATTTTAGAATAAAACATGCACAAACCAGTCAGATGTGATGGTTATGAACAGATATTTGGAGTTAATATACTACCACACGATAAAGAAAAATGTCATAGTTCTAAAAAAACTCGGACGAAATATTGACGAAAAAAAATTTCTTGCATTTATAGGTGTGTTAATTATACTATCTATGATAATATTCCACGTAATAAACTTAACAATAAAAGGAATGATCATTGCAATTGCTCTATATGTTGGAGCTTTAATATCTCTTCCCTCAATTCTCTATGAAAATAAAATGGAAACACTCGAAAATAACATTCCTCAAGCCCTATACATTATGATACTAACATTAGAATCTGGAAGATCGATAAACGAAGCCCTCGAAGAAGTTGTTAAAAATAACATAAAAGAGGTTAGTAATGTATTTAAGAAAGTTCTCTACTTAATGGAAAAGCAAAAGATAAGTTTTGAAGAAGCGATGACGATAGTTTCAAATCTATACGATTCAAAAGTTCTAAAAATGCTTGCAAGGATAATGATCGAAAACAGAAAATACGGAGGAAACTTAGCAGATTCCCTCAGAGTTTTAGCAAAAACTTTGGAGGACTTTCGTCTATACAAAAGACAGTTATTGAGTGTTACTGCAAGTGGATTGGCTGTTGGATTTATCATATTATGTGGAGTTATTCCCGCTGTTGCTGCACTTTTAGGGGCTTATCTTATAACAATATCCAAAATGATGGGAGGAGTAGCTCCTGTTCCTCCTGTAAAACCATCAGAAATATCAAAAGGTCTGGAGATAATTCAAATAGGAACTGCAATGGTTGGAGCTTTGTTTTCTATTCCAATATTTGGAATAAAAATAGGTAGAATGTTTCTTATCTCATCGATAACAATGACAGTAGGTGTCTTTGCATATTATGTAATCCTAAAAATCGCTCCAACAATGTTTACATAAGACATTCCTAAAAATAAAAACCCAAAAATAAAAAACGCCAAAGACAATAAGAAATTATTTCCTTCATCCATTTCTTTTATTTTTATCGTTTATTTTTAATATTTTAAATTTTTATCTTTTTAAAAGAGCATTTATCTCATCATTTAACTGCAAAATCCTTATAACAGAAGGATGACCTCTACCCAACCTTCTCTCAAACTTTTTTATAACATCATCTATCTCAACCCTCTTAGTTCCAAATATCAAATTGTCAGCATGAGCCACGATCTTCTCCTCCAATGATACCGGAAGATAATCCTTTGGAGGTAGGCCAAGTTCAATCGCCTCCTCTTTTGTTATCCCCGCTCCAATGTGCCTCTCAGCAATTAAAGCAAGTTTTTCATCAAATCCCAGTGTTCTTAAGATCTCAGCCCCTACAACACCATGCTCTATTCCATGTGTTTTACTCCTTCCAATATCGTGTAGTAATCCACCCAACTTCACAAGTTCTACATCGACATCATAACCTCTATTTTTTATAGCCAAAGATAACTCATAAGCATACCTTGAAACTGCTAAACAATGTTCTACAACATCAGGAGAGCAGATCCTCTTTAAAAGAGTTAAACCCGTCTCGTAGTCCATGATATCACTTAAAAAAGTTATTTTAAAAAGGGATTGTTTTTTAATTCTTCTTTTAAAAATTTCAACTGCTCTTCCAGATCCTTAATTAGTTCAGAGTTGTCAAACTCTTTTAACATACCTCCACAACCAGGACATGCGAACCCATAATCCATCGCCTCTTCAAACGTAAACCTTACATTACATCTTGGACAGAAGAAAAACATATTATTTTTTTCAAATTCCAACTTTTCCTCAAGATCTTTAACAAGTTCTTTTATCTTCTTTTTTACAACATATGGAAGTTTTTCAAGAGTTGGTAGCCAAGTATAGGAATACCAATTTGTTTCCTCATCTTTCCATCTCTTATAATCAACTAATCTTGCATCATATAACTTATACAATAATTTTCTGACTACATTAAGCTTCAATCCCAATTCTTTGGCAATTTCTTCCTCTGTCGTTTCTCCTTTCTCTAAAAGCACTTCTATAACTTCAAAGCCCTTTTCATCTCCCTCAAATATATTAAAAAGGACTTCTTGAACCAACGGATCGTTCAACATCTCATATATCATCTCTACGTTCTTTTCTCCCATACTCTGCACACTCCTTATAAACACTGTTTATTATTGATCTAATGTTTTTCTTTGCAATTACTGTGGCAATTGGTTCTCCTTTTTCAATTATTGCATTCTTTCTTGGAATGTCGTATAAAAAGCTTCTTTTTGAAATATTAGCGATTATTTTATTTTTTGCAAAGATTATTCTTTTTATATATCTTTCTTTTAGCTTAAACTCAATATTTTTTGTTAATAAAGCACGAGCCAAATTTTTAGACGCACTCATCTCTATGGTCTCATAAGTCCCTAAAATACGAGGATTTATATCGACAATATATTCCTTTCCATCTTTAACTAAAAAATCAATACCATTCATTCCTTCCAATTCAAAAACTTCGATAACTTCACTAAAAACTTTAATAAACTTATCTGGTAAATTGTTATAGGGAGTTAGATTTCCAGCATATGTTCCCTTAACTATAATTTGTTTGTTAAAGGTTATAAAAGTATTGCCTACGAAGTTAGCACTAAAACTCTTCCCACCAATATATTCCTGTGCAAGAACTGGAAATTTAAGATTTTTGATATTATCATTCTTTTTTATTTTTAAAATACGTCCTCCACTTCCATAATTAGATTTTAAAACGCAAACCTTAAATTCATCTAAAAATTTAATTAGTTGATTTTTGTTTTTTATTTTTTTTGATTCAGGAATATTAAATCCTAAATTTTTTAATTTTTTATATGTTTTATACTTATTACTCATCTCATTTATCTTTTTTGGAGGGTTTCCTACAACGTTATCCCACTTAGGGATTTTCGAATTTTCGGATTCAAAAACCCCTGAAGTTATAAATATATGATCAACATCATCAACCAACTCCTCAGCCCTCTCAACCAACTTTTTTTCATCATAGTTGTCTCTTAACCTACCATGATTAAGAGGATCTATTTGGCAATATTTTTCATCTGCTTTCAGATCCTCAGGAGCATAATAAGAGACAGAATAAACATAAAATCCTAAATTTTTAAGAGAATTTACTACTGGACGGGTATTAACTCCTAAAACTAAGGCCCTCAAACTCATCCCTCCCTGATCTCTTAACAAAAATAGACAGACAATTGAAAAATGAAAATCAACATTTCCAAATAAAAAAATAATTCTACAATTCTTCAAGTTTTATTTTAACATTAAAAGCTCTTCTCTCAACTCTCCCAAAGTAGCAACCTTCTCAGCATACGCATCATGCCTATGAATACTCTCCATATTTATCTGTCTAATTAAAACTCTCGTTTCATCTGGAAGATGTTTAAACTTCTCTACGATATTTTTAGCCATCTCTCTAACACAGTCCTCAACAAACATCGGTTTTTTGTGGCTCTGCTCAACAACATACGCCTCATCTGCCCTCTTCAAAATACCATAGATCTCTGCACTCATCGACTTTTTAATGATCTCTATAATATCCATTATCTCAATCTCATACCCAGTAGGAACTTCTAATATAATTCTACCAATCCCTCTCTGATTGTGTGTTGCAAAAATTACCGATCTTGTTATTTTTTCTATTTCTTCATCTGAAAAACCTTCTTCCTTTAATTTTTTTATAGACATCTCTTTTATTAAGTTTTGAGCACATGGGCATGCAGTAATACCAACAACCTCAGCCCCAACGATCTTGGTTATCTCTACCTTATTATCCTTTTTAACACCCTTCGCTCCTCCCATAATCTTATGTATCTCCTGAGAGTACTTTCCAGATATTGGACTCTTTTCCTTTGTCATAAAATCACTAACCATAAAAACCTCTGCCTCTGTTGCATATTCATGCTTTTTAAATAATCTCTTCACGATCTCTTCACATATCGTCTCCATTTCATAACTCTCAATTTCTAACGCCTCATCTATAATTCCCTCAATAACCTCAGGATTTCTTGACATGTGAATTCCTTTCTGTGAGCTTGGCAGATTAACAAAGACCTCAAATGTAGAAAGCAATATAATAGGACGCTTATTTGCTCTTTTTAATCGAACAAGTTTTTTTAAATTCGTAACTCCAACTCTTGTTAGTGAAATCTTAACATCTGGCTCAAAATTTTGAACATCACATCTCCAATTCATCTTCTTCACCTATCAAAACATCTCTAAGTTCTTTTGATAAACGGTAGTATACATTATTACCATCTCTCTCCTTATTAATATACCCCATCTCGTAAATATCTGAAAGATGTGTTCCGATCGTGCTTGGTGATTTTTTTAAATATTCTGCCAACTGTGTTACAGTTGCAGATCCTCCAAGTTCTGACATTGCTCTAACGATCTCCGACTGAGCGGGCGTTAGGTGGTTTAAAATCTGATGCCCTACACTAATACCAAGAGAATGCATTGCCTCTTTTACAACTTTTTCATCGATCTTTGTTAAACCATTTCTTATAGCAATTGATATTGACTCAGAGCATGTCATTATTATCTTCCTTGGAATTCCATCACACTCCTCAACGATCTTATGTATAGCAGTTTCAGTAAATGGCTCAAACTCCTCAGCTCCATCAATGTGAGCATCTTCAAGCCGTCTTCTAATCAGATCGTAGGATTCATCCTTTGACAAAGGAGGCATGTTTATTATTTTTGGTATTCTATCCTTTATTGGTGGAGATATTTTTGTTAAATCATCCATTAAGGTTGGAGAACCTGCCATAAAGGTTAATATTCCTTCTTCATATAAGAAAGAGTGGAAAAATTGTAATAAAGATAAACAACTCTTTTTTGCAAACTGATCGGCTTCATCAATCAATATTATGCAAAGTTTATCATGACTTTTAACCTCATTTATAAGATACTCTAAATCCCTCTCGATCCTCTCTCTTGGATAATGAATAGGAACTTTATCTCCGTAGTTGTTTAATTTTCTATACATATCCAAGATTCTGTTAGAATGTTCCATATAATCAGATTTTATAGTTCCACTTACTGTGATAAGATTCTCAGTTAAGATGTTATATAGTAGTTGAATTAGAAACTGTCTCGGCGTTACTTGAGAGGCAGTCATCTCAACAACCCAATGTCCCTGCTTTTTTGTTGCATAATAAATGATATTTAACATTGAACTTTTTCCAATACCTTTAGTTCCAACGATTGCGGCGTTAACCACACTACCATGTTGTGCAGATCCTAATATTTCCCCAATCTCCCTTAACTCACTAACCCTTCCAACAAAAAATTTTGTATTTCCCCTTATTGGTTTTTCAGAGAATGGATTATATTTTAGTTTTAATTTGTGCATTGTGCTTGCTATTGAGTTGGCAGATTTTTGAATAAACTCTATGGGATCCATGTTTCCACCTGCATATAATATCTATTCCTATTATTAATTTGAATTTATTATCACCAATTGATCTCTATTCGAAGTTTGTTTTTTATACATATATAGATTTCGAAAGATCGAAAGTGAGTTTTCTAATCGATTAACTTAAATAAATCGTTAATAAAAAAATAAATTAAAAAAACGTGAATTTAATATTATTTCTTACAAAATATCATGAACCTAAGTATATTTATGATTAAAGAAGGCACCAAGATCCCCAGAAACAAACTTTAATAAAAATTAAAATTATATATATACTATTTCTATGAAATAAAGTTAATTTTAATTCTTCTCTTGAGAATACTCAAAAACTCCCAAAATCAAAAAACCGTGAATTTAAAGAAAAAAGATATAAAAAACTATGAATCAAAAGATATTATATATTTAACAAAAACACACAGTAGAAACATATATATAGAAAAAACATAAAATTAACCCAATATTGAAAAAATCATAATACATACTCGCTCTTAGAAAATAAACATTAAATAATGCTTAAAATATTAGTAATACTTTCACGTAGAATCGAGGCGAAAATCCGAGTCGTGAATCATAAAATATATAAATGTAAAATAACATAACAATTGAGTAATTATAGTCAACTGAATACAAAATCAACATACACTATTAAAAAGGTGAAAATCATGGAAAAACTTCCATATGAAATCACATCAACGATTTTCAGAAAAGCAATTTTACATTATGTGTTAATACGTGGCACAACCTATCCTCAATCACTGGCAAAAAATTTAAATATATCGAAAGGTCTTGCTTGCTCTTTTTTGAGGTTATGCTCAGCTCTCAACGTAATGAAGAGGGAAAGGGCAGGTCATAAGGTTATATACTCGTTTACCTCCAAGGGTCTTGCAGTTTTAAAAAGATTGGCACCAGAAATATTCGATTTGAGTTTTTCGAGTGTTTTCGAAAAATTACCAAAAAAGAAAATATCTACTAAGCACTACCCACTTACAAAGATCGGGTTTGAAATCAAGTGGAAGGAGGATAAATTCGGAGGAATCGTGTTTTCGTTCTTTGATGCTGATGGGGAGCATTTAGGAGACGTTTTTAGAAGTAATATTGGCAGATGGTGGTGCGTTATCTGTCAGAGTGATTCATGTAAACATATCGATTACTTGAAACGGCTTTACAAGACATTGAAAAATCAAGATTAATAAATTTCGAACTTTCGAGTCGCATGTATGTATATGACCTAAAGGGTGAGCAATTTTTTTGACATAATGAATTATCGCAAAATATTGTTAGAGTGGGATCTATCTTTTTTTAATGAACAAATCAGTTAAATGTAGTGTTTTTCAGTAATAGTAAATCTCCAACAATGTTTTTTTATAATATTAACATTTTAATGATATTTTTTTGTTATATAGTATATTATATTTATAGTAGATACAATAATAAAATATATTTTTGTTTTTTCTTTATATAGTGAAAAAAAGTATAATAATATAATAGTTGTGTTTGTGATAATCACAACCATTTTTTTAGGGGTATACCCTTCTTTTCCCTATACATACATGCAACTCGAAAACTCGAAAATCTTTTAAGAAATGTATTTTTAAATTTGATTTCTTATTTTATAATTTCGAAGTCAAAAAAGATAAAATGTTAGTGTTTATTTATGACCTAACATATCACAACCAAAGATTTGATATAGTTTTTCATGTTTTGAATTTTTAATTTTTAAAAGAAGATTATCCTCCATCGAAATTACGTTTTAATAGTATAGATGCTGGGATATTGTCTACTAAAAATATTGTTATCCAATGTTTATAATTCTCTCGGTAGTTTTTTAATAAATGTAGTAAGTTATTTCTGTTAAGTTTTATTTTAAACCTTATTTTATTTCTATGCTTTATTTTTACAAGTATTCCAAGGTCTACTAATTCATCTAAGTATCTATACAGCGTTGGGAGTTTGTAGTTGACTTTATATTCTATGTCTTCGATTTTAAATTTTTTTAGTTCAATGATCTTTTCAACTAACTTTCGATATTTCGAGTTAACTATGTAGGGAAGGATTTTGAGCCATGGGATTTTAAGTTCCCTTAGGGTTTTTATCTCTCTTTTTGAGTGTTTTAGGATGAGATATATCGTTTCTAAGTTTCCGTTGGTTAATTTTAGTAGATGTTCTGCAACTTTATCACTTAATAGATAGTTGTGAACTTTTGCAAAGTATTTTATGGATGCTTTTACATTTAAGATTCCTTCTGGAAAGAGGAGTTTCATTTCATCGTAGCATTCATGTGGAAATCTGATTACAACACTTATTTTATTTTTTCTTAGTTCTTTAATAAATCTAACAAAGCTTTTTTTGTAATGCCATTTTCTAATATCGTGAATATCAAAAACAATTATTGGATTTAATATTTTTAGTAGGGTTATGGTTTTCCCAATTGCTTTTTCGAAATTCCATGTTTTTATGTCGTAAAATAGGTCTTTTATTCCCCTATACCATGCTTTTTTTGCTCGATAGTATTTATCAAAGTATATTTTTTCATTTATATATTTTAATAAGTTTTTTAACCATTTGGCATTTTCGTAATTTTTAAAGAGGACATATTTATCTTTTATAAGGTAGATTATTCTTCCAATTGTTTTTTTTAGATTTGGGGTAGCTAGTACTCTGATTATTGGTATTTTATTGACTATTTCAAACTCTCCTTTTTCATCTAATTCTAAGATGTTTCCTCTAAATGTGGGGATAAAATACAATCCGTTGAGGAAATCCTCTGGAGTTGTTTTTATTAGGTTCATTTTATCCTCTTAATTATTGCTAATGAGAGATAATCGCTGAATTCATCGAAATTTATCTCTTCAAATCTTCCAAATGCTGTTTTTTCATCTTTAAATGTGGCTTTTTTTACTAATCCGATCATATAGTTATCTTTATCTTTTATTTTTTCAAGTTTTTCTTTTAAATTTTTGGTTTTCATAATTATTATGGTGTCAAATTCATTTATATATTTTTCAATGTCTTTTCCTTGTGGTAGTATGCAAAGTTTTTCGTCCCCTTCTACTAATGGAATGCCAAGGGCTGATGCTGATGCGAATATTGAGGATATTCCATTGACTATTTCTACATCTATATTTTTTTCTTTTAAAATTTTCCAAAGATAGGAGAATGTGCTATATAGCGTTGGATCTCCGATTGTTATTACTGCCACTTCTCCTTTTTCGTTTATTACTTTATTTACAGCGGTCTCCCAGTATTTTTTTAGTTTTTCTTTGTCTTTTATCATTGGAAACAACAACTCTTCAACATCTTTCTCGTCTATATGGTTTTTGATAATTTCATAAGCAATGGATCTTTTTCCTTTTTTCGATATTGGAATGAAAATTTTATCAACTTTTTTTAAAACTTCTAACGCTTTTAGTGTAATCAGTTTTTCATCACCAACTCCAACTCCTACTCCGTAAACCTTTTTTACCAAGGTTGACACCTTTTATATTTTTTATTTCTTTTTCCTTTTTTCTTTATTTATTTTTATATTTATTTATATTTTGTTCATTATTTGTTTACTACTTTTTCTACGTATTGATATGCTTCCTCTATTATTTTATCAACGTCATCTTTTGATAATCCATAAGTTTCTTGGATATATCTTGCTCTCTCTTTTAGTGAGGGATGAGTCATTAAAACATTTAAGATACCTTCTTTTGGCATGTAGGATGAGAAGTGTATTTTTGCAAGGGCTTTTATGTAGGTTTTTGGATCTATGATTTTTGTAGCGAGGAGATCTGCATCTTTTTCGATCTTTCGAGATATATATCTACACAATAAATAATCGATTATGTATGCTGTGAAGAATACTGCTGTAAACACCCACTCTCCCTCAATATTTATATATTTCAGTATATATATTGCTATCGAATATATGATTGCACCAATAATTATAAAACTTATAAATCCTAATTTTATGTGTAGTTTTTTTCTATGTGCTAATTCGTGAGCAATAATTGCTTTTAATTCTTCTTCAGATAAAATATCTAATAGTTTAGACGTTATTACTAATTTTTCTTTGAATAATCCTTCTACCATTGCGTTTGCTACATCACTTTTTATGATTTCTATTTTTTTAAATGGTTTAACGTTTAATTTTTTAGAAATATCGTTTACAATGTTTTTTATCTTGTTTATCGTTTCCTCGTCGTTTATTCTCTTCATAATCTTTGTGTATTTTAAAAGTTGTGTTGAGGTTTTTGAAAATAAAACTGCAATGGAGTAATAGAATGTGATCCAGAATGCAGTTCGCAATGGGAGGGGGAGGTCATAAAATTGTGTTTTTATTGGGGAGATGAGCATGTTCGGAATGCCATATATGATGATAAGAAACATAATCCCGAGTGGTGCAAATAATAATATAAATGAAAGAGCAACCATTAGGGGAGATTTTTTTATTTCATTTTCATTTCTATCTTTGGATTTTTGAGATGAGAAACATCTAACCATGTCTTTTGCTGCAAGAACTGGGGGTAGGAGCATAAATACAAATAGCATTAGCATCCAGATGATTATTGCTGTATCTAATCCAACATTGAAGGTGTATGATATGAGATCTGGTAGATCGAAGATGAGTAATTGGGTTATTAAGATCACAGTTATAGATATGGCATATAATGTAAAATGAATAGTATATTTTTTCAATACTTCTGATTTTTCTCTTATTGTGGCGGATTTTTTTCTAAACAACTTTTTTAAGTGATGAGTGAAGTATAGTGTAAGGATGAATATAAATAAGTATTCGAGGAGAAGTATTGCAATAGTGGTAAAGTTATAGGAGTAATTTACGATTATTTCTCCGTTTTCTACTTTATAATCATTTATTTTAAAGAATTTCTCAGTGCTAACTTTGTTTATATGGAATTTTCCTATAGGTGAGAGGTTATATATAAGTTGAGATTTATTTTTATTTAGTGGAACTTTTAATTGGAAAATATATATGTTTCCATTTTTAGAGCTCCATAATTGAAGATATTTTAAATTTTCAAGATTTTTTGAAATGTTTTTCTCAGATGTGATCGTGATCCATCCATAACTGTCTATATCAACACTTACATTTACTCCAAATGACAGTTGAAAAAGTGTGAGGAGGATAAGGATTATAACAAATTTTTTCATAATAACTCACCTTTGGGTATTTTAAGGATTCCTTCAATATTTAATTTTATATTAACTGGTATTAGATAAATTAAAATTAAATGGATGGGTTATTTATAGGTTATGCAAATATTGGAAACGGTAATAATTAATAAAATAAAAAATAGAAAGTAAAAGATTATACATTAAAAACAAAAAATAAAGGGGGAAAAGGGTTAAAAACGCTAAAAAGAGTTGATGTTATTTTTGTTGAGTAAGTGGTTATAATGTATTACTTATAAATGTATTTGAAAACTATAAAGAAAAATTAGACATAATTTAGATATAATTAAACAAATTCTCTAAAAATAAAATAAAAACAACAAATTTAATGACAAATTTTTAGCATTTGTGGGATAATGAGGGCGTTAATTGTTGACTGTTTAGCATATGGAGATGGTAAAAAACTGTTAACGAGGGATGTGATCGGAGCGGGACCAAGAACTGTTAAGGGTATTTTACAGAACGAGGGTGTTGATGCTAAAATAATTCCAGTGGAGAATTTTTCTAAAATAGGAGATTATGATGTAATATTTATAAGTGGAATGTCATCTGACTTTAAGTGTGTTAAACGTTTAGTGGAGAGGGTAAAATTAAAGTGTGATAGCAAAATAGTGATAGGTGGGCCAATATCTAACGATCTCTACTTACTTGAAAAGATAGAGGCGGATATAAGTGTTGTTGGAGAAGGGGAGATAACGATAAGAGAACTGCTAAAAAAGGACTTTAATGCTGAAAATGTTAAAGGAACGACATATTGGGATTATGATAATGATAAGTTGGTTATAAATCCTTTGAGAGAGATTTTAACTAATCTAAAATTAATAACGCCCTCAACTGAAATAAAGGACTATAAAAACTACTTCTCTGCAAGGGTTTATGTTGAGGTTGTTAGGGGTTGTAGTAATTTTAAAAGACCTCTTCTCTTATGCTCTAATAAAAAATGCAACTTATGTAAAAATGGAACATTAAAATGTCCTTTAAATATAAATCCGGGTTGTGGTTTCTGCTCTGTCCCTTCTGTCTTTGGATATGCGAGGAGTAGGAATGAAGAAGATGTATTAAAAGAGATTGAGGCATTATTAGAGGAGGGTGTTAAAAGGATTGTTCTATCTGCTCCGGACTTTTTAGATTATAAAAGAGGAGAGAAATTAATAAATCCTTATTTTCCAGAACCAAATTATGAAGTAATAGAGACGTTATTGTCAAATTGCAGAGATTTAGCTGATAAATATAACGCAAACATATTGATTGAAAATATAAAGGCAAATTTGTTTAATGAGAAAGTGGCAGAGATTTTTAGTAAATATTTAAGGACGCCGATATATATTGGTTGTGAGAGTGGAGATGAAAATCACTGTAAACTTTTAGGTAGGCCCACATCTCCAAGTGATGTTTTAAGAGCGGTTAAGATAGCAAAAAAATACAATTTAAAAGCACAGGTTTATTTTATCTATGGACTGCCAGGAGAAACTGAGGAAACAGCAAAAAATACGGTAAGATTTATGCATAAAATTAAAAATTATATTGATAAAATAACTGTTTATAAATTTAGGCCTCTCCCAATGTCCGCATTTCAAAACTTTAAACCGAATATTACCAAATATTCTTTATTAATTAGAGAAACAGCCAATAAGATAAATTTGGAGATAAAAAAGAGGTATATTGGGAGAGTTTTAGAGGTTATAATATCTGAGAGGCATTTTAGAAATAGGAGAGATGCTATTGGTTATCTTCCGGATAGTGGGTTGATGATTGTTGTCAAGGATGGAGCCAAATTTATTGGAAAAACAAAGAAAGTTAAAATAGTTAAGGCATATGAAAAGTATTTGGAAGGAAAACTTTTGGAGAATTAACATTATCATTATTTCTTTAAGTATATTTTCTAAAATAATTTTCTTATCTGGGAGTTGTTTAAAAATAGAATGGGAAAGATCTAAAACCTTCCAAAATGCTACAAATTCGGTTATTGTATCTTATCTGTTGTTGTGATAATATTGAATATCTCATCCAATATTTTTGATGCAATCGTTTTATCTTTTTCAATAATAACGCAATAACTTATTATCAATTCTCTTAAACGTTCAACTTTTTTATTAAATTCTCATCATTAGCAATTACTTTATCCAATATGTAGTATTTATCCACAACTGGCTCAGGATGTTTTAGAGAGATATTCCAGTAATATAAGTTGTCTTTTAGAGCCATTGTTCCAAACCTCTACTATTCTTCTTTTTTACAAATTCAATTAGGTCATCGACTTTTTTGCTATTAACTAACTCTTTTAATTTTTGAAGGTCTTCGTTTTTTAGATCTAATAATGGAAAAGTATGGATTAGTTTTTTTACTTGTGTTAATCCCAAATATTTCCTTACATATTCACTATTTGAATACTTATAAGTAGTTAGAAATTCACTATCGGTTATTTCTCTAAAATGCTCAAGGATTAAATTAAAATAATCTTTTAATAAAGTTTGATCTTCTTCTGAGAGTTTTGGCTCTATAAATATTTGAATTGGGTGTGTTCTGTATTTTTTATTAGTAACTAAGATTCCATCAACTCCAAAAACATCTTTTATAGTATATAAACCTACCCTTCCTTCCATTTTTCCAGTATCTACTGTTCTAACAAATAGTATGTTTGATTTGATTTTGTTATACATTTTCTCATTTACATAAATTTTCTTTTTTTCATATTCTTTTCCATTAAAAGCATTTGCATCTATCACCGTTATTTCAAAATTTCCTGAATTCTTTTTAACATCATCAATAGTTAGATAAAACTTTATATTTAATGGATTTTTCGCTTTAGAGTTATCTACGAATTCGTCAAACTCGCTACCTGCTCTATGACACTCTCCGCCCTAAAGGGTGGAGTTTCTTTAGGAGAGCAGAGCTTTAAAGCTCACCCTCCTTGGGTTGCCAAGCCCACTATCCCTACCCCTTTCGGGGTTCGGGACTACCTTAAACAAAATATTCCTTGCACCATTAACGTCAGCATTAATTACAGCTCCACAATTTGAACAAATATAAAGCCCTCTATACTTCCTATTCGACTTCTTTATCACTCCACAAACACTACACTTCTGAGAAGTATAACTCTCATCGATTTGCTCTACTTTAATTCCCAATTCTTCTGCTTTATACTCTATCATTTTTACTAACTTTCCATAAGGAATCCTATGCAATTGCTGATTAACCCTATCCCCAATATCGATTTTAGTTATATTCTTGTTTAACTCTCCGATAATAATCCTCGAAACTCCCTTTCTCTTTGCTAAATCGATAATCCAACTGCTAATCTTATGAACATAGTCCTTAACATAATTCCTTTCTTTAACCGTTAATCTTGCCAATCGCTTACAGGTTTTTAAGCCCTGCTCTGCAATTATCGATTTAATTCTCGCTGTCTCCTTAGCAAACCATCTCAACTTAGAAACTAATATTTTCCCATCGAATATTAACGGCTGTTTTTCTCCCTCGATAACAACAGTTGCTAAATTCCTTACTCCTAAATCGATTGCCATTATTACTTTATCTTCCTTTGACATCTCTGGATTAACTTCTTTTTTATAAATCAAATGCAGAACATAAAACCTCTCTCCATAAATATCGTGTGGAACTATTTCAACCTCTTTAACCTGCATGGCATCGAGCGGTAGAGCTTTCGATAACTCTACCCATAGGAACTTGGACTCGATGCCATGCCTCTCTTTTAAATACTGTCTCGTCTGCTTTGATAAAGATAATCTCAACTTATTGGCGATGATTTTGAAACCGTCCTTCTTCCATTTAACTGGAAAGTGTCCATCTTTTGGTTGGAATCTTGGACGTTTAGTGTGTTGTTTGAAAAAATTATCCCATGCGACTTTTAGCTTTTGTAGAACTGCTTGTGCTGATTGCGAATGAAGATTTTTATACCAGAAGTTGTCCTTTAACTTCTTTTCTAATTCGGATAATTTGATATTATCTTGTATAATTTCGTAGTTAGCAACATTCCATAATTTCGATGCGGAGTAGGTTAAATGGTTGAGGATAATCCTTTGTTCGTCAGTTAATTTCCTCGTTAGGTTTATTGTTAGGACTCTCGTTACCTCCAACTTAGACACCTTTTTGACTGTCTATGTATTGTCTAATAACATCGAGAGTTACTGTTCCGACAGTTGATATAAATCTACCCCGAGTCCATAACGTTAGAAGCTTTCTTCTAAGCTCTGGGAATTCTTTTCTTAACCTATTTGAAGTGTATCCTTTTAATCTGTACAACGATTTTGTTAATTCCAATTGTGGGGTCTGCATCTAACAACAAATGAACGTGGTCTGGAGCTATAACCATGTCTAAAACTTCGGTATAAGTTCTTTGCATTTTTCGATGATTAATTCTTCCAGCCGTTCTTTTATTTTTCCTGTTAAAACTGGTCTTCGATATTTCGGGCAGAATACTACTGGGAGGTTTGATTCCAATAAAAATTTTGGATAGTTTTTTTAGGGTATCTCTTTTTATAATATTATTTTTTGCAATATTTTTGGGAATTCCGTATTTCTCAGCGTTTTTTATTGCTTCATATATCATTTTTTCCTGAATATCAAAAAGGAATATGTGTTCTTTAAAAAAATCTATTCTTTCTTCTTGTGGAATTAATTCTAAAATAGGCAGTATTAAATTCCCTTTGCCAGCAAATAAGTCCACCCAGATAAAATTATATAATTTATCTTTAATTTCGGGTAGTATAAATTCTTTAAATATTTCAGTTGATGTTAAATGCTCTCCATATACTCGTGTTTTATTTATCATGTTTTTTCACCATCCTATCAAAAATCATTAATTTTTTACGTCTTTTGAGTATCTTTATCAACGATTTTAAAATAGGATATTGTCAATTTATGTGTATATAATTATTTCTAAGTATGATTATAACTTAATATAAAAAATAAATCGAAAAGTATATATATTAGAAGTGTGGATATTTGTTCATAGATAAAACACAACCACGAAGTTCTGATCACAATTCAACTAATCTTGTCTAAGTGGCCCTTTATCTTTAAGATCTTGCAAGTTTATAAAATTTTATGTGCACGTTTGTGTATAAAAATGACACAGGTGGTAATATGGTAAGAAAGTTTTCTGTAAAGGGATTGAGAAGTCCGTCTTTACTTATAGATATGATATTAAGCGATGCAAAAGATGATATTTTGATAGTGGAGACAGATGGAGAAGAGCAGATAAAAGATATTGAAAATTTATTGAAAAAATACAATCTAAAATATGAAGTTGAAGGAAATGTGGTGAAAATACACGTTGGAGAGATAAAAGCAGACAAGAGTATAAATGTTGTTGGTGCCACATGTCCTGGGCCGATAATGATGGTTTCTGACATGCTTTCAAAAATGAAAAATGGAGAGATTTTAGAGATAATTTGTGGAAAAAATGCTCTAACTGATTTAACTGAAGGATTAAAAGGGATGGGTAATGAAATTATAAGTGTAGAAGAAAAGGAAGATGGAACTTATAGGATACTGGTTAAAAAGGGAGAGAAAAAAGAGGAAGAAAAAGCAACTGTTAAGATAGATGAGTTATTTATTATAAATACCACTGGAACTGGAAATGCTGAAAAGGCCTATTCAACGTTTATGATGGCAGATGTTGCTTTAAAGATGAATTTAAAGCCAACGATATTTTTAATGATGGACGGAGCAAGTTTGGCTTTAAAAGGAGAGTGTGATAAGGTTAAACATCCTGCATTTCCAAAGTTGGGAGATCTTGTTAGGGATATTCTAAAAAAAGGTGTTAAGGTTTATGTGTGTGAGTTAAGTGCAGAATTTAGGGGAATAAATGAGAAAAACTTAGAAGAGGGGTTTGAGATTGCAGGAGCACCAACATTTTTAAATTACCTTTCAAAACCCAATGTTAGACCAGTATGGCTTTAAATAGGAGGTGAAAAAATGGGACAAGTAATTACATTAGTATCTCTCTCAGTTATATTTGGAGCAATGCTTTCCGGCTTTGCTACATTTAGATTGACTGGAATGAGATTAATGCCTCATTTTATTTCTTTAATATTGGCATTTTTATTAACTCTTGCGTCTTTAATCATTCCTAATAGTATAGTTTTCTATTTGGCAGTAATTTTCCAAATATTAAGTGCATTAACTATTTGTCCGACGATATGCAACATTTTAAAAACCCAATTTCAAAATACAGGGATTTATTCTGCACACTTGGCTTTAATGGGAATGTTGCTTGTTCTTGCCATTGGAAACGCTTTGGGAATTAGGTAAATTTCTAATTATTTAATTTTTTCATTTATTTTGGTTTTAAGCTTTTTTAGATTTATTATAATTAATCTTATTTTAATTTAATTTTTAATTTAATCTTAATTATAACTGAAATATATTTTCTGTTAATTTTTAACTTGCCTTTTCTTCTTGGATCTTATGTTTCCATCTCCATAATCCTTTTTTTATCCAATCTTCTCCCAATCCATGTTTTTCTGCATATTCTCTTAAAACACTTTCCCACTTATCCCATAAATCCTTAAATTCTTTTTTTATTTTATTTATCTCCCCCATCTCCATAGCTGGACATATAAAACATCCTATCCTATCAAAGCCCTTCTCATAGAGTTTGTTGTAGGGAGCTTTTTCTCTAAGTAGATAGATCCAAACGTGTAGCGAACTCCAATGGAATATCGGGAGAGCATTTATCTGCCTCTTTATGTACGTGTTTCTATAAACAACTTTTTTATGTGCTCGGTTAAAGCTTTCATACTTTCTAATTCCAACAAACGATAGAACATCTTCTTTATATTTTTCTTCAATAAATGTTTTTAAGGGATTTAACTTGCACACATCAGAACACCACCTGTAATCTCTTGCTGGAATTCCATATTCTTTAATTTTTTCCCAGAAGTTTTCTCCTTTTAATCTTGTTATTTTTATACCATACTCCTTTTCCACTTCTTCAACATTTTTTAATGTTTCTTCAAATTCTAAGCCAGTATCAACAAATACTACGTCAAAATTTTTTTCTAACGCTTTAATAGCTAATATTAATGTTGTTAAACTATCTTTTCCTCCGGAGAATGCTACTATGACGGGTTTATTTAACTTTTGAGAAATATTTCTTATAAATCCAATGGAATTCCTCTCATATGTTGAAATAACACCCTCATTGGCCTCTACCATTACTTTAAATGCTTCATTTAAACTTTTGTATGATCTTTTTGGAGAAAATATTTTATTATCTTTTCCAATAAATGATCTTACTTTAATCACTTTCCCTTTACTGATTTCATCGATTTTTTTAGAAGAAATTATTGCTAATCCAACTCCAACAACATTTTCGTTTTCATCAACTATTATCACATCGTCTTTTTCATTTATATCGTCAGTATACTCTATAATACCTGGTCTTAATATACATCCTTTCTTATTTTTTAAAATATCTACAACATCTTGTTTTATTTTTATAATTTTTTTTCTTGCTCCTTTTTCCATTAGATCAAATGCTCCACTTAATTTTAGTTTTGGTTTCCATTTTTCTTCGTTTTCATCAAAGTATATTATGTATTTAACTTCTCCATCTAAAATAACCTCATAACTCTCTTCATTTCCTGGAAGTTTATTAAGTAGGATGATTTTTCCGCCAATAATGTTTTTTACTCCAAAGGTCTCTTCTAATATGCTGTTTACAAATTTTATGTCATATTCAAATCCCAATCTCGGATCTCCGGGGGGTGTTATTTTCACTTTCTCTGCCTTTGAACCACAAACTTCGCATTTATTTCCCAATAATGGAACATTGCAATTTTTGCACCATTTTAAGTGGATCTTTCCTAAGTATGTTTTCATAATCTCCCTTAGAAAGTTTTATATATAATAATTAAGGAAAATAATATTAACTTTTGCCTAAAATTTGTTTAAAAAACCAAGGTTATTTAAATTATTTAAAACTTTTTAGTAAATTAATATGATAATTGATATGATTAATAGAATTTCAAAAATAAAATAAACTTAAAAATTAAAAACTCTTGATTAAAGATGGTGATAAATATCCTAATAATGCATGAAATTTACTTTTGAGGTGATTTTTATGGATTTTACACAGTTTATACCTGACATTGGTAGTGGATTTGTTATAGGGTTTGTTATTGGGTGGGCTGCAAAAAAAGCCATTAAAATAGTTGCCTTTTTGATAGGAATCTATATATTGTCCTTGCTATATTTGGCTAAAATAGGAGTTATTAGTATAAATAAAGAGGCATTTTCAGCATTACTTGGAAATCTTGAGAACTCACTATTGGTTTTTGGAGATAAAATTGTTGGACTTGTCCATTCGCTTTCATTTGGAACATCTTTCCTTGTTGGTTTTGGGTTGGGATTCAAAAAAGGATAGTTTTGTTAAAATATGGTCTTTTACTATTAAAAAAATTTATTTTGATAATTTATTCTTTTTATTAATTGTAATATTAATAAACTTCTTGGTAGTTTATTCTTCTTCTAATTCAACGACATCTACGGGTTCTAATGGAATGTTTCTTAGGACTTTTCCAACAGTGGCTTTTGCTATTCTAATGGCATGTTCTGGACTTTCTGCATTAAACACCTTCATAGATAGTAGAACACCAACCAAGGCCGTTCTTGCCACAACTAAAACGCAATCTACAAGTTCTCCACATTTCGGACATATCGTAAGCCCTATATCAATGTCAACGTAATTTAACCCCTCTTTATTAAGCATTTTTCCAATTTGAGAGATCGTTACGCTTATTGCATCTTCTACATCGTCAACATTTCTCACAATATATGCTGCTTGCAATGTCACATGATAATTTGGCATTTCTTCTCACCAACAACTAAAATCTCGTTATTTTTATATAATTTTGCTTTAAGATTATTTTAAATTAATGATTTTTTATTTACTTTACTTTTAACTATTTAGTTTTTTATTTAATTGTTTATTTAATTTTTGCTCATTTATTGGATTATCCTCTTTTTTATGCTTTTTTAATATTATTTCTGCTTTATTATCTTATGGGCTATTACCAAATGTATAAATTCTTTTCTTAATATTATTTAAACTTATTG
The DNA here is from genome assembly GCF_000024625.1 of Methanocaldococcus vulcanius M7. Lineage (NCBI taxonomy): Archaea > Methanobacteriati > Methanobacteriota > Methanococci > Methanococcales > Methanocaldococcaceae > Methanocaldococcus > Methanocaldococcus vulcanius. The sequence goes on from NC_013407.1 coordinate 53,308, forward strand.
TTTAAAGTTTTATTACTTTATGGATTATAAATAATTTTTGAGATAACCTGATTAGGAATATAAGAAACAAAAAAATAAACTGACTATAAAAGTATAATAATTTTCTATTAAATATTTTTATAACATTTAACGATATAATCTTAATGGAGGAGATTTACATGATTAAAAGAATAGAAAAAGCGGAAGTTTTGATGGAGGCCTTGCCATTTATTCAAAAATTCCATGGAAAAGTATTTGTAGTAAAGTATGGTGGACATGCAATGATAGATGAAAAAGCGAAGAATTGGACAGCTCAGGATGTGGTTCTCTTAAAGTATGTTGGTATAAACCCAGTGGTAGTTCATGGAGGAGGACCTGAGATAAATAAAGCAATGGAAAAAATGGGAAAAAAACCAGAGTTTGTTCATGGGTTAAGGATCACTGATGAGGAGACATTGGATATTGTTGAAATGGTATTAGCCGGGAAAATAAATGGAGATATTGTATCAAAACTATCCAAATTCGGAGGAAAAGCAGTTGGGTTATCTGGAAAATCTGGAAGAATAATTTTGGCTAAGAAAAAACTAAAAAAAATAAAAACTGATAAAGGGGAGGAGATAGAAGTTGATCTTGGAAGAGTGGGAGAGACAGTTGAAGTAAATACAGATCTACTTGAAATATTGATAAATAATAACTACATCCCTGTTGTTTCTCCAATAGGGCTGGATGAAAGGGGGGAGGCATATAATTTAAATGCCGATACAGTGGCAGGAGATATAGCTGGAGCTTTGAAGGCGGAAAAATTGATATTGATAACCGATGTTGATGGAATAATGGATGATATAAACGATCCAAATACAATTCATAAAAGATTAACCGTATCAGAAGTAAAAAAGATGATTGAGGATGGAAGAATAAAGGGAGGTATGATCCCAAAAGTAGAAAGTGCGTTATATGCGTTAGATCATGGAGTTAAAAGTGTCCATATTATAAATGGAAAGATACCTCATGCCTTGTTGTTGGAGATATTTACAGAAGAGGGAATTGGGACTATGATAACAAAGGATTAAAAAATGTAATATTAATGACATGCAAAGTTTATTATAATATGATATATTTAATATCAAAAATAATGCAATAATTCTAAAGAGGGATCAGCAATGAAAAAGTATTTCGAGGAAAGTGCAAATGTGAAACTAAAATTCATCGAAGAAAATGAGGAAAAGTTAAAAAAAGCTATTGAAGTTATATATAATGCATTAAAAAATGGAAATAAAATTTTAATTTGTGGAAATGGGGGGAGTGCAGCTGACTCTCAGCATTTTGCCGCTGAGATTGTAGGAAGGTTTAAGTTAGAAAGGAAGGGGCTACCTGCAATTGCATTAACAACTGATACCTCGATTTTAACAGCTATAGGAAATGATTATGGTTTTGATAAGATTTTTGAGAGGCAAGTTGAGGCATTAGGAAAAGAAGGAGATGTTTTGGTCGGTATATCAACAAGTGGGAACTCAGAGAATGTTATAAAGGCAGTTAATAAAGCAAAGGAAATGGGGATTTATACAATTGGCTTATTAGGGAAAGGTGGAGGAAAGTTAAAGGATATTGTTGATTTGGCCTTAATAGTTCCTTCTAATAACACAGCAAGGATACAAGAGTGTCATCTAACAATTTATCATGTAATATGTGAGGAGGTTGAGAAGAGGTTATTTGGTTAATATATGGTGAGATTATATACATATGCTACTGAAATCGTTGGAAAACTTGCTATTTAAATAAAACATAACATTTTTAGAAATATGGGGAACTATGATAATTGAGGATAGAAAATTATTGGAAAATATAGTTAAAGAACTAAAAAACCAGAATTTAAAGATTGTCTTTACTAACGGATGTTTTGATATAATCCATAGAGGGCATGTAGAGTATTTAAATAAGGCAAAAAAGCTGGGGGATATTTTAATAGTTGGGATAAATTCAGATAAATCCATAAAAAAGATAAAAGGGAATAAAAGACCTATAATTCCTCTATATTCAAGGGTTTATGTTTTAGATAACTTAAAGGCAGTTGATTTTGTAGTTCCTTTTGATGAAGAGACACCAATAAACTTGATAAAAATTATCAAACCAGATGTTCATGTAAAAGGAGGGGATTATAGAGAGGAGGATTTACCAGAAGCAGAGATTGTTAAAAGTTATGGTGGAGAAATAAAAATAATTCCTTTAATTGAAGGGTTCTCAACAACAAAAATAATTAACTGGATTTTAGAAAAATACAAATAAGAGGGGGAAGAATGATAATTGTTTTAGGAGAAGTTATGCTTGACAAATACACATATGGAAAAGTTGAGAGGATAAATCCTGAAGCTCCAGTTCCGATATTAAACGTGGTTGAGGAAAGATATACATTAGGAGGAGCTGGAAACGTTGCAAACAATATTGCCTCTTTAAAGCATGATGTATTTTTGATAAGTATTTCTAACAACGATGAATTTGGAAAATGTATTGAAGAGTTATGCAATGAAAATAATATCAGATACTGCTTTGTTTCTGATGGAAGACCAACGATAGTAAAGCATAGATTTGTTGCTATGGGTTATAATCAGCAATTGCTCAGGGTTGATTATGAAAAAATTTGTCCAATAGATAATAACTTAGCTAAAAAAATTTTGGAAGTTGTTAAAAATCTCAATGGAAAATCAGATATATTAATAATCTCTGATTATGCGAAAGGATTAATTACAAAAGAGCTTATTGATGGCATAAAAAAAGAATTTAATGGAAAAATATTGGTTGATCCAAAACCAAAAAACATCGGCTTTTATAAGGATGTTTATTTAATAAAACCAAATCTAAAAGAGGCATCTCAAATTTTAGGAAGGGAAATAGAAAATAGAGACGATGAGTTGGAAAAAGCTGGATTGGAATTGGTCGATAAATACAATTCAAACTTTGTTATAACAAGGAGTGAAAAAGGAGCTACCTTAATAACTCTTAATGGAGAAATCTTCCATATTCCGACAGAAGTCAAAGAGGTTCATGATGTTTCTGGAGCTGGGGATACATTTATTGCTGTCTTGGGATATGCATTAGAGAAGGGTTATGATTTAGTTGATGCGGTTAAATTGGCAAATAAGGCAAGTTCAATTGTTGTTGGAAAAGTTGGAACTGCAACAGTTAGTTTGGAAGAGTTGTTTGATTAAATTTAAAATTTTTAGAGGGAGATAAATGTTAAATGACCATATACTAAGAGAAGAGATTAAATATCAAATTCCCATTATGAAAAATGAAGTTAGAGATGAATTAAGGAAAGAATTGGCTACAAAAGAAGATATTTTATTAGTAGAAGAAAGATTAGAAAAAAATTGAATTATTAAATCAAAAAATTGATTTTTGGATAAAGATTTTATATAATATTAATCATAATATCTCCGTTCATACCAGAAGTGTTAAGGAGTATTGGATTAATATTAAAATAATTTTTGTTGGGATATTATGAATATCAGACAAAATCCTTCGGATTTTGTAACTCAAAGCTCCGCTTCGAGAGCAATTTTTTTGGATAGAGATGGAGTTATCAATAAACGACTAATTGATGACTATGTTAAAAAAATAGAGGAATTTGAATTACTGCCAAAAGTTAGAGAGGCGTTAATTGAATTTAAAAAAATGGGTTATTTATTGATAGTTGTAACCAATCAGCAGGGAATTGCCAAAGGAATTATGACAGAAGAAGATTTAAAGGTTATTCATGACTATATGCTTAAATTATTGCCTGAGATTGACGATATTTTTTACTGCCCACATTTGGAGGGAACATGTAATTGTAGAAAGCCAAGAAATGGTATGCTTTTAAAAGCAAAGGAAAAGTGGAATATCGATTTTAAAAAAAGTTGGATGATTGGAGATAGTGAGAGAGATATAATTTGTGGAAAGAGTGTTGGTTGTAAGACAATAAGAATTCTCTATGATGATGAAGAAACAACAGAAGCAGATTTTATTGCTAAAAGTTTATATGATTGTGTTGAAATTATAAAAAAGAAGATTTCAAGACTTTAGAAATTTATAAAAGAGATTAAATTATCTGAAGAAGAATTATCTTCTGCATATCTACTTTTTGAAAACAGAGATATAGTTGTTGATGCTTCAACAAAGATATGGAAAATATTTATTGAAGGCATATGAATTAAGAACTTTTGTCTAATTTTGTCTAATGATGTATTTTATTCTCCAAAAAAGAAAACATTATAAATGCTTTAAAATTGTTTAAAGATAATTATAAGGTTAGTAAAAAAGAGATTTCGGTATCAGTTTATCTCTATTTAGTTAGGAAGAATATTTTATTTATATCAGCAAAGTATGATTTTAAAACCACAATCATTTTTAGTTTGTAAGGATATAAAGAGAGTGTTATAAAATAAATGGTGAATAAAGTTGAGTTATAAAGAGAGGGCAATAAAAGGAATTGGCTGGAATTTTTTACTTTTAATCTTAGCAGCTCCAATTGGATATTTGGTTAGAATGCTCTATGCCAACGAAATTCCAAAGTTAGAGGTTGGTCTATTCTATGCTGTTTTGGACTTTTGTTGTATGGTTGCTATTTTTAAGGATTTGGGGCTAAGTGCTGCATTAGTGAGGTTTATTCCAAAATTTTTACATGAGAATAAGAGAAATTTAGTTAAATCAGCAATAATTAGCGTAGGGATTTTACAAAGTTCTGTTTCTTTAATTATAACAATTTTAATAGTTTTATTAGCTCCGTTTATTGCCGAATTTTATATAAATAATAAAGGGCAATTTACTGGACATCTGAGCTTAGTTATTGATGTTTTGATTATTTTGAGTATTGGATATTGGTTTCAGAGTATTATGGACGTTATCTCCAATTCTATACAAGGTTTTCAAAATCAAAAGTATTATGGAACAATAAATTTTGTTAGAATTTTTTTAATTTTGATATTATCACTCATATTTATTTACGTTTTTGGAATGCATAGTGTTTTTGCTCCAACTTATGCTTATACATTAGTTCCAATTTTAATGATTTTTATATATGGCTACATATTTATTAAAAAGATTTTTCCAGAATTTTTTAAAGAGGAATTTTTATTTTCAAAGAAATTAATTAAGGAGTTATTTTCCTATGGGTTGCCTGTTATGATAGGCGGTGCTGGAAGTTTAGTTTTAGGGTATGTTGATGGAATTTGTTTAACTTATTTTACTGGCTTAAATGCTGTTGCTGATTATAGAAATGTTGCTATGCCGACTGTCTCTATATTAGGTTATTTTGCCTCTGCTGTTGGTGCTGTTCTATTTCCTATGAGTTCTGAGTTGTGGGAGAAGGGCTATAAAGAGGCGTTAGGTTATGGAGTTGAGAGAATTTGTCTATATTCTTTTGTTTTAGTTCTACCAATGGCAATATTGATGGCTTACTTTCCAGAGGTTATTATAAATTTGTTCTTTAATCCGCAATATTTATCAGCTGTTCCAGCTATAAGAATTTTAAGTTTGGGAACAATTTTTATGACACTAAATAGGATTGGATTCACAGTTTTGAATGGTATTGGAAAGCCAAATTTTTCAACTAAGATTTTATATTTTGGAGCTACTTTTAATTTAATATTTAATATTTTATTGATCCCCAAGTTAGGAATTGTTGGGGCGTCCATAACTACTGTTTTTGGATATTTTTTAATGTGGATTTTACAGACGTGGTATTTAAGTAAATTTTTAAATTATTCATTTTTAACTAAAAAGTGGATTTTGGTCGTTTTAGTTGGGATTTTTAGTTTGATTCCTTTGGTGTTAATGACGAAAATTATAAATAATGTTGTTTTACAATTGATTGTTGGTAGTGTTGTGTATTTTGGAATTTATTTAATTGGGATTTTAGGGTTAAGAATAATTGATTTGAAAGAAATCTATAATATAATATACAAAATAATAAATAAACTTAGGGGATTTAAATGAAAAAGATTTCAGTTATTGGAACGGGTTATGTGGGTTTAATACAGGCGGTTGGTTTGGCTGAGTTTGGTTTTGATGTTGTTGGAATTGATATTGATGAATCAAAAGTTAGAGCGTTAAATAGGGGAGAGTGTCCGTTATTTGAAGAGGGCTTAGAAGAGTTATTAAAAAAGCATGTAAATAAAAAATTAACTTTTACCACTTCCTATGAACCGATAAAAGATTCAGATGTTATTTTTTTGTGTGTTGGAACTCCGCAAGATAAAGATGGAAATGCCGATTTAAGGTTTTTATTTTCAGCAGTAGAAAAAATAAAAGAAACAATTGATAAAGATGACTATAAAGTTATTGTTATAAAATCAACTGTTCCAGTGGGGACAAATAGGAAAGTTAAAGAGCTTTTAAAGGAGTATAATGTTGATGTTGTCTCAAATCCTGAATTTTTGAGAGAGGGGATTGCTGTCTATGATTTCTTTAATCCAGAAAGGATTGTTTTAGGATTTGAAAATTTAGAGAATAAAAAGCCAATAAGGACTATGGAGGATGTTTATAAATACTTTAAAGAGAAAAATATTCCATTTGTTATAACCAATTGGGAAACAGCAGAGTTGATAAAATATGCTTCAAACGCTTTCTTAGCCACAAAAATATCATTTGTTAATGAGTTGGCAAAGTTAGCTGATAAGGTTAAAGCTAATATAAAAACAATAAGCTATGCTATGGGATTAGATCCAAGAATTGGGAATAAGTTCTTAAATGCTGGAATTGGTTATGGAGGGAGTTGCTTCCACCCAGATGAAGTTTTATTTATAGATAGAGGTAGAGGTTTAGAATGCATAACATTCAAAGAATTATTTGAATTAGAGGATAAAGATGATATAAAGGTTCTATCCTTTGATGGAGAAAAATTATCTTTAAAAAAGCTAAAATTAGCATCAAAAAGATATTATAACGATGATTTAATTACTTTGAGATTCAATTTAGGTAGAGAAATAAAGATAACAAAAGATCATCCAGTTGTGATTTTAGAAGATAGAAACTTAAAAGTTAAATTAGCAGAGGATGTTAAAGAAGGGGATAAGGTAATTTTACCTTATGGAAACTTTGGAGAAGAACAGGAAATAGAGATAGATATCTTAGAAGAACTCAGTAAGACAGACCTTATTGAAAAAGTTTGGATACACAATAAGGATTTGGTAATTAATGAATTTAACATTATAAAACTATACTTATCAAACAAATATCCTCATGATGTTAAAAGAAATGGAACAATAAGATCTAAGGATATACTACTAATAAAAGAAATCTTAGATAAATATGGTTCAAAAAATAGGTTATTCACTGCAAGAAGCAAATCAACAACAATTCCATATAAAATAAAAATAGATAAAGATTTTGCACGACTGATGGGTTATTATCTATCAGAAGGTTGGATATCTAAGGATTATGGAAGAAATGGAGTCGTAAGGAAGAGAATTGGATTATGTTTTGGTATTCATGAAGAGGAATATATCAACGATGTTAAAAACATATTAAACAAATTAGGTATAAAATACATAGAAAAAATAAAAGACGGTTCTCATTCAATCATCATCTCCTCAAAAATATTGGCTTATGTGTTTGAAAATATCTTAAACTGCGGAATTAACTGTTATAATAAAAATATTCCTCCACAGATATTTAATTCAAAGGAAGAAATAAAATGGGAGTTCTTAAAAGGTCTTTTTAGAGGAGATGGCGGAATTGTAAGGTTAAATAATGACAAAAATCTAAATATTGAATTTGCAACTGTCAGTAAAAAAATGGCTCATTCCTTGTTGATATTACTGCAATCGTTGGGTATTGTAGCATCCGTGAAAAAATGCTATAACAACAAATCAACAACTATGGCTTATATTATAAGAATTAATGGATTAGAACAAGTCAAGAAAATCGGAGAGTTATTTGGTAGAAAATGGGAGAATTATAAAGATATCGTAGAGAACTACAAAAGAAACATAAAACCATTAGGTTATAGTAAATCAGATAACTTCGCTATATTAGAGGTTAAAGAAATTATAAAAGAGCATTATAGCGGTTATGTGTATAGCGTAGAAACAGAAAATTCTCTACTCATAACATCTTATGGAATATTAATCCATAATTGCTTCCCAAAAGATGTCAAAGCATTGATAAAACAATTTGAAAATAACAACATAGAGCCGATATTAATAAAAGCTACCGATATAGTTAATGAAGAGCAAATAAAATGGTTCTTTGAAAAGATTAAGAATTATTATGGAAATTTAAATGGAAAAACCTTTGCTGTATTGGGCTTGGCATTTAAACCAAATACTGATGATTTGAGGGAAAGTAGAGCAATAAAATTGATTGATATGCTTTTAGAGAGTGGGGCTATTGTTAAGGGCTTTGATTATGTTGAAAAGGCAAGAGAAAACACTGCTAACATGTATAAGTTAGATAAATCAAAAGGATTTTATGGCTACAACTTGTATGTATTGGATGATTTATATGAGACAGTTAAAGATGTGGATGGAATAATAATAACTGTTGAATATAACAAGTTCAATGAAGAGGATTGGAAAAAGATTGGAAATTTAGTTAAAGAAAAAATCATATTTGATGGAAGAAATATCTTAGATGTTGAAAAAGTTAAAAAACTTGGATTTAAATATTATGGAGTTGGTTATGATATTTAACAATTTTTATTTATTTTGATTTTTAAAATTCAATAGGTATCTAACAATTTAAACAAAAAAGATATGGGGTAAAGATTATGGTATCAAAACCGCATGGAGGGAAATTAATAAAGAGATTGTTATCTGAAAGAGATAAAAAAAGAATTTTAGAAGAAAAGGAGGAATATCCAAAAGTTCGAATTAGAGAAGGGCTGGCAGTAGATTTAGAAAATATCGCTCATGGAGTTTATTCTCCTCTTGAAGGATTTTTGATCGAAGAAGAATTTCAGTCAGTTTTAAATAATATGAGATTGCTGAATGATTTACCGTGGAGTGTTCCTATTGTTTTAGATGTTAATAAAAAAGAGCTTAATTTCGGAGTGGATGATACGATTTTACTCTTTTACAAAGATATGCCAATAGCAGAAATGCATGTTGATGACATCTACAAATACGATAAAAAAGAATTTGCTCAAAAGGTTTTTAAAACAACTGATTTAAACCATCCTGGTGTTGCTAAACTTATGAATATGGGGGAATATTTAATCGGAGGAGAGATTTATCTTTTAAATGAACTACCAAATCCCTTTAAAAAATATACTTTAAGACCAACAGAAACAAGGTCTTTATTTAAAGAAAGAAAATTTGAGACCATTGTTGCATTTCAAACAAGAAATGTCCCTCATTTGGGGCATGAGTATTTACAAAAATTTGCTTTAACTTTTGTTGATGGGCTGTTTATAAATCCAGTTCTTGGAAAGAAAAAGAAAGGTGACTATAAAGATGAAGTTATTTTAAAAGCTTATGAGACATTATTTGAACATTACTACCCAAAAGATTCAGCAGTTTTAGCAACAGTTAGGTATGAAATGAGATACGCAGGGCCAAGAGAAGCTATTCATCACGCAATCATGAGGAAGAATTTTGGATGCACACACTTCATTGTTGGAAGAGACCATGCTGGAGTTGGGAATTATTATGGACCTTATGAGGCACAAGAAATATTCAAAAACTTCCCTGATTTGGGAATAACTCCAATGTTCTTTAAAGAATTTTTCTATTGCAGAAAATGTAAGGGTATTGTTAATGAAAAGATCTGTCCTCATCCATTAGAAGATAGAAAATATTTCAGTGGAACAAAAATCAGGAATATGATTGTTAAGGGTGAAGTTCCTCCTGAATATTTTATGAGAAAAGAGGTCTATGAGGTTATAAAAAGTTTTGAAAATCCTTTTGTAGGTGATTAAATGCTAATTATTCATCACTGGGACACTGATGGGATTGTCTCAGCAGTTTTAGCTATTAAAGCTTTAAATTTGGAGGATTTTATAAATATTACTCCACCAATTGGAGAGTTTAGATTTGATAATAGGATTTGGAAAGAGATTGAAAAAGCAGAAAAAATTTATGTTTTGGATTTAAATCTTCCTCAGGAAGTCGAAAATATAGAGAAAGAAACAATATTTATCGATCATCACATACAAAAAAGGATTAAAAACCCTTATGTTAAGCAGATAAATCCAGTTTTAGATGGGAGAGATTTTCCTTCAGCATCTTTTGTAGTTTCAGAATACTTTTCCTTATGGAATTATTTATCAGCACTTGGAGCAGTTGGAGATATTGGAGAAAGAGCATTTAGCATTAAAAAAGTTTTAGAGCTTTTAAATGAAAAAGATATTAGCAAAGAGGAAGCTTTAAAATTAGTTCAGTTAATTGATTCCAACTACATTGTTATGGAAAGAGAGTCAGTAGAGAAATCTGTAAATGTTATTTTAGAATTAGAACCAAAAGAACTCTTAGAATATGAAAAATGGAATAAAAACGTGGAAATGATAAATAATGCAATTGAAGATGCAATATCAAATATTAAAGTAAAAGATAACATTGCCTTTATTGAATTTGAGAGTAAATTTAACATTATCTCAAAAGTTGCAAGGAAGGTTGTCTGGGAAATGAGTTATGATGGAGCAATAGTTGTAAATAAAAACTTTAATGGAAAAGGTCAGATATACTTTAGAATTTCATCTAATTTAGTGGATAAAATAAAAATGAATGAGATCATCAACACATTAAAATCTAAGGGCTTTAATGCTGGGGGAAAGAAGGATGTTTTAGGATGCATCTGTGATAAAAAAGAGATTGATGAGGTTTTAAATGTCATTAAAAAATATAAATGCTAAAAAATAAATATTGGAAAATAGGAGATAATATGGTAGGATTTACAATATGGCTTACTGGTCCAAGTGGAGCGGGAAAGACAACACTCGCAAGGGCATTAAAAAATAGATTTAAAGAGATGGGATATAATGTTGAAATTTTAGATGGGGATGAAATTAGAAACACTTTGTATCCTAATTTAGGATTTAGTAAAGAGGCAAGAGAAATGCATAATAAGATTGTAATACATATGGCTAAATTGCTATCAAGGAATGGAGTAATTGCTATTGTTTCTTTAATTTCCCCTTACAAATCTGTTAGGGACTATGCAAGAAAAGAAATTGAAAGATTTATGGAAGTTTATGTTTATGCTCCTCTTGAAGTTAGAATTAAAAGAGATCCTAAAGGACTTTATGCCAAAGCATTAAAAGGAGAGATTAAAGGACTTACTGGATATGATGGTACATATGAAGAACCAGAAAATCCAGAAGTTAAAGTTGATAGTTCTAAGATGAATGTAGATGAGGAAGTTGAGTTGATAATAAAAAAGGCAAAAGATCTTGGATATTTGTAAAGGTGATTTTTTGCATGAGATAATTTTTGTTATTTTAGGATTTGTGGTTGGGGTTGTTGTGGGGATTACAGGTATTGGAGGAGGCGTTTTAATGGCTCCCTCTTTAATACTTTTAGGTGTTGAGCCAATAATTGCCATAGGAACTGATTTACTTTATGCTGCAATAACCAAGGGATTAGGTGCCTATTTTCATAATAAAAAAGGTAATGTAGATAAAAATATTGCTTTAAAATTATTTTTTGGTAGTTTTCCAGCTATTATTCTTGGTGCTATAATATTAAGAGTTGTCAATAGAGATGAAATAAACAGTTTATTAACTATAATGCTAAGTATTATACTGATCCTTACATCAATCATAAATTTAAAAAAGGAATTTTTTTACTCTTACAGAAAGAAATGCTCGTCAAAAATCTTACTATTTTTTGGATTTATAGTGGGGTTGGTGGTTCAATTTACATCCATCGGTAGTGGGGTCTTAATTACATTTGCATTGATGAATTTTACAGACCTATCTTCAAGGGAAATTATTGGGACAAGTTTATTTTATGGACTTTTATTGACTTTTTTTAGTAGTTTAAATTATATGAGCTTAGGAAATGTGGATTATATGCTTGCCCTATTACTAATTCTTGGAACTGTACCTGGAGTATATCTCGGATCTATAATTAATTCAAAAATAAAGCCAAAAAATTTAAGAAAGATAATTTCCATTATGATCTTAATTGTTGGGATAATCATTTTAGTTAAACAAATTGTACGCCAACTATAATTATTCAAAAAATGAAAAAACGTATTGGTGAAATCATGAGAACTATTTTAGTTACTGGTGGTGCTGGTTTTATTGGCACTAATTTGATAAAAAGATTATTAGAAGATAATAACAAAGTTATTTGTATTGATAATAATTATACTGGAAGGTTAGAAAATATAAAACAGTTTTTAGACAATCCAAATTTTAAGTTTATTAAGCATGATATAACAAAACCAATTAAAATTGAGGGGGAATTGGATGAAATTTACAACTTAGCCTGTCCTGCTTCTCCTCCACACTATCAAAAAAACCCAATTTTCACATTAAATACATCTATCTTTGGTATAATTAATATCTTAGAGTTGGCAAAAAAACATAATGCAAAAATTTTACATGCTTCAACCTCAGAGGTTTATGGAAATCCATTAGAACATCCACAAAAAGAGAGCTACTGGGGGAATGTTAATCCTATCGGTCCGAGAGCATGTTATGATGAGGGAAAGAGAGTAGCAGAGACATACTGTTATGAATACTGGAAAAACTTTGGATTGGATGTTAGGATTGTTAGGATTTTCAACACTTATGGGCCGTATATGGACCCAAATGATGGAAGGGTTGTAAGTAATTTTATAATTCAAGCGTTAAAAAATGAACCATTAACTGTCTATGGGGACGGGAAACAGACAAGAAGTTTCCAATACATTGATGATTTAATTGAAGGAATGTTGAAATATATGGAGATGGATAAAGAAGGATTAGAAAATAAATTAAAAAGCAAATTTAATTGGGATACCATTCCAGTGCTAAATATGGGCAATCCAGAAGAATTTACCATCTTAGAATTGGCTAATAAGGTTTTAGAACTAATTCCTGAAAGTAAAAGTGAAATTGTATTTAAACCACTGCCAAAAGATGACCCTGTTAGGAGAAGACCAGACATAACAATGGCTAAGGAAGTTTTAAGTTGGAAGCCAAAGATTAGGTTGGAGGAAGGGTTAAAGAAAACTATTGAGTATTTTAGGGAGATTGTTTAATTAACATTTGAAATATTTAATTATATTTATATTATAAGATTACATCATTTTTTAAATTTTTAAAAATTTCTTTATAATTTAAAGAATAATATTTAAAAGGTGAGTAAATACATGGAAAAGACCATAAATTTTATAGGCATTGGAACACCAAAAAGTGGAACTACATGGTTGGCAAAATGTCTTTCTGAACATCCAGAAATATTTATTCCTGAGAAGAAAGAGATACACTTTTTCAACAAATATGATTATTGTGAAAAATTTGAATTTGAAGAAAATTATAAAAAAGGGATAGAATGGTATTTATCTCATTTTAATTCTGAAAAGCCAATTAAGGGGGAGTTTTCACCATCTTACTTTTCTGATCCATTGGCATATAAAAGAATAAAAGAACATTTTCCAAACATTAAGTTAATTGTAATTTTTAGAAATCCCATTGAAAGGTTATATTCAAGCTACTTTTATGTATTGCCTTCATCATTTGTATTAAGAAAGTATTTTGAAGAACTAAAAAATTTAAAATACATAACCTTTGAAGATTATCTAAAAGTGGCTAAGTGGGATATAGATATTGGATTTTATTATAAACATCTTCAAAAATGGCTGTCCGTGTTTGATAGAGAGCAAATTTTTATATGTTTTCATGACGATATTGTAAATAATCCAGAGAAATTATTAAAAGATCTCTATGAATTTTTAGGTGTTAATGAAACAAGCTATATTCCAGAATCATTAAAAAGAAAGGAAAATGTAGGAGTTCTTCCAGATACTTCTTCTAAATGGTATAAATTATTCAATAAATTTGAAATAATGTTCTCAAAAAGTTTATACAAATATCCACAAGTTTATAATGTAGTTAGAAAACTGAACTTGGGAAAAATTTATCAAAATATGTATAAAAAATTAGCATATAAAAGAGACAAAAAGCCAGAAATGAGAAAAGAAACAAAAGAATACTTAATAAATTTATATAGAGATGATATACTCTCACTAAGCGAATTTACGGGAAGGGACTTAAGCCATTGGTTAAAAATTTAGGTGAAAATATGAAGATTTTGTTTTTAAATACTCTTCATTCACATTATCTTAAAAATACACTCTATATTGGATTAAAAAAAATATTGGGAGAAGACCTTGATATTTTCCCATATCCTAATATTGATAACGATTCTTTTACAGTGAAATATGATGAGAAAAGTTTTTTAGATTGGAAAGGAATTAAAGAAAAAATAGATAGCGATTATTATGATTATATAATTTTAGAATGTATAAACCAACATACTGCTAAATATGTTAAATATGTGTTAAAAAATAATCATAAGAGAAAAAATATAATTGTTGTAGATTTTGGAGATTTTCCCTATATCAAAAAAATTATACTAAATAAAAAAGTCATTGCATATTTTAAGAGAGAAAAACTTATGGATAATTTGAAAGCCCACATTTATCTCAAAAAACATTTGCCAGGGATTTTGCATTATAATTGTAATATATTATCTAAATGCTTATCAGAACCATTTATTTTAAATGAGTTATATATTTCTCCATCCAATATTTTTAAAAGCAAAAAACTACGACCTATTCCATTAGGTGTTATAAATTTAGAAGAATATTGCCCTTGGTTAAGAAATATTAAAAAGAAAGAAAAAGAATACGATGTCTCTTTTATTGCAACTCCAAACACTAAGGAAAGAAAGATTATTTTTGACGTATTAAAAGAATTAGAAAAAGAATATGATGTAAAATGCTACACAAATAAGGGAAGTTTAAAGTTTGAGGAGTATTTAAAAATAATATCTCTATCAAAAATTTCCATAAACACATACGGCTATGGTGTAGATACTTTTAGATATTATGAAGTACCCTACTTAAATACGATGTTATTAACAAAGAAGCCAATAATTGAAATTCCCAACAATTTTATTGATAGAAAATCGGCTGTTTTTTATAACAATGTTAGTGAAGTTAAGAATTTAATTCTTCACTATTTGGAAAACGACAAATGGAAAAAGATAGCAAAAGAAGGAAATACTCATGTAAATAAATATTTTGTAGATGAAAAATTAGCCAAATATCTTTTAAATATAGTTGAGGGTGAATTAAATGAATAATATCCTGTTATCTCTTGTGGTGGTAACAAACAATAGAAAGGAGGATTTAGAAAATTTATTGGACAGTATTTTAAATCAAAAAGACGTTGAGAGGAGTTTGTTTGAAATAGTTATTGTAAATAACGGAGAAGATATAGGAGATTTAATAAAAAAATACGAAAAAAAGTTAAATATAAAATATATAAAAAATAATGGAAATCTTGGGGCTTCAAAAGGTAGAAATATCGGAGTTAAAAATTCAAAGGGCAAATATATTCTATTTTTAGATGATGATAACTACTTACAAGATGAATATATTTTAAAAAATATCATAGAAAAAGACATCGAATTGTTAGAAAAAGATAATAAAATCGGTGCTATAAGGTATGCGACTGAATATCCAATATACAAAAATGGAAAAAGGATAGGTTATGAATATACAGTTTGTGAATTAGATACAAAAACTAAAAAATCATTTGATATTCCAAATAATATAAAACTATTAAAAGAAAATTCAATATATTTTTATTTAAATCATTTTGCAACATGTGGTGTTTTAGTTAGAAAAGAAGCTTTTGAAAAAATAAATGGCTTTGATGAAAATATGTTTGTATATGCAGAAGATATTGATTTGTCCATTAGGCTTTGGATCAATAATTATAAAGTACTTTTAAACCCATGGATAATAATAAGGCATAACGAAACTCCCAAAAAAAGAAATAACTTATGGAGAGAATATCAAATGACGAAAAATCAGATTTTAATGTTGTATAAAAATTTTCCTATGTTTTTATTTTTATTCTATACAATAAATTGGCTAACTATTCAAAGTATTTTATCGTATAAAAATTTAAAACAAAAAGAACCAGATATTACTTTTTTACAAATGTATAGGGAATTTTTAAAAGGGACGAAGGAAGCTTTTAAATTAATATTTATACAAAGAAAAGTAAAAAGAAAACCAATGTCATTTAAAATGTGGAAATATATAAGATTTGGAATTCCAAAGGAAAATATAAAAATATTAAAGGAAAAAGGATTATTATAAAATTGACTTATAAAAATCTACATGTTCTTTTGCTTTCTTTTCAGCATCAAAGTTTAGTGCCCATTTCCTTGCTTTTTTTCCAAATTCATTTCTCAAATCTTCATTTTCTATAAATTCTTTTATTTTACAATATATTTCATAAGAATCTCTTGGTTTTACTAAAAGTCCTGTTTCTCCATTTTTAACAACATTTGGAATCTCCCCCGTTAAGGAAGAAATTACTGGCAAGCCACACATTTGGGACTCAACATAAACAAATCCATACTGCTCAAGCCAGTGGATATTTGGGTTTGGTGTTAAAACAAAAATATCTGCCAAATTATAATAATCAGGAAGGTTAAAATAATCAAGGAATCCCAAAAATTTTATATTTTTCTTAATTCCAAAAGTTTCAGACAATTCTATTAATTTAATTTTTAAGTTTCCAGAACCTAATATTAACCAATAGATATCAATTTTATTGCTATACTCTTCAATTAATTTTTTTACAGCCCAAAACATATCAATATATCCTTTTTCATATTCAATCCTACCAATAGATAATATAAAAAATTTTTTATTATTGTTGTTTATACCTACTTTTTTAGCATATTTTTCTTTTAATTGTTCTTTTTCTTCATCAGAATATGGTTTGAATATCTCTGAATCAACTCCATAATATATAGTTTTAATTTTATTTTTATCCCAACCTTCCAAAATTAACGCATTTTCAACAGTTTTTGATTTTGATAGTATCTTATCACAATTTGCTAATGAATATCTTTTATTTTTTTTGTGGTAGATTCTCTCTATCTTAAATAAAGAAAAAGGAGTTCCAAGGTATGAGAAATATTCCCAATTATATGGCAAATTTTCCCATGTCTCTACAATTGTTTTATAACCATATTTCTTAGAACATCTAACAATATCAACTGTATATGGAGTAAATGGTTCTAAGGTATGGACGATATCAAAATCTCCTTTTTTTAATATTTCTTCAAAATTCATAACTTTATTTCCAATAGAAAAAAAGTAATTTAAAAAATCCAGTGCAAGAGGTATATTAGCAATATCTTTTATTCTTTTAGCATCATAGTGCTTTATTTTATATTTTTCTAAAAAATTTTTTCCTTCTATTGGTAAAACATAAAAATCAATTCCGAATTTATCATAATATTTAAAATTTTGATATAGCCATGGTGCATAATTGCCCACATACAGCACTTTAATTTTTTCCATAATATCCCCACTCATTTTCATTTGTTGCTATGTAAAATGTTTTTATCTTTTTCTTTAATGCTGAAGCTACATGAACCACAAATGTATCAACACTATATATGAAATCTACCAAGTTTATAAAATGAATATACTCTAACAAGTTGAAAAATCCTGCAATATTAAAAACCCTCTTATTATCTATTAAATGTCCTAAATTTTTATCAATTATTGGTTTTTCATTTTTTGCTCCACCAATAAAAATTAAAGTATCTTTTTCTGCTAATAAATTTTTTATTATGGTTTCCCATTCTTCCCAACTAATGTTTTTTTCTTCTCTTCCACTTATCGGATGAATTAACACAATTTTTGTATTATCTCTTTTGTCAGATGTATCTATATTAAAATCTAAATTAAATTCTTCTTTTAATTTTCTTTTTACATTACTAATAATTCTTTCATCTAATTTAATTTCAAGTTCTTTTTTTTCAATATTTAATCCAAGCTCTTCAAGAATATTTAAATATCTATCAACTATATGTTCAACCTTTCCAAAATCCCAAAAAATTTCTTTATCAATTAAAAATCTAAACCCTTTAATACCGTAAGCAATAGTATATTTTCCAACGAATCTTGCAATAACTAAATTTCTTGGGTCAGGATGCAAATCAAAGACCAAATCATATTTTTTATAATTGTTTATTATGAATTTTAAAACATTAAAATATCCTTTAGAATCATTTCTACTTAACCATGGTGTATTTAGAACAAGAACTTCATCAATCCATGGAATCATCTTAAACAAGTTTTTTGTCAATTCCCTACATAATACTGTTATTTTTGCATTAGGATAGTTTCTCTTTAATTCTCTAAAAAATGAAGTGGTTAATATAACATCACCAATATGTTCAAGACGGATTATCAATATATTTCTAACTTCTTTAGGAAATATTCTTTTTTTAAATATTGAGTTTAAAAAAATGTCTAAAAAATAAAATAACAATGCCAAATTTTTATTTACAACTCTATAATAATATTTATTGTTAATTATCCATCCTGCAATATATCTATGTCTAATTTTTTCTATTTTAATCACATAATCACCATTAATTAAGTATTTAGAAGATGGCTTAAATATATTTATTCTCTTTCAACCACTCCATATAATCCTCAACTGCTTCTTCAAAACCCCATTTTGGTTTATAGTCTAAATATTTCTCTGCTTTACTTAAATCTGCCTCAGTGTGTTCTTGATAAAATTCTTTATATGGATTGTCAATATACTCTGGCTCATAGTCAAATCCTAAAACCTTATTCAAAACCTCTATTATATAATTAAAGCTTACAGCCCTTCCACTACCAACATTTACGATACAGCTTTTTTTAGCATCAACCGCTAATAAATTAGCCCCAACAACATCTTTAATATATACTTGGTCTCTCTTTTGCTCACCCCATTTAAAAATCCTTGGTCTTTTTCCATCAACCATTTGCTTTGCTAACTGCCAAATCATTGAAGCCATCTTTCCCTTATACTGTTCTCTCGGTCCAAAGACATTAAAGTACCTCAATCCAACTATATGAGCATCTGGATATTTTTCTATATATTTCTTTGCTATACAGTCACAAATCCACTTTGAAAAACCATAAATATTGTTTGGTTTTCCTGCATCTTCCTCTTTTTGAGGAGCAGGAGCGTTTCCATAAGTTGCAGCTGATGAAGCATAAACAAACTTTATATTATTCTCAACTGCAAAATCTAAAAATCTCCTAAACCCTTCTGTGTTAATCTGCACCATCAACTTCTGGTCTTGAACGGTTGTGTCTGTTATCGCTGCCTGATGAAAAATAACATCCACATCCCTAAACCTACTCAAATCAACATCTAAGATACTCTCAGCTACAACATCACCCTCAAAACCAAGGAGATTCTTAAAATGTCCGGATGAAAAATCATCTAAAACTACAACATCATAACCTTTGTTTTGTAACTCTAATGCCAAATTAGAGCCGATAAAGCCAGCTCCTCCAGTAACCAAAACCTTCATAATCTCACCAAAACTATTTTGTGTTTTTATATCATTTCATTGAACAATAATTAAATATCGTCAGCATTTATGTCTTTCATATATTCCTGTCCTAGATTTAATTGAAATCTATATATTAATTTTGATGAACTTTATACACTTTCTCAATTTCTTCAACAACCCTATCCCATACAAACATTCTTTCAACTTTTTTTCTTCCACATTTTCCCATTTCTTTTGCAATATTTTTATTTTTCAGCAAAAATTTTATTTTTTCACTTAGTTCATAAATATTTCTCTCCTCCATCAAAAAACCATTACAATTATTGTCAATAACTTCAATAACACCTCCTGATTTATATGCAATTACTGGTTTGTAGCAAGCATTAGCTTCCACTAAAACCATACCAAATCCTTCTCGTGTAGATGGAAGAACCAAAACCTCAGATTTTTTTATTTCCCTAATTACATCCTTATAATCGTCTAATTTTCCAAAAAATTTGACATTATTTTCTAATTTTAATTCTTTAACTAAAGTTTCCAATTCACCCCTAACGATACCATCACCTATTATCTTTAATTTTACCTCTGGAATATCTTTAACTATTAAAGATACAGCCTTGATTAAATCATCAACATGTTTATGTGGAATTAATCTTCCAACAAAAATTATTGAATTTGTATCAACGTCCTCAACTTTTATAGAATCTATTAAGTTTAAATCAACACCATTATAAACTACATAGATCTTATTATTTGGAATACCATACTGTTCATTTAGAATATTCTTTATAATATTACTAACAGTAATTATCTTTTTAAATGGTAGTTTATATAAAAATTTTTCAATGAAATATGCAATATTCCCATAATACAACCACTGACTTTTATCTTTTTTCTGACTTACATCATGTATTGTCCCAATAACATTTTTCTGAATTCTAAAAATATAACATAAAGATGCAGGAACTAATGGAATAAATGCTTGAGCATCAACAACATCATATCTATTTTTCATTAACCATTTAAACACTGCTATAATAAATTTCAAAAAATCTAATGGAGACCTATAAGGAGGATTTTTTATTGTTGGGCCTATATGGTAAACATTTATTCCATCAATATTTTCATAATCTGGAACATTCTTAATTTTCATGCACAAAACATCTACATCATGACCTTTTTTAACCATTCTTTTTGCTATTTCATAAAGTCTCCTTTCACCCCCACCCTGATAATGAGGAACGAAAAAATCAATGATATAGCAAATTCTCATTTTCCCACCAAATTTATAATGGCACTATAAACATCCTCTACTTCAATCAAATCCATACACTTCCCATTTAATTTACATTCTTTAAACTCTCCTTTATGAACATTTATACATGGAGAGCAATCTAAACTATCTGCTTTATAAATAGCAATATTTCCCCTACCAAAAGGAGCAAATCTCTCTGGTAAATTCGGACCAAACAAGCCAATCGTCTTAGTTTCCATAGCAGCACTTAGATGCATAGGTCCTGTGTCATTAGAAATAAAAACTTCAAATTTCGTCAATAAATAAGCAAACTCTCTTAAATTTGTCTTACCTGCAAAGTTAAATACTTTATCATTAAATCTATCATCAACTAAATTTAAAACTTTCTCATTTACTTTATAATCTCCCTTACTTCCAGTTAAAATAACATAAAAGCCATCTTCAACTAATTTCTCAATCAATTTAGCAAACTTTTCTTTTTTCCAACTTCTCCATGGGGCTGTTTCAGCAGTTCCACAATGAATGCCAATTAATTTTTTATCTTCTAAGCTATATTCTTTTAACAATTTATCAACATTCTCTCTGTCTTTTTCAGTATATTTTAAAGGAATCAACTTTTCTGGTTTATAATCAATTCCAAACGGCCTTAACATATTACAAAAATTATAGACAGCATGAGTTTTATCGATATATTCAATTTTGAGATCATACAATTTGTCTCTAAAAAGTCCTTTAAATCCTACAACCTTTTTTCCTAAAAACCATCCTAATATGGCAGATATATTAAGATACGGCTCCGTATCAATAACAACATCGTATTTTTTAAATTTTTTAATTATTTTAAAAAAATCTCCCAAATCAATAATTTCATCAACAAAATCAACATTTTCAAAAACTCCTTTACTTCTCTTTGTTACTAAAACAGAAATATCATACCCGTTTTCTTTTAGTTTCTTTATCATTGGAAGAGTTAATAAACTCTCCCCCAAAGTCCATAATCTAATAATTAGTATTTTTGAAGTATTGAGGTTAATTTCACTTCTGGGTTTTTTGGAAGTAGTGGGAGTTAATATTAAAATTATAAAATTACCTAAATACTTGTCTAATTTCCTTAGTATTGAGATTGCCATTTTTTCACCGACTATATCAATATCTTATAAATTATAAATTTAGATGTTATATTCTTCTTGATTTATAAAAGCCGATGATACACATACTCATTAAGATCAAAATGCATAGTTCTAATTTAGTGCTTATTGGTGTTTTGGTTGGTTCATTTATGTAAACATTATTCAAGACGTAGTAATTATGGTTGTTTAGATTTAGAGCATATATTTCCAATATATTTTTTCCATTTTTTAGAGTGTGGGCTATATCTATTGAGATTGTAGGATAGGGTTTGTTATTTATATTTACTTTGTTATTTTTATCTATTTTGTATATTATTTTTCCATTTAGGAGGATGTAAATTACCCCACTTTTGTTCATGATTCCGTAGTGTGTGAATGTAAGCTTGTATGTGAAGTTTTCTACTTTTTTTAATGTAAATTCGTTTGTATAGGTTGGATTCTTTTTAGTTAGAGTTATTTTTCCAATATTATAACAGTGTCCGATATTTATAAAGAGAAATAGCAGGAGGATTAATACATAAGTGTGTTTTTTCATAATGATCCCTTTTCAATTATTTTCCAAAATTTGTCTCTTTCCCAATTTCCAAAATATGTGGTTTTTCCTTTTAATTCTAAATAATTCAGGGATAACCCATGTTTTAGATAGAGAAGTTTTGGAACTCTTGCATAAACTGAGATGTTTTTGTCAATGTCGATAAATATAAAAAATGGCTTTAAGAAATCAATTTTTTTATTAGAGTAGGCGATATTGACTAATGTTGGGTAATATTTAAGTTCAATTCCTTCTCCAAATAAACCCAGGATTTTATCCCACACAGTTTGTTTTATATAAATATATTGGCATTTAAAGTTTTTTCCATTAAAGTTTATGTTAAAGTTTCTTATTTCATAATCGTCCAATTTTTTATTAAAGAGATTTATTCTCTTTGCCAGTATCTTTCTGTATTTTATAACATCCTTTTCTTCTGGAATTTTTCTGTTTATGATTAATTCCATTACTTTTCTTTTATTCCCTATTTTGTAAATCCCATTTAAGGTAGAAACATATTCTTTTAGACAAACGTCTTTAAAATAATGCTCTTTACCAAAAATTAGCTTTGGAACGTGGATAAAATATTCCCTTGGGATTATAGTTTTACTTATGTTTAAAAATTCATTTCTAAGTTTGATTTTTTCTTCATAGGTGAGAGAGTTTAAGGTTTTTGATGGGGGTATTCCAATATCCTTTAGGAATAAGATACTATCTTCTTCTTTCCTAAATACGGGAATTTCATTAAAAAAAGTTAAAGATTTGAAAATGGGGCGGTTTTTTCCATAAAAAAGTAAATCATCTTTTTCTGTTATGTTGTATTTTTTTATGTCCTCCTCTTTAAGATGTTCAAAGTGCCCTAAATAAACGGATTTTAATATTCTGGCAAAATCATCATTAAATCTGTGGATAATTTCATTGCATAGTGTTTCAAATGTCATAGTATGCTCTCTAATTTTAATGTTTATAGCAACACTTTAACAACATTTAATATAAACATTATAATATATTTACAATTTATATTTGATATATTTATACTCTTTTTATATTTTATTTTTTATTTTTTGGTTAACTTAATTTATTAATAGTTAATATTAAAGTTAATATTAATGGTTAATAAGTGTAGTTAAATAGTTAAGGATAATTTAAAAGGTATTTTCACTTTAATCCTAAGCATCTATCTAATTTATCATAGAAACTTTTTCCTTTTACAAAATAGGCATAATCGTCAGATTTCTCGAATATTAAGCAGTCATCTTTTCCGATTTCATATTCTACACTTCCATCTATAACTAATAAGGCGGGTTTTTCTAATTTTAACCTTAATTTTATTTTATTGGATGCAGAAACAACCAAAGGTCTTGAAGATAGTTTAAACGGGCAAATTGGAGATATTATAAAGCAATCAACGCTTGGTTCTACTATTGGCCCTCCTGCACTTAGAGAATAGGCAGTGGATCCTGTTGGGGTAGAGATGATTATTCCATCCGCTCTTACGTTTTCAACAAGTGTATCATTGATGTATACATCAAATTCTAATATTTTAGCTGGATTTTTGGTAATGACTACCATTTCATTTAAAGCAGATGGGGTTTTTATTGTTTCATGGGTTTTATTTGGATTGTATTGACTATTCTTTATTATTTTACATGATAATTTACTTCTTTTTTCAATTTCGTAATTTCCAGATATAACTTGATCTATTACTTTAAAAATCTCATCCTCGTAAAATTCTGCTAAAAATCCGACTTTTCCCATATTTACGGCAATTATTGGTATTGTTTCTCCATCAACGAGTTTGGAAGCTTTTAATATAGTTCCATCTCCTCCGATGGCTATTATGTGAGATATTTCCGAAATGTTTAGTGGATTTCCTCCAACTTTTGCTCTTAGGAAGGGTTCAACATAGTAGGGAATCCCTCTTTTATCCAAGTATTTGCATACTTCAATTGATAAATTGACGGCTTCTTTTTTATCCTCCCTAACGATAATTCCAAATTTTGTGGGCTTTATTGCCCATCTATTTCCAAATAAGGCGATTAATTTTCTGTTTAAATGTTTATTACTGACAATTAGTGATGTTTTTTCCATTAGGTTTAATTTCATATTTAGTGGTTTTCCGTTTTTATTTGTTATCACTGCATTTCCTTCTTTACAAATAACGTATGCTCCTGCAATATCACAGAGCCGAGAGTTTTCATTTATATTTATATAAGCATCTAAGGATCCGCTAACAACATAACACATTTCCAAAGCCATAGATCCAAATAATCTAACTCTTCTTACTTTTCTTTCTTTTAAAAACTCCAATAAATCATTTGATAATCCATAAACAAACAATCCAACAGAGGCCTCTTTTAAGTCATTCTTATTTTCAACTTTAATTTTTATTTTTTCCCCGTCTTTTTCTAAAAAGCTTCCTTCTCCTTTAACGCCGTAGTATAAATCTCCCGTAGCTAAATTTTTCACGACACCAATGTTTAGATCATTTATTGTATAATTACTGGCGATAAAATTTTTTATCCATTCTATATTTTCTAAATGCTCTCTTATTACTTTTTTATCCTTCCCTTTTATCTCTGCAAGTGCTATGGAGGTTGAATATATGGGAATAGATTTTAAAGCGTTGTATGTCCCGTCTATTGGGTCTAATATTACAATATAATCTAAGTTCCTACCAAAAGTCCTTATTCCGATCTCTTCACTTATTAAGATCCCACCACTAAACTTCTCTAATATGTTGATGGCAATGTTTTCAGCAATTAAGTCGATTCTTTTTGTTGGGGTTCCATCTGCACCGATTTTAATTATTTCATCTGCCTTTTCCCACCCAATCAGTGGTTTTATTTTTCTGTCGATTTCATTAACGACTTTTGTAGCAATTTTGAGACCTTCCATATCAACCACACAAAAAGATTTAAATAAACATTAATTGTAAATAAGATTTTTAATTAAAAGTATAAATTAAAAGTTATAAAAAGGTTGCAATAAACTCATTAAAAAGTTATTAAAAATTCAATAAAAGATCTTTAAGGTGAGGTTAATGGCAATTAGGGTTAGTGATATTTTAGATAAGCCGATATATACAACAACCGCAGTTTACGTTGGAAAGGTGTATGATGTGATGCTGGATTTGAATAAAGGCGTTATTGCGGGTTTGATCGTTTCAGATGTTCAAAATGGATGTTTAAAGGACTATGTTGCAGATCCATCAAAAAAGGTAGTTTTGCCATTCAACTTAATAACTGCTATTGGAAACATAATATTGGTAAAACCACCGGCTGAAACAGGATACGGCTTTCTAAAAAAATAAACGATAAATTAACATGAAATTTTTATATAATGATAATTAAACTGCAAAATAGTTATAGATAAAATAAACAACAAAGGAAGATTGCAAATGAGTGCAGTAAAAATAAATATTTGATAAAATCCAATAAACAAAAAATTTAGTATAGGCATGAATGTTGTTATTGTAGGTAATATGTCATTCAACATTTAAATTGGATAATTAAATTAGATAATATTATTTTATTCTTATTTTTACATAAATTGTAATACAAAGTTTTAATTTCATAATTTTAAAGGATGGGTTTTTATTAAGTTTTTAGTAGTTAAGGAGTAGATAATTAGATACTTAATGATTTACGTTTTATTAATAAATTTGGCAAAGTAATAAATTTAATTTATTTTTAGTTATTTTTAAGAGGTGGGTAAAAAATGCTTAAAATTGGAATAGTTGGCTGTGGTGCAATTGGCACTTTTATTTCAAAAAAAGTGGCGGATGGAACTATAAAAAATACGAAAATAGTTGCTCTTTATGATAGAAACATAGAAAAAGCAATATCTCTTTCAAACATCGTTAAAGCAAAAATATGTAGGGATGTTGATGAATTGGTTAGGGGGGATTTAGATCTTGTGATTGAATCCGCTTCCGTTCATGCTGTTGAAGAGGTTGCTGAAAAATCTTTAAAAAATGGAAAAGATGTGTTAATAATGAGTGTAGGTGCCTTAGCAGATAAAGAGTTATTTTTAAAACTTAAAAAATTGGCTAAAAGTGAAAATAGAAAAATTTATCTTCCATCAGGCGCTATTGGAGGATTAGATGCAATAAAAGCGCTAAAATTAGGAGAAATTAAAGAGGTAGTGTTAAAAACTACTAAACCTGTATGTGCATTAAAAGATGCGTTAAAAAATCTCGGATATGAGCCAGAAAAAATAAAAGAAGAAGTTATGGTTTATGAAGGGGATGTTTTTGAGGCAATAAAAAATTTTCCAGCAAACATAAACGTTGCCGTAGTTCTTTCGATAGCAACTGAATATTCTGCAAAGGTGGTTATTGTAGCAGATCCAAAAATAAAATTAAACAGACATGAGATATTTGTAAAAAGCTCTATTGGAACATTAAAAGTTTGTGTAGAGAATGTTCCATTTGAAGAAAACCCAAAAACCTCTGCACTTGCCGCCTACTCTGCTGTTAGGTTGATCATGGATCTGGCAGAGCCCATAAAAGTCGGAACGTAATAAAAATGGGTGGTTAAGTGTGATTCTGTTCTTTGAATATGCATTGGCTGTGGGATTTAAAGACAGATGTATTTTAAAAGAAGGAAAAATGATGTTTAACACCCTAATCTCACAATTTTTAAACGTCGATGATGTTCTCTGCCTAATTAACAAAGAATTTTCACAACTTTTTACTGAAACCGATATTATGCATAAAAATAATGATAAAACTAAAAAAAATAAAAACAATCTAAATATCTTAGAAATCAATAACAATTTAGAGAAACAATTAGAAAATGCCTTGAATAATGAGAATATTGATTATGCATTAATAATCGCTCCAGAAGAAGAGGGAATTTTGAAAAATTTGACTAAAATTTTAGAAAGATATAACAATGTTAAAAACCTTGGATCGTCATCAAAGGCCATTGAAATTGCAGGAAATAAGTATTTAACTTATAAAAAAATAAAAAATTATGTAAAAACTCCAAAGACCTTTCCCCCAAGGAGATATGTTATAAAAAAAATAGACGGATGTGGAGGGAAATATGAACTTGTTAATGAAGGATCTATAATTCAAGAATATATAGAAGGAGAAACATTATCCGTCTCTTTAATAGTTGGAAAGAATATATATCCAATCTCTTTAAATAGGCAATATATTAATGAAAAGGGATTTGTTGGGGCAGATGTTAATATAGAACATGAGTTAAAAGAAGAGATCTTTTCAGAATCAATTAAAGCAGTTAACTGCATAGATGGACTTAATGGATATGTCGGAGTTGATATTATAGTAAATGAAGATGAAGTTTATGTTGTGGAGATAAATCCAAGAATAACCACGAGTATATGTGGAATAGATACAGATCCAAGTTTAGCAGAGTTATTAATAAAAAATGCAAATGGAGAGGAATTAAATTTTAAAGTCCGAGGTAGATGTTTTAAAGTGGAAAAATAAAAAAGGTGATCTTTATGTCAAACCCTAAAGATATAGTTCTAAAAGAGAGTGAGGATATAGGGGGTTTAGAGATCGAGGGGCCGTGGTTAGAGGATGATATAACCTTAGATAAAATTATAAAAAACTACTATCTAAAAATTGGGTTTCAAGCATCACATATTGGAAAAGCAATTGAAATATGGAAAAAAATTGAAGAAAAGAGGAAAAAAGGAGAAGAAATAACAGTATTTTTTGGATACACATCAAATATTGTATCCTCTGGTCTTAGAGAGATTATTGCCTATCTTGCAAAATATAAAAAGATAGATGTTATAGTTACAACAGCAGGAGGCGTTGAAGAGGACTTTATAAAATGTTTAAAACCGTTTATATTGGGGGATTGGAAAGCAAACGGAAAGTTATTAAGGGAAAAGGGAATAAATAGAATAGGGAATATTTTTGTTCCAAACGATAGATATATAGCGTTTGAAGAGTATATGATGGAATTCTTCGAAAGTTTATTAAAATCCCAACGTGAAAGTGGAGAAATTATAACTACAAGTGAATTTTGCTATAAATTAGGAGAATTTTTAGATAAAAAATTAAACACCAAAGAAAAAGAGAAATCAATCCTATACTGGGCATATAAAAACAATATTCCAATATTCTGTCCAGCAATAACTGACGGTTCAATTGGGGATATGCTCTACTTTTTTAAAAAGTATAATAAAGATAAGGAGTTGAAAATCGATATTGCCAACGATATAGTAAAGTTAAACGATCTTGCTATAAACTCCAAAGAGACAGCGTGTATAGTTTTAGGTGGTTCTCTTCCAAAGCATAGTATTATAAATGCAAACCTATTTAGAGAAGGGACGGATTATGCAATATATATAACCACAGCTCTTCCTTGGGATGGTTCTTTAAGCGGAGCTCCTCCAGAAGAGGGAGTATCTTGGGGAAAAATTGGAGCTGAGGCGGATTATGTAGAAATTTGGGCAGATGCAACGATCGTATTTCCATTATTAGTTTACTGTGTAATGAAGTGATATTATGCTGTATGTTGTAGGTATAGGAAGCGGTAATGAAAAGCATTTCACAAAAGAGGCAGAGGAGCTTTTAAATAGAGTGGATTTAATTGTGTGCTATAAAAATTATAAGAAATTCGTTGAAAGATTTAACAAGCCAATATACACAACTGGAATGACGAAAGAGATTGATAGGGTTGATTATGCTTTAAAAGAGGCAAAAGATAAAGATGTTGCATTAGTTTCAAGTGGAGATGCGACAATTTACGGTTTAGCTTCATTAGCTTATGAAATAAATGCTGTTAAAAATTATGGGATAGAGATAAAAGTTATTCCTGGAATAACTGCATGTTCCTTGGCTTCTGCAATTTTAGGAAGTCCATTAAATCACGACTTTGTGGTTATTAGTTTTAGCGATCTATTAACTCCGTTGGAGATCATATTAAAAAGATTTAGATATGCGTTAGAAGGGGACTTTGTTATATGCATATACAACCCTTTAAGCAAAAGGAGAAAAGAGCCCTTCTTAAAAGCCATGGAGATTTTGTCTGAATTTGCAAAAGATAATAACTATGTAGTCGGAATAGTTAAAAACGCCGGTAGAGACAACGAAAAATACTTAATAACAACTTTTAAAGAACTTTATAAAGACATAGAAAGATATTTGGAGTTTATAGATATGAATACAATATTAATCATTGGAAATTCTTCAACAAAAATTGTCAATGGCAAGATGATAACGCCAAGGGGCTATTTAAACAAATATAAAATTTAGGTGAAAATCATGCTTGAAAAAATTAGATGGGAGTTGAATTCTTATTTTTTGGAGAGGAGGGAGGAGGTTGATGTTGCTTTGACTTCGATTTTGGCTAATGAGCATGTTGTGTTTTTGGGAAATCCGGGGGTTGCTAAATCTCAGTTGATTAGGGCGGTTGCTTCTCATGTTAATGCTGATTATTTTGAGAAGCTTATAACAAGATTTACTACAGAGGATGAGTTGTTTGGGCCTTTAAGCATTAAGGAGTTGAAGGATAATGATAGGTTTGTTAGAAAAACCTCTGGATATTTGCCAACTGCTGAGATTGCCTTTTTGGATGAGGTTTTTAAGGCAAACAGTTCAATATTAAATGCTTTATTATCAATAATTAACGAGCGACTTTATCACAATGGAGACAGGATTGAAAAAGTTCCATTAATAAGCTTATTTGGAGCATCAAACGAACTCCCAGAAGAAAACGAATTACTCGCCTTCTACGACAGATTCCTATTCAGAAAAACAATAAAAGGAATAAAAAACTACGAAAATCTTTCAAAATTAATCGATTTAGATGAAGAGTATAAACCTAAGACCATAATCAATATTGAAGACGTTAAAGAAATGCAAAAAGAAGCGTTAAAAGTAGATATTTCAGATATAAAAGAGGATTTAATTAAAATAAAGCTATCTTTGGAAAGTGAAGGAATAAATATCTCGGACAGGAGATTTAAAAAGTCAGTTAAAGCAGTTAAATGCTTTGCCTATTTAAACGGCAAGGAAAAAGCAGATATTAATGATTTAGACATATTAAGGCACGTTTACTGGAATGAGCCAGATGAGTTCTTTAAGGTCTCAGTGGAGATTTTTAAAATATCAAATCATTTTGCTGGCTTTGCATTAGAGCAAAGAGAAATTTTAGAGAGTTTGATGAACGAGATAAAGAAACTAAACAAGGATAAAATACCATTTGGAGGAATAGAGTATAGAAAATGTCTTGAAATTTTGGGTAAGTTAAATAGCATGTCAATAACTTTAAAAGACGTTAAAAATAAAGCAATCGAGGCAAATAAACCTTACGAGCTTGTTGAAGATGTTTTGAGGGAAGTTGAGGGATTTAAAAAGTATGTTGAAGGGTTGTTAAAGAGTAGATAGTGTATAATTTAAATCAGTGGGATTATGAAAAACGTTATAAAGCACGATGCATATGACAAAAAGGCATATGAAAAATTTTTGAGAAATAGTAGATATTTACAAAAGCTTCTTAACTACTACTCTCAGTTCAGCCCTATCCATGAAAAATTAGCAGAGGATATTTTTTATGCATTTTTTAAGTATGTTGTTGAATTTAACGACGTTATTGAAGAGAAATTCGAAATAAATAAAAAGATCTTAGAAGGTGCTATAAAAAATATTGAGTATGAGAAGAGCAAACTTTTAACTGAGCTTGATGAAGTGAATGCTGGAACTGCTACAATAATGTTCTGTGAGAAGTTCTTTGAAAACCTAAAACTTGCAAAGTTAAATAAGGAGTTAAAAAAGTTTGCAATCGATGGGAAGAAAAATAAAGATCTTGAAGAAAAACTTAAAGAAATTGGAAAAAATGCAATGAAAGAAGTATCAGATGAGATCTCAGAAATTGTCCAAGGATTTAATGCAATTAATGGTCTTGGGAAAGGGCAGGGAGATAAAAAGAGATTATCTTCTGATGAAAGGATAAAGTTAGCAGACAAGATTTTAAGCAATGGTAAAGTCAGATCTATCGTAAAAAAACTTGGAAGATTAAGATTACTCGCTATAAGTGAGTATAGATCTAAAATAAAGCATTATTCTGGGGAAATATACTCTATAAAGGTGGGTAGGGACTTAAAATACCTTTTAACAAGGGAAATTGTAAATTTCTCGGATGAAATTTTATATTATGATTTTTTAAGAAGATTTATGGATAAAAAACTTTTAGTTTATGATATAAATGAAAAGTTAGATAAGCAGAAAGGTCCAATAGTTGTTCTACTGGATCACAGTGGTTCTATGTATGGAGAAAGGGAAATATGGGGAAAAGCCGTGGCTTTATCTATTTTAGAAATTGCAAAAAGAGAAAAGAGAGATATATATTATATTGCCTTTGATGATGGAGTTAGATTTGAAAAGCGAATAGATCCTAAAAATATAACTGTTGAGGAGATTATTGAGATTGCATCACTCTACTTTGGAGGAGGAACTAACTTTATTTTACCATTAAATAGGGCAATGGAAGTTATAAAAACCAGTGAGTTTAAAAATGCGGATATTTTACTTATAACGGATGGATACGCTGAGATAAATGATGAATTTTTAAAAAGATTTGATAAGTTTATAAAAGAAAATTCTGTTCGCGTGATCTCGGTATTTGTTGAGACATTTCCAACTGAAACATTAAAAAAGATTTCAACTGAGATAATAAAGGTTTATGATTTGGCAGATGAAGAGACAAGGAAAATATATAGGTCAATATCTTAATCTTCAATATTTTAATATATATGTTAATGTTAAACAAGCTTTTTCTCAATAACCTCTCCTCTTGGCTCAACTTCCTCAAATATCTGTGCTTCAAACCTATAAATTTTAACTCCCTCAGCCAGCCACATATCTGGGGGCAAACCAGCTTTTAAGCATAAGTGTGCTAAATACTCTTCAACATCCCATCCATACTCCACTGGCACCTGTGGCAATAAAAGCCCTCTATAAAATCCATATTCGATAATTAACCCATCTCTACCAATTTTTATTTTTTCTAAATACTCTCTTGGATGTTTAACTCTTATGAGTTCTGGAGGGGTTAGGATACTAACTTCTATTACAATACTATCCATTTCTTCCAACGTTACTGGAGGAAATCTTGGATCTTTTGTTGCAGCACTTATCGCTGCTTCTTCCAAGGCCTTTATAAGCGGCATTATCGGTTCTGGAATCCCTATACAGCCCCTAAGTTCTTTATCTGGATATGTGTGGAGAGTGCAAAAGCATCCTCTCTTCTCGTTGAACACTTCAGGGTAGTTTTCTACTATAACTTCTCTTCCTTCTAAATAGTTTTCAATAACTGCTCTTGCATATTTAACTGCAAAGGTTCCTTCTTCCAATGTTAACAATCTCATAATTCCACCAAATTTTTAATTTTAAATATTTTTAATTTCAACTAATAATAAATGATGTAAAAATAATTGAGATATTTAAATAAATGATAACGCTCAGATGTCCCAGGTTTCATCATAGTTCAGCGAAGTCGGCACTCATCATCGCGTTGAATTTCAATCGATAAAAGTTTATCTTTAATTTCCCATTTCTGTAAATATTGTTATTATCTTTCTCAGACCCTTATTTTCCACTAATTGCTATTTTTTTATTTTTAAGTTTTAATAATCATCATTGTTTACAATAAATTATTTTTATGTTGATTATAGTTATATTTTTTGGTTGATTTATTTCAGGAACCTATCTAACGTTAATTGAGTTCCTTCTTTCTTTAACTCGTTTTTTGAAACCCCAACTGCCTCCATGATCCTCAAAACGGGAGGAAGGATCTGGTTATCAATATAGTAGTTAACATCGATCTCCTCAATACTAACTTCTTCTGGTAGTTTTGCTCTTTCACTTATTGATTTAGAACCTTTAACTATTATATATCCGATAACATCTCCAATTTTTATTTTTTTTCCCTCTCTCATCATCTTTTTTGCAATTTCTACGTGAGGGGCTGTGGTTTTATATTCGTTTGGGTTTTTAGTAAGTTGGGTGTAAATAATAAGGTCCTCTTTTTTTATTTTTTTCTCTCTTAGATCTTTTATAACGTCTTGTATAGCTTTTTTAGCTTTATTTATATCTCCTTCTAATAATAATGCCTCTAACACTCTTCTTTGTGTAATTCTTGCAAGATTTGACCAATCTCTTCTAACGAATTCTAATCCTTTAACTATAACTCTTCCATTTTCATCGATCAACGCATATCTTTTTTTGGTGATAAAGATTCCTCTTTTGAAATAACCTTCAAATTCTAACTCCATCGTTCCGGGAAGTTTTGAATTTATATACTTTACAAACTCCAATGCTTTTTTTATTAAATCATCTTTGCTAATCTTTTCTTTCCAAACTGCATAAAATCCATCAGTATTATGAACTAAAATTCCGTTTGCAAAAAATCTGTGCGTGTTTTCGACCTCAATATCGTAAACATAATCAGAATATTTTATACAGTTTATTTCCTCAACACTCGCAAAATTATATGATTTTAGATCTTTATTTAAAATTATTAATTTAGTTTCATCATCTTTTATCTCAGTTGGTTTCAATTCAACCAATTTATTATTTTTAACTCCAATGATTGAATGATCTTCTGTAATATCAACATATCTATCTTTTACTTTAACTCTATAAATCTTTTTATTTGTTCTGTGCCTCATTATGTAAGGAACTTTCCTCCACACCAACTTAGTATCCTCAATGGTTAATGTCTCCACATTATTTAAAATGCAGTATTCTTTATCTCCTATCGTATAATCAACTTTTTTAAACAGATCCTCGATTTTTATCTCTTTTATTTTACCGTCTTCTTTAATAATAACTTTGGCATCTTTAACAACACTATCTGCATAAATTACTTTAAATCCGAATTTTTCTGCCTCTTCTATCGTCTCTAAAATATATTTTCTTCCTAAATATGTAATAACTTCTGCACATTCTCGGCTGTAAAATCTTGCTCTTGGAAATGCTAAATAACCATATACACTATTATGGGCGTAGATATTATTTACTAAGAAGTTTTCATTATCCTCAACACTTAAATCATAAACATAGCCATTGTAATTAAATTCCTCAATTTCTTTAACTTCATCAAGCATTAGATCGTTGATCAGTTTATAATTTGGATTTAGAGTTAGTTTGTATCCTTTATTTTTAACCGGTGTGAATCTTGTTGGAATTCCCACTAAATTAAATAGTATCATTAACTGGTTTAGATAGTCCTCATCCTTGGCCATAAATGTCGTAGTTCCCTTATGAGAGTTTTTCTTTGCCTTTAAGAATCCGTCTAAGAAACTTTTTATAACTTTCTCATCTGCTAAAAATATCTCTTCTGGAATATGCTTTTTATTTTTATTTCCACACTTAAAGATGTATTTTAGTATCAAATATACAATCTTATTATCCATTATAACTTTATCCTTAGAAATACAACCTGCTCCAAAAGTTTTTTTGAATATCTTAACGATCTCTTTTTGATAGTCAGGTAGGGACTTGAAGATAGCAACTTCATGGGTTGTGCCCTCTTTTGCTTTATATTTATTTAGTCCACCTCTTGTTACGAAGTATCCTAAAAATTTGGCCAAATTTTCATCTAATTTTAAAAGAGCGTTTATTTTCCCACATAATGCTCCTATTTCACAATCCTCGAACTCTTCATCTGGAATATCATTTATAAGATCCTTAATTTTCAAGTATTGAATATTAGATCGACCTCTTGCAAAATTGCCATGTTCTATGATTGTATCTATATATTTTTTGTATATCTTAAACTTCTTTTTATCTAATATCTTTATCTCTACCTTATTTATTGCTTTGATGATGTTATAATCAATTAATCCAAGTTTTTTCAAATATAAAATGCAATCATCAAAAATAACGTTAAATTTATTTCTCTCAATATCTTCAAGCGTCTTTTTTAATTTAATGAAGTGTATCTTATCTTTATGTTTTGTAATCACAAGGTTTTTTATGTCCTCTTCATCAGCATCAACTAACCTCTTCGGAATATTTATGACAATTTTTTTATTAATATGGGCGATCTTTCGTGGGACGACTATTAAGTCGTTAATTTTTATTTCATTTCCTTTAACTTCTACAATTTCTCCATTTTCATACTTGAATAAACTATGTCCCTCTGTTACTCTTATTGTCCTTCCAGATCTTAGTTTTATTTTATATGCTTTACCTTCATACTTATGCCTAATTAATCCCTTAACTTTTTTTATCTCACATTTTTTGGTTAGTTTATTAAATGAGAATGTCTTCAAATTTTTAACTTCCAATACTTCACTGAGTTTAATTTTATTAGGATATTTTTCCATTAATCTGTTAATATATTCCCCAATTTTTACTATTTTTACCCCATCATCTTCAATAACTGTTAAATATTCATCAGGTAAAATACTATTGGCTAAAATCTTTAATGATCTCTGTTCGTAATCTAAGAGGTTGTATTCCTCATTTATTTCTTTTTCACTTTCCATTTTTTTCATCTTATTTTTAATGTTTATTCTTCTTTCTATAAGTCCTCTTAACGTTTTTGGAATTAACCCTTCCCGTTTTTTACAGAACCAATGTCCGAGTATCTTTTCACTAATGTCTTTACAACACTCGCAATCCAACGTCTCTGGACTGATGTTGTAGGCAATAATTATGGAAGGATAAAGAGAGTTATGCGTTAAAATTCCATTTGCGAAATAATAAGGTCTCCCTTCAAGAGTTAGATCATAAACATATCCTTCGTATTCTTCAATTGAGATTTTTATGTCTTCTAATTCTTTAAATTCAAGAAAACTCTTTTCTTTTATTATTTCTTTTATTTTTTCTTCATTTTTATCGTTAAATCCTATTGTTACTATATATTTTAGAAGTCCATCTATCGAGTCGATTATTATCGTTTTTTCATCTACCTGTTTGTAGAGTATGTTTAATTCTTTGAGAATGGGTATAACTGTCTTAAATATATCCTCCTTTTCATTTTTAACTTTAATTACAAGCCCTTCTCTTGGATCTATATAAGCAATCTTTTCTAATAGTCCTTTTACTTTTTTTATTTTGGTGTCTTTTTTGAATATTTTCCCAAACATTCCAATACTTTCAAAATTTTTGATCTTCAATATTTTACAACCTTTTAAGTTTAAAAGGTAAATACTACTTACATCGATTACTCTATCTTTCCCATTTTCTTTTTTTATTACAGGGATCTTGTGATTAGGTGTAGATTTTAACCCATTTACATTTACTAAAAAGCCATTATATGGATATTTCCAAACCCTTTTTACTTTCTGCCAGCCATCTATTCCTAAAACATAGTCCCCCACTTTTACGTTTTCAATATCTGTTAAGCCGTTATTCTTTACAATAACTTTCGTTCCTCTTGGATGACATCGAAAGTCCATGCTTATTATATCTTCAAACATTCCTTTTTCTGGTTCTTTAACATAACCCCCTTCATAACTCGTTAGTAATCTTTTTCTGTATTCTTTTTCATCTGGTTTGTTTGGAACTATCATGTTTTCTTTGAAGGCGTTTTTCATTAGCAAGTATTCAACCATCTGTCCAGAACTCATTCTTGTAATTTCAAAAGGTGTCTGATTAACAATTCTTGAGAACATTACTTCCAATGGAAAGAAGTATTTTCCGATTTTGTGTGTGTATTTTGCATCTTGTAATGAATACTCTATCAAAATCTTATCATTATTTGCCCAGTAATCTACGATCTTTGTATGCGGAATTTTTAATTTTTCAATTCCAAATAGATTATAAACAACATCTTCCAACGTATATTTTGTTAGTTTTAGTAATCTTCTTGATATTGGGTATAGATCTATATGCACTCTTCCGGGAATGTAGCTTCTAAATTCCATTCCTCCTCTTTTTATTTTTAATTCTTCTCCGTCTCTTCCTAATTTTATATCAATTCCGTAAATTTTTGCTCTTGCTTTTAAGTAAGGAAAGTCGAAGTTATCTCCGTTATAGGTGAATATGACATCATACTGCCTTAACATCTCTACGATTTTCTTGATCAGGTCTTTTTCACTATTTACAACTTCTATATTTGAATGATCAAAGTGTTTATAGGTTATTACCTTCCCTCCATTATCGTCCCAAAAACTTGCCATTAAAATTGGATCTTTTTCAGGATCTGGTTCTGTATCTCTATTATAAACTTCCATATCAAATGAAACTGTTTTTAATTTTGGGATCTCTATACTAACTTGTTTTCTGTTTTCAAAATCCCAGTATGTCATTGGAACTATATCGCTGTCTATTAAGTATCTCTTTGCAAATGGAATGTCATGTTCGTATATCTCTTTGACAATATCGCATTCTTTAATTTTTCTTAGTTTTGGCACTCTTTGAGGGTGTGTGGCGATAATTTTAACAATTTCTTTCTCTTTTTTTAGTATTGTTTTATTGACAACTTCTAAATTTTCAACAAATTTTAGTAGATCTTCTTTTAATAGAAATTCCTTTATTTTATCGATGTCTTCTTTTTCTATTCTATCTTTTAACATTTCTACATAAAAATAAGGGGAAAATTCACGGTCTTTTAAAATATTTTCTAAAAGGTAGAGGTAGATAACTGCTCTATTATCTTCTGTTTTGTAGGTGCAATCGATTAGTGCATCTATTTTTGGAGCTTTTTCTTTCATAGTAATCACATTAAAATTTTTGTTGTCAAAAGATGTAAAAAAGTATAAATGTTGAGGGATAACTTATTCAATGATTATTTTATATCTAATTATTTTCTTCTATATTTTAATTTTTATTTTATTTTTTAATTTTTACCCTATTTTGATTATTTTCGATTAAATATGTTAACCTTCCCAAATAACCTCTCCACAATCTTTTGGCTTTTTAAATGGAAGTTTTACAATTTTTAGAGTTTTAATGAATGTTTGGACATCTTCATCATTAAATCTATCTTTTCTAATCAAAAAATCGTAGTATTCATCTGCCAATGGAATAAATCCTAATCCATATTGATCCGCTACTGTTTTAATTCCTAATCCAATATCTGCCTTTTTCATTACTATTGCAGTTGCAACTGCTGAGTGTGTCTTTGCTTCTATTGTATATCCTTTTATTTTGCTTGGAGATAATTTATAATCTTTCAAAAATTTGTCAAACAGTATTCTTGTTCCTGAACCACGATTTCTATTTATAAATTCTAAATTATATATGTTTTCCAGTATATCTTTAATGGTCTTAAATCCAAGTTCTTTTCTGAAAATAAATCCCTGCTCTCTTATATACCCTCTAACTAACACTGCATCCTCGACTTTATACCTCTCTAAAAATGGAATGTTATATGTTCCAGTTTTCTCATCTAAAAGATGAGTTCCTGCAATATCTGCTTCTCCTCTTTTTATAGAAATTAAACCCCCTAAAGAACCAACATTTATGGTTTTTGCAAATAAACCTCCCTCTTTTAGAATTATATCTACCCCTATGCAATGGCTTCCAATAATATTTAGTCCTATTTTAACATCACCAAAAACATGCACATTAACTTCTTCATCTTCTAATATCTCTTTATTTTCATCTATAACAATATACCCATCCGCCTCTGATAAAGAGGTTATTGCTCCGCTTCCCTTTGTTATTGGGTAGGCAGAAAATCCGTCTTTATACTTAACCAATATCACGGGAAGGTATTCTGTTCTTCCTCTTGCTGAAATATACCTCTGTGGAAATCTTGCTTTTATAACGTTTTTTTCATTTCCAAATAGCACATCAAATATTGTTAGGCATGATGTTGGATAGCCAGGAAGCCCTACTATTAATTTTTCTTCAATTTTTCCAATTATGGTGGGTTTTCCGGGCTTTATTTTTATACCATGGACTAATATTTCTCCTCCAAGCTCTTTTATTTCTGTTTCAGTTAGATCTCCAACTCCTGCTGATGTTCCTCCACTTAATAGGATAATATCACATTTTAATGCCTTTTTGATTTTTTCTTTGAGATCCTCTTTATCATCTTTCGCTATTCCAAAAAATTCAAAATCATATCCAAGCTCTTTTATGTAAGAGGCAAGTGTATATGAATTTATATCGTATATCTTTCCAAAGTCCAATTTTTCTTCAGGACTTGTAAGTTCGTTGCCTGTCGATATAATTCCAAATTTTAGTTTTTTGTAGACCTTGATTTTTTTTCTACCAATGGCTGATAAGACCCCAATATCTCTCGGAGTTAAAGGGGTGTTTTTTCTTAGAATAAGTTCTCCTGCCATTATATCCGATCCAGCAAATTGTATATTTTCCATTGGAGGCACTGCTCTATATATCTTCACTTTTCCATTTTCTTTCTTTTCTGTGTATTCTACCATAACCACGGCATTAGCTCCTTTTGGAATCACTGCTCCTGTGGCTATTTCTACACATTCTCCACTATTTATTTTTAAATCTTTTAATTCTCCCGCTTTTAAAGATCCAATAACTTTTAATTCCACTGGATTATCTTCCTCTGCCTCATAGGTATCTTCTGCTTTAACTGCATAACCGTCCATCTTTGCTCGATCATAGGGGGGAACATCTATATTTGAAATTATATCTTCTGCAAGTGTTCTTCCAACTGCATTAAAGAGATCTACTTCTTCAATATCTTTTAATGTCTCTAAAAATTCTTTTACAAGATTTTTTGCCATTTCTATACTACAAAGGGTTAAATATCTCATCATCAATCCCTCCTTTTAACTACAAACCTTCCAGCCGATGAGTGCTTTGGCTCAACATAAATTCCTAAACTTTTTAAGTATTCTTTTGTATGAGTTTTTTCTCCGTGAATGAATATCTCTCCGAGGTCTTCTGGGGTGTTTATGTCCACAGAGACCAGAAAGGAATCATATATATAGTATTTTAAATTTTTATTTTCTGCTTCTTTCAGATGCTTTAAAAAACTAAATCCTTCATATTTCAAATCTATTAAGTTTTTCGACTTTAAATATAGCAAATTTGTTCCTCCTCCTCTTGATGGAGCGATTATCATATCATAATGATTTGAAAGATTGATAATATCTTCAATATGATGTTTTTTTATTAAAGGAATATCCGCGGGAATTATTAATATTTCCTCTTGATTTATTTCTTCGAATGCCTGTTTTATTGCGTTGTTTAATCCCTTTTCCCTTTCTTTTATTGTCTTTGCGTTTAGTTCTTTTTTTGCAAAGTTCAGAATCTCTTCATCCCTACTTACAACCACAGTATCAAGGTTGATTAAAGCTGATTTAATATCTTTTAGCATATTTAATAAAAGATACTTTCTCTCTTCTTCACTTAAAAATTCGGATAATCTGGTTTTTAAAGAGTTTATTGGAGATACTGGAATTATTACTATCATCCTATCACTTAATTTTCGATTTTTCGATGTCAAAATAAAGTAGCGATTAATAATAAAAAATTAAAAATATATTAAAAATTTTTATAAAAACAACTTTGCGTAATTAAAGGCCATCTTATCTCCGATCTCTCCATGTCCGGGGTATATTTTATTTATATTTCTTTCATTGGCA
The DNA here is from genome assembly GCF_000024625.1 of Methanocaldococcus vulcanius M7. Lineage (NCBI taxonomy): Archaea > Methanobacteriati > Methanobacteriota > Methanococci > Methanococcales > Methanocaldococcaceae > Methanocaldococcus > Methanocaldococcus vulcanius. The sequence goes on from NC_013407.1 coordinate 94,234, forward strand.
ACGTTCTCTAACAATGATATTGATTTTCTTAAATCTATCAAACTTCCAGTTGGCAGATCCCATCGTCCAACACCATAAGCGAATAGTGTATCTCCCGTTATTAATCCATCTTCATAGATTATAGATATGGAGCCGTAAGTGTGTCCGGGCGTTCTTAAAATCTCTAAACCGTAATTTTTTAGTTCTTCTTCAATTTCTGATAAAGGGATTATTTCTTCTGGAGGAATGAGGTTTGCCCCAAATAATGATGATACAGTAACTTTATCCCCACTTTTTAGATGTTTAACTTCTTTATCCTCAATAATTGTGGGGCAATTAAATTCTTCCTCGATTAAATGATCTGCCGATGAATGATCAAAATGACAGTGTGTATTTATTATAAAATCAATATTTTTTATTCCATTCTTTTTTAACTCTTCTAAAATTAAGTGATTAGCTCCAGGATCGACTAAAATTGTCTTTTTTCCAACTAATAAATAAGAATTTGAACTATAACCGTATCCATTGAGTTTTATTATCACACTTTCACCATTTGTATTGGTTATTTATTTTTATTTATGTTTGTCTATATTACCTTATTGCGTCTATTACTCTATTGATCAAGGGATTAGTTTTATTCTGACTTTTATTTTTTGTTTTTGATTAAGACCCTTATGGATAAATTGGCGGTTATGAGACGCTAACAATAAAATATAATAAATAAATAAAAATAAATAAGATAACAACAAATAAGATAAATCAAAAAATTAAATAAAAGCAAATTAATAAATGTAGAAAATAAAATAAATATTGAATAATTTTTGGTGGGTTTTATGATTGCCCTTTCTATTTCCAGCGGATATTTGATAGATAATAATTATAGCGAACACTCACATTATATTTTAGATAGTGAAGAAAATTTTCTTGTTTTTATTATATGTGATGAGACAGAGGATAGTTCTTTTAGTGTTGCTGAAATAGTGTCAAGAGAGTTTTGTAAATCAGTATATAACAACAGATATATTACAAATCTAAAAAATTTAATCGAAGTTGGAATACATGATGCAGTTGGGGCTGTTGAGAAATTCATTAATCATAAAAACATTGATAAAGAGAAAGTCAATCTCTCAATCTCCGGGGGTGTATTTAGAAATGGATCGTTAATGCTATTCTCTATAGGAAACTCTCCAGTTTTTGTTATTGATAATGAGTATAAGTTATCTTGTCCGTTTGAATTATCAGAAAAATTTTCTTTATTTAATTGGAGATCTTCAATAAAATTCAAAGAGGTTAAAAATCCAATAAGTGCAATTGCTTGTAGTTGTAAATTAAATGGGAAATTATTTAAATTTAAGAATAAAAATGGAAAATTAATTGCTGAGCCGTTTAAGTATAGAATTGTCAAATTGTTAAATATGATCATCCAAAATAAAGACAAACTTAACGAAATAAAAGAAGAAATAAAGGAACAATTAAACTTAAATGATAAAATACCTCTTTTTGTGTCGTGTTTTAAAGAGGAACCAATAGAAGAAGACCTTGTTAAGGTTGGGTTATCATCAACATCAGTAGATAAAAAAACCGATCTAACTTTAAACACTGGGAAAAATCCCTCTAATAACAATTTAAGCCGAACATATTTAAATTATATAAATCATATAAACAATAAGAGCATGTTAGTCGTTATATTATTAATTGTTTTGCTATTTGGAGCGGGATTACTTATCTTTGAAACGCTTCATAATGGAGATAAAGGAGATCTAACACCTCACACAGCTAATTTAAGTAATATTTCTCAAAATGATTGTGGATTCAATAATAGTGGAGATGAAGGGAACTTTTCAGAAGTAGATGCCTTAAAAGATGGATGTACTGAGGTTAATAAAAATAACAATAAAAACAATGAAAATAATGAAAATGAAAATAACGAAGGAAATAAAGCAGATGAAACAAAAGACCTCCCTCGTATTACAATTTATGCAAAATTTGACATTAAAGAACTTAAAAAAGGAAGGAATATTCTTCCAATCTCTATATCGTTCCCAGAAAGAGGAGTTTACTATATTGCTATAAACTCAAAAACCAGAAAAATAAATCTCCTCAATGTAGATGGTGGAAATGTAATATTTAAAAACGATTCCTCGATAATATTGTTAGAAGAAATCACAAATCTTAAAAGTACCTATAATTTAATAGTAAACAGTGATTTAACCGCATCTCCAAATGATGTTTTAACTATAACCATCTCAGAAATAAAAATAGACGAGAAATAGAGTCAAGATCGATCAAACCTAAAAAATGAAAAATAAAATAAAAAATGAACTGGCCATTAATTTTTTGAATTTGAGAGTTTTTCTTTTATTTTAATTAAAACAGATAGGGCTTCTGCTATTTCTTTTATCCTAATAACTTCCTCTTCGTCCTCTAACTTTTTAGATAAATAGGATATTTTAGAGATAATTACCTTATCCAAGTTCAGCTCATCTTTAAAGTGCAGATTTTCTTCATTTTTGTTTTCTTTTTTATATCTTTTAGTATTTAATGATTTTTCACATATTGGGCAGTAGATTTTACCGTTTTTTTCTAATAGTGGAGATCCACATTTTGAACAATGGGTTGATAGCATTTTAGCCCCTTTTAGCAACTCAACTGAGAGCGTTTTTATTATTTCATCATTGTCCATAACATCACCTAATGCTAACATACATTTATATATAATTATATTTACAAATAACTCTTATAATCTTAGTTAAATATATAATATTACATATTAACATATTTCGTTATAACTATAATAAATCTACATATATATACTTCCATATTCGCATATATGCTTATTTTGTGTCGGATAAAATTTATACAAATGACGAATTTTTTACAAATTTTACGTTAATTGTCTATTTAAGGTTCGTTTATCCCCCACCTACACAAACCGCTACACATACACCGATAAAATTGGCTACCAAACGAATTACGCAAAAAGAATATATTTTAAAAGAATTACAGTATATACTGAACTGGATTGAGGGAAGTAAGGGGAAATTGTGTGGGGGAGGATACGTGAATACATTTTTTAGGTAAGGTAAGATGAGATGATAAGGTGATAGGGAATGAGAGTTTTTGAGTTTTTGAGGGGTAAGAAGGGGGCTATGGGTATTGGAACCCTGATAATATTCATAGCCATGGTGTTAGTGGCTGCGGTTGCAGCAGCTGTCTTAATTAACACAAGCGGATTCTTACAACAGAAAGCAATGGCAACAGGTAAAGAAAGCACAGAACAAGTAGCAAGCGGATTAATGTGTTTGGGGGTTACAGGACACAATAATGGATCTGGAATAGACCAACTTGCAATCTATATAACTCCAAACGCTGGAAGTGCACCAATCGACTTAAAGAATACAAAGTTGTTCTTAACTTATGATGGTCAATCTCATGTATTAACTTATGGAGGCTACACTGAAAATACATCAAATGCAACAAATATATTCGACTACTCTGTTGGTTGGAGTGCTGCAAACAGTAAGAGCTATGTTGTGGGGATCATCCAAGATGCAGATACTTCTTTAAAGAATGGAGTTATTAACAAAGGAGATATTGCTGTCTTACTCGTAAATGCAAGTGCAGTATTCAACACCACAATCCCAACAAGAGCTGAGGTTTCAGGAGAAGTTCAGCCAGAGTTCGGAGCTCCTGCAGTTATTGACTTTACAACACCACCAGCATTCACTCAAACTATAATAGAGCTACAATAAATTGTCCTAACCTAATTCCTAACTAATATATCTTGTGATATTTAAAACTATCTGTAAGGTGATAGGGAATGAGAGTTTTTGAGTTTTTGAGGGGTAAGAAGGGGGCTATGGGTATTGGAACCCTGATAATATTCATAGCCATGGTGTTAGTGGCTGCGGTTGCAGCAGCTGTCTTAATTAACACAAGCGGATTCTTACAACAGAAAGCAATGGCAACAGGTAAAGAAAGCACAGAACAAGTAGCAAGCGGATTATCAGCCCTTAGAGTCATCGGAATCCACGATGGATCACAAATAAACTATCTTGCAATCTACATTTCTCCAAACGCTGGAAGTGCACCAATCGACTTAAACCAAACCAAGATATTAATAACTGACGGTAAAGAAAAGGCAGTATTGAAATATGGAGGATCAGATAAGTATTATAATTTATCCGCTGGAGGAGAAGTTACTAACCTCTCACTTGCAGCATGGAATTTAAGTGCAGGACAGTTCGGAATCATTGTATTGCAAGATGCAGATCACTCATGTCAGCCATCAACCCCAGTTATTGACAAGGGAGACATCGTTGCTTTAACAATAAACGCATCAGCAGTTGGACTCGACTTAGCTCCAAGAACCACAGTAACTGGTTCAGTAATCCCAGAGTTCGGAGCTCCTGCAGTTATTGAATTCACAACACCAGCTTCCTACTTAGATACTCAGAAGATAATACAACTACAATAAGCCCCTAACTTAATTTTTTTTATCGAACAATTTGACAAAGTATGTTGTTCTATAAATATTTACTTTAGAAATATTTTCACAATTCTGAGGTGGCAGAATATGCTAATGAAATACGTTGGAAGTCGCCGAGGGGCAATTGGAATAGGGACTTTAATAATATTCATTGCATTGGTTTTAGTAGCTGCCGTGGCAGCTGCTGTAATTATAAATACCGCAGCCAACCTTCAGCACAAAGCTGCAAGGGTTGGTGAGGAGAGTACAAAACAGGTAGCAAGTGGAATACAGGTTTTGAAAATTACAGGTTATGCACCAAATAGCAATAATATAACAAAACTTGCAATACTTGTATCTCCAAATATTGGGGATGAGATCGATCTATCTTCAACAATAATTACCATATCGAATGGTCAACAGAAAGCTTCTCTGGTTTATGGAGGTGTCTTAAATCATGCTGAAACAAATGGAACCAAAGATATATTTAATGAATCATGGCCAAAGGTAAATGATACCTCCACAGAATTTGGAATTATCGTATTGCAAGATGCAGATGGCTCAATGAACAATACAGAACATCCAACCATGAACTTTGGAGATAAAGTTTTACTTACCGTAGACGTGGGGGATGTATTTGGAGGAATTGCTCCAAGAGAGAAGGTTTATGGAGAAGTTATTCCAGAATTTGGATCACCCGGAATTATAGAGTTCATAGCACCATCTACATTTACTCAACACGTGGTTCCATTACAATAAGAATTTAGGATATGGGAGGGTTTTAACCTAATAAATTTATTTTTTGAAAGGTGGGTCCTTATGGGGGTAAAAGATATAATTGAATCTATAAAAAATAAACTATCTAATTTAAAATTAAAAAAAAACAAGTAGATACTGATGAACTTTCTATTGATGAAGAGGCCCTTGAAGATTTTGAGGATGTGGATAGATATGAGGAGCTTGAGAGAACTGTTAAGGACTTAATGGAAACAACAGAGGGGTTAATGGCTAAGGTTAGTGATATTGAGTCAAAATTACCAAGATTTGAGTCATCCTTAAATAATCTGAGAAAAGAAAATGAAATGTTAAGGATAGAACTCAATAAAATTAATGAGAACTTACAGGATATAATGGCTCTTTATGAAGTGGTTTCAAATCAGATAAACCCGTTCATTGGGGTCTCAAAAATAACAGCAACAAGTTTGGAAAAACTTGAAAGATTGGAAACAAGTTATAAACGACTTAAAAAAACAGTTGAAGAGCTAACAAACGATTTGATAATACTTGGATCACTTTATCTATCACAACTTGACATCGATCTCAATGAGATAATTGAAGATGTATTGGAGGAAGAGATTATAAAGTCAGTGTCCGGGGAGGATACCCATGATACAAAAAACAATGAATGAGATGTCATCACTGTCTATACTTTCTGATGAAGAAATATTAACTGAAGATGAAATTGAAGAATATCTGGAAAATTTAAAGTCCAAACTGCCGTCCTTTGTTATAATCCTCTTAAAGAATAATCTAAGAGGAAAAAGAGTTACTAAACGTCAGTTGGATAAAATTATAGAGAGAATTAGCGAGGTCTTATCTAAGGGGAGGGGCGACAAAACGGAGGAACTTAATAAAAAGCTTCATACACTTGAACAAAAACTTGACACTATTATGAAGCTTACTACAATGGCAGCATCAACCAAACTTTCAGAAGAATTAGAAAAAGAAAAACCTCCTAATATAACAATAGAAAACACGGAAGAAAAAGAAGATCATAAACAGAAAGGTATCGATACTTTGAAAAAGGAAAATGTAGAAGATATAAAATTTGAAGAAGATAAAGATAAAGAAGACAACAAAAAAATTGAAGAGGAACGTGAAAATGTAGGAGGGGTTAAGAGTGAGGAATCTCCAGAGGAGGGAAGTATTATGAAACCTGTTGAAGAAGAAACCCAGTATCGGTTAAGTGATATTCCTGAAGATGCTGTTTCCATGACATTGGTGTTTAAATGGCTGGAATTTTTGGTTAGTAGGGTTGGAGTGTCTAATCTTCCAGACATACTGGACTACTACAATAAAATTGGATGGATTTCAAATAAAGTAATACTAAAAGTTTTGAGATTTGCCAAAAATATGAAAATTGCGTTTGATGATGAAGCTTTAAGGCCAAGAGATAAACTTTCTCCAAGTGATCATATTGTATCACTTCTGTATATTGAAAAACTTGCAGGTAGGCCAGTCGATCCTGAAGTGCTCGAAATGCTTGAAATCGAAATTAGAAGAATAAAAAAATGGGCATTAGAGTTGCAAATGCTTTAAAGTCCCTATATTACAATTAAGAAACAGAATAAAAGAATAAAGATTATAGAAAGATATATCAATTCAAAATTAACACAGTTAAAATTGACTAAAAAACTTATAAAGACCTTATAGTTAAGGGGGGAGGTGCTTAAAATGGATGCACTCGCTTCGACAATATTAGAAGTTCATAAACCTGCGAAATTAGATAACATTCCTGACGATCCTATTGCAGTAATTTTAGCTTTAAAATGGCTTGAATATCTATGTGAGAGAGTGGGACCTGAAAACGTCCCGGATGTTTTAGAGTTTTATTACATGCTCGGATGGTTAGGAGATAAAGCACTTGCAAAATTATTAAAGTTCTTAAAAGGAATAAAAGTTGATGAGGAAAATGTAGTAGAAGGTTCAGGAAAACTTAACATCACAGATCATATAATTTCACTACTGTTCATAGAAAGATTAAACGGAAAAAAGATCTCTCCAGAATTACTGGATAAGATAGAATGGGAACTTAGAAAAATAAAGAAGGGGGCTGAACAGTTCTATGGGATTTAGTTCAGTTGTGGGAACGACGGTTATGGTAGTTGCATTGCTCATATGTGGAGCTTACCTCTACACTACAATGGATAACTACTATGAGGATGTTAATCATGCTTACTCCGTATATTATGAACACATGCATAACAAATTAGATGAAAAACTAATAATAACAAACGTAATTGCTACTGCAACTCAGACCAATATAACGATCTATAATAACGGTTCAGTAGTGGTAGAGCCAGATAAATTTACAATACTGTTTGATGGAACAGTGGTTCCTGAAGAGAACATATCATACTACCCACAAAAAAAGTATCTTGTTCCGTTAGATAGTATTACAATAGTGGTTAATTGGACAAGACCATTTAGAATATGTGTTGTTTCAGATAATGGAAACAAATACTTCTACTCAGTTCCATAAACTTGGCGACCCCTGCATGATTTATTATAAAAAATAAAAAATGATGCTGGAATATTGAAATATTAAAATGATGTATTGTAGGATATTGGGATAGATATATGGCATAGATATTCATGTATTTGAGATATGAACTGGAAATCTTTACGAACGCTCCTCTATTAAAATTTATACAAATTTTAAAGATTTTAGAGGGCTTTGATTTAAGTTTTAGAGAAGGTGATGTGTTTTGGCATCAAGTGCAATGTCTGAGATAATTATGTTCGTTGCGGTATTGTTGATTGCTGCATTTGTAGCAGGGATCTTAACAACATCAACGTATAAAATTTCCCTAAATATCGATAAGAAAAGTGATGCATTATCTACAAAACTATCTCAGGACTTTGAGATCATAAACGATCCCGGAGAGATAATCAGAAATCCCTCCGCAGGGGTTATATACCTCTATATAAAAAACACTGGAAAAGATCCTATTGTCTTTACAAACACATCCTTTACAGTTATAGTGGACGGTAATATAGTGGGGATTAATAACACTTACGATTTGACAGATCCGGGAGATAATGTTCTCTCTCCGGGAGATGTGGGGGAGATAGTGGCAAAATATAATGAGACAGGATACCATAGAATAAGGGTTGTTTCTGAATCAGGAATATCTCGAACCATTAAAGGATATATTTCCTAATCTCATTGTAGGTGGGGGTTATGGAATTAGCAAAAATCGAACTTAGTAGAGATGATCTGGATAAAAGAATTGGGGGAGGTGTTCCACATGGGAGTTTGATAGTAATTGAGGGAGAGGAGAGTACAGGAAAATCGGTCTTGTGTCAAAGATTGGCTTATGGGTTTCTGCAAAATAGACATTCTGTAACTTATGTTTCTACCCAACTTACTACTTTGGAATTTATAAAGCAGATGAACTCTTTAAATTACACAATTAATAAGAAATTGTTGTCTGGGGCTTTGTTATACATTCCTGTTTATCCTCTGATTGCTGATAATAAAAAAAAGGATGGGTTTTTAAAAAAAGTTATGGAAACACGAGCTTTTTATGAGAAAGATGTTATTATCTTTGATTCTCTATCCGCATTGATAGCTAATGATGCGAGTGAAGTTAATGTTAATGATTTAATGGCTTTTTTTAAGAGAATAACTGCTTTAAAGAAGATTATAATTTGCACCATAAATCCAAAGGAGTTATCTGAGCCAACACTCACTATTATAAGGACTTCTGCGACTATGTTGATTAGAACAGAACTCTTTACGTTTGGGGGAGATCTGAAAAACTTGGCTAAAATATTGAAATATAATATGGCTCCGGGACCATATCAAAAGAACATTGTCTTCAGAGTAGAGCCAAAAATTGGAATCGCTGTTGAGATTGCTTCCGTTGCATAATTTGATCTTGGTGATAATATGAGTGAAGCGGAACTAAAAGAAGCAATGAATAGAAATCCGCATTTACGAAAATATATTGAGAACTTTAAAAGGGCATACATGCGACTTCCTGATTTTATGGCGGCACTATCCCGAGAATTAAAAGAACTTAAATATCCAAATATACTATATCCAATTGGAGATCCAATCTTCATTCACATCTTTGGAACTCCAGAGACAAGAACTAAATACATCGTTATAGAGCCAAAATTAGAAACACCCGAAGAAAAAATGAAATATAAAATTATATTAAATAGAATATTGGAATTAGCTCCCTACGAGGAGACACCAAAAAGCGTGGAAGAATTTGAAGAGGTCTTAACAAGATTATTCAATGCTTGCACGAGAGTTACTGAGGATACAAAAAATGAAGGATTTTTACAAAGAATCTTTAAATTTGCAGACAATAAAGTGAACATTACACCCGAAGAGAAAAATAAATTTTTATATCTATTAAAGAGGGACTTAATTGGATTGGGAAATTTAGAACCTATCGCAAGAGATCCATATTTAGAAGATATACACGTTATAGGCCCAAAAAACTGCCATATTGTTCATAAAATATTTGGAATGTTGCCAACGAACATAACTTGGGAAGATGAATTAGAACTTGCAGATTATTTAAAAAATATTGGAGAACGAATGGGAAGACCTGTTTCAGACGCTAACCCCATAGTTGACGGTGCACTACCAGACGGATCAAGGATCAACATTGTCTACTCAACAGATGTTTCTCCAAAAGGGCCATCATTTACTATAAGGAAATTTACAGATGTTCCAATAAGTGTAACTCAACTTATCAGCTGGGGAACCTTTTCAACACAGGTGGCAGCATACTTGTGGTTATGTTTAGAGTATGGTATGAGTATCTTCATCTGTGGAGAGACAGCATCAGGTAAAACAACAACATTAAACGCAATTCTTCCATTTATAAAGCCAGAATCGAAAATATTTTCATGTGAAGACACTCCAGAGGTCAAACCCCCACATCCTGTTTGGCAGCAATTGATTACAAGAGAAAGGGGGCCAGAAGAGAGTAGAGTTACATTGTTTGATCTGTTAAGGGCAGCACTGAGATCAAGACCTAACTATATTATTGTTGGAGAGATTAGGAGTGTTGAAGCAGCAGTTGCATTCCAAGCTATGCAGACAGGACACCCTGTTCTCTCAACATTCCACGCAGCTAATGTTAGAAAGATGATACAGAGATTAAATGGAGATCCAATCAACGTCCCTTTAACATTCATGGATAACTTAAACGTTGCTCTCTTCCAGCTGGCTGTCTATCAAAGAGGTAAGGTGTTAAGGAGGGTAGTTTCGATAGAAGAAATCGAGGGGTATTATAAAGAGGTTGATGGGGTTGTTACAAGGGCAGTTTTCCAATGGGAGCCAGATAAAGATAGACATGTGTTTACTGGAAGAAATAATAGTTATGTTTTGGAAGAGAAGATTGCAAAAGCAGCAGGTTATGAAGATCCAAGAGACATTTATAACGAGTTAGAGTTAAGAGCAAGAATTTTGGAGGAGATGATTGCAAGGGAAATTTTCGACTATTATCAAGTTAGGGATATTATATGGTCATTTTACGAAAAAGGTTTGGAGGGGCTTCCATTCCCGATCTGAGGTGGTTATTGTGGTATTTAATTTACTGCTTAGAATTGGTTTAAAACCAAGGGACTATTTCTTAAAAATTGTATTGCCTGCATTTATTGTGTCGATTTTATTAATGATAGTGGGATCTATCTTATTTAAAGGAATAGTTCTTTATATCTTCCTACTTCTACCCATTGTAATAATAGTTAGTGCGATCTGCTATCCCTACATAGTTTTGGATTCTCAGAAAAATAAGATAAATGAGCGACTGCATATTTTTATAACAAAATTTGGAACACTATCCATCACAGATTTAAACAGAAAAGATCTGTTAAAGATTCTCTCAGAAGAAAGGGAAGAACTTGGAGAGTTGGCAAAACAGGCAGAGAAGTTGTATGTTTTAACAGACAAGTGGGGAAGATCGTTAGCAGAAGCATGTAGATTTTTAGCTCAGAGAACACCAAGTAGTGAGTTTGCAGATTTTTTAGATAGATTGGCTTATGCATTAGATAGTGGAGAGGAACTTAAAGAATTTTTAATGAAAGAGCAAGATATTGTAATGGATGACTATGCTGCGTTTTATAAGAGGATGCTATATTCTCTTGATCTATATAAAGAGTTATATGTCAGTGCAATGACTTCTGTTGCGTTTTTCTTAGCGTTTTCCATATTGGTGCCATTCTTACTACCTTTCAACTTCGTATTTATGGCAACAATAGCATTGTTTGCATTTTTTGCAATAGAAATTTTGATAGTTATTGTTATAAGAAATCGATTGCCTTTTGATAGATTATGGCATACTGGTAAAAATCCAACTGAAACCGATAAAAAACTGAAAAAATGGACGATAATCTCTTTTATTCTTACAGCAATTTTACTGGCCTTTTTACTTGTAGCTAAGTATGTTTTAAGTATATCTCCATTTGCAGATATTCCCTATATGATACTAATAGCCATAGGTTTCAGTCCTCTCGCCATTGGAGGATTGATTTCATTAAGAGAAGAAGAGAGAGTTAAAAGAAAGGAATTTGTATTTCCAGAGTTTTTAAGATCTCTTGGGGACTCTGTCAGTGCCAAAGGGGGAGGAATGGTTAGTTCGTTGGAATATTTATCAAATCATGATTTTGGTCCACTAACTAATGATATTAAACGACTCTATAAAAGATTAGCATTGGGGATAGATTCAAATAAATCTTGGAGATTTTTTGGATTTGATTCTTGTAGTTATCTGATACAGTTATTCTCAGATATATTTTCAAGATGCATATACTTTGGAGGAGATCCAAAAACAGCAGCTGAGATCATTAGTAAAAACTTTCGTAAGATAGTTCAACTAAGAAAATCAAAATATCAAAATATACAACAATTTGTTGGTGTGGTTTATGGCCTTGGAGGGGGTTTAAGTTTGGCATTATTTGCTTCACTTGGAGTTGCTAAGATGATAAACGATCTCTACTCTTCTTTAAATATTCCAGAGACAGTTATACACATCTTGAATATTGCTCCAATCACAAACGTGGATGTTGTGGAATATATTATCTTTGGATCGCTGATTGTTTATTCTGCAATTTCAGCTGTCTTAATAAAAATTATGGATGGGGGACATAAGTTTGTTTCCTTGTTTCACTTTGTAGTTATACTGTGGATCTGCTCAATAGTTGCATATGCAACAAAACTTCTCGTATCCCAGATACTTGGGCTTTCAGTTCCTTTATACTAAAAATTATTTCAAAATTAGAATCAAGTAAAAGGGGTTAAACAATGGAGATAAACTATTTAATCGGATTAGTGGGGCTTATAATTGCATCAATCTGCGATCTGAAAGATAGAGAGATTAATGATTGTATCTGGATCTTTATAACAATCTTCGGTTTTTTGTATTGGGGGTATTTTTCCTTTTTAATGCATAATTTTATCTATATTGGTTATTCAGTAGTAGGTTTTTTAATATGTTTTGCAATAGGATATATAATGTTTTTATTTGGTGTAGGAGGAGGAGATGGAAAGCTTTTGATGGGATTGGGAGCTTTAATCCCTAAATATAAAATGCCAATATTTACACCATTTGGGAATTTGTTAAATATCTCCCTTATTCCATCTTTTCCATTAATGGTTTTGATAAATGCGATATTCTTATCAATATTTTTACCAATAATCATATTTCTAAAAAATGTAGCAAAGGGTGTTAAACCAGAAACAAAAAAAGAATTTATATGCATGTTTATTGGAGAGAAAATGAAAGTTGCTACTGCAAAAGAAAAGGAGCGGTTAATTATGGGAACTCAAGATAATATAAACTTTCTACCCAGTGCAGAAGATGCATGCAATTTTTTAAAGTTTGATGATAATGAAGAGGTCTGGGCAACGCCTGCAATACCTTTTGCAATTCCTCTTCTCGTCTCTTATATTTTAACACCATATATTGGTGATAAAATTATATATATGTTTCTATCGATGTTAGGATTATCTCTTTAAAAAAGCGTTTCGATAACTGTTGAAATTATTTCGGGCTGAATATTTTATATAATGAGAAAATAAACCTTAATTATTGATCATAATCTTTAAAATAGATGTGGGTATAAAAGATCATAATTGGGTCTTACTGCCATCACAAATCCAAAATTACAAATCATAACAACAACTTATAATCAGGGGGGAGGGTTTTAATGAAAAAGATCACAATAATTATCTTAATGATGATGCTATCCATAGCAGTTGGGGAGGGCGTTAGTGTATACAAAATATGGTCTCCATATGATAGCCCAAACTCTCCAATCATGCACGTTGATTTAAGTGAACAAGTTCTCTACATCGGAATTGTAAATAAAGACAGTTATGAACATGATGTTATTGTAGAAGCGAATTGTGATGGAAAAACATGGAAAACGGGAGTAATATCTCTACCACCCAATAGCCATATAGAGAAGATAGTAGAAGTTAGAGTTCCAATAAGTGATGATAAAGAACATGACGTAAAAATATCATTAATAGAAAATGGAAAAACAATCGCCTCAACAACAGTTAAAGTTAGGCAGTATTTTCCAATAGATGTGAAAAATATAACATGCGAAACATCCTACAAAACAGGAGATTCAGAAGTATGTTATTCAAACTGGTTTGATATAACTTTAAAAAGCAATCCAACAGCAAAAAGCGATTATATTGCCAACGTTTGGATAGTTGCAAAAGATGGAAATAACATTTTATACGATGGAAAAAACGATAACAAGACAGTTTATATTCCATTAGGGGGAGAAGTAAAGATTCCATTTAAAATTCCAAAGATCGTTTTAGATAAAGATCGATTTACGATAGAGACCCACGTTGAAGTGATGAACGTTAGTCATTCCGTTGAGGGGATTGAAGAAACAACACAAAAACGAGATAATAATGGAGAGATCTATTACGAATACAAGAGTAGCCCAAAATACTACTATCTTCCAGTCATCGTAAAGAACGTCGAACTCTACAATAAAATCGATGAAAATACATCAAAAATGATAAGGGACTTTTATAGATCTGCTCAAATAGAAGATGAAGACATAGAAACTGCACTTTCAGACCCATATTTTCAAAAAACTACATCTTTCCCAAGATATTACGTAAAAGATGATCCGATTTTGGCAGTTTTAAAAATAACACTTGAAAACAAATACAACAGAGATGTTAATGCAGATCTAACAGTGAAATATAAAAACACCACAATCAGACGAGTGGTTGGGATAGATAAAGAGGATGAAAAAGTTATATACCTCCCAATATACGTGAAAAAAGGATCCTATCCTATAAACGTTAGTGTTTACCCATCCGACTTAACAACATTGGAGTTTAACAAAATCTATACCGTGAATGTTGATCCTCAGCCGATCTCTCCGATAACTGTTAAAAAAATAATTCTTCCAAAAGATAAAAACATTGAAAGTTTAAATAAACTTGGAGGATGTGTGATAATTGGAAAAACTTATAACATGACCATATGTCTTAAAAATATTTACAACAAAACACTCCTTGGAGAGGTTATATTAAGCGATAAATTCGGAAAAGGAGTGGTAAACTATACAAGAAAAGTTTCATTTACTGCACCACCTCACAAGATCGTCAATATAACCCTCCCAATAACCTTCCACAAAGAGGTAAATGGAGATATAAAAATTGAAGTAAAATCTAATAATGCAGTTAAGGATTATATAACCTCAGTCCACTTTTATGCAGTGTCTCCGATAAGCATTGTTCGAGTTTACTATAATAACACACTCCTTCTTGGAAGAGTAAATATAATAAATGGAAGTGGAGGGGTTTATACAAACAAACCCGTAGCTGGATTTAACAACACTTGCATTGTGATCTTAAGAAATGATTTAAATTCAAATATAACATGTCAAGTTTGGGTAGAGGTTATAGATAAACATGGAAAAGTTAGGGCTAAAAGTTGTGTTAAGACCATAACATTAAAAAAAGATTCTGAAGGGGAGGTATCATTTCCGATATTCTTTAATGAGGGGTTTGAAGGATATACCATAGTCCACGTTATCCCTTCATACGATCAACATATCGATCTTCTATACACAGAAGGTTACGGAATTCATCCCGTAGAAATTCCTCAGTATTATGAAGTAGGAAGATACTCAGCAGTAGATATTTTAGGAAATGAAATTCCAACAGGCACACATGTAGTTACTGAGGTAATCGCTCCAATAACAATAACTCATTTAACTTATGATAAGGAGAGAAGTGCAATTTTAGCAGAACTTAAAAATGAGAAATTTCCGGTTAATTTGACTGTTTATTATTGGATAATTACTAAAAATAGGAGTAGCCCAATGTATTGCGTAAATTTATATCCAAAAAGCGGTAAAGAAGTTTCGATTCCAATAAATTTGAGTAGTGGAGAGTATAATATAACCCTCTATGCAAAGGTTGATAACTTTGCCCTATACAACAACACACCGATCCCAGTAGTATTAAAAAAGTCAATTGTTGTGAATATAAGTTCTAAAAATATAAATAAAAATAATGAAAATAACACTAAAATAGGAACTACTAAGAGGACTGTGGAGGTAAAAAGTGTAAAACTTGAGAATAATATTAACGAAAAACAAACCAAAAAGGAAGAAAAAAATAACACAATCCTCGAAAAACCAAATACTGAAAGTAAAAAAGAGGGATCAATATTTGACACGATAGGGGATTTCTTTAAAGGAATTGTATCAATAATTACGGGGTTTTTCTAAATTATCATAAAATTAGTCCCTAAATGGGGGGAGGGATTATCATGAGTTTAGCATTTATAGATCCAATGATCATTCGATCGTTAAATAAAAGCAAACTGAGAAAAAAGATTCTCTATCTTCTCTATAAAATGTATCCCCACGGGATCTACCTATCGGAGATCTCGAGAAGGGTAAAATCAGATCCAAGTAACGTTCTCGGATGTTTAAAAGGGATGAACGGGAGATACAATGGGCACTTTTCACTTATAGAACTTGGATTAGTAGAATGTGTTGAAAAAGGGGGAATAAAAATATATAAACTAACAGATTATGGAAAGAAAATTGTCGAAATATTAAAAGATCAAGATAGTGATTTCATCGACTCATTAAGGTGGTAATATGAAGTTTGATTCAACAAACATAGATGTTATTGGGGGAGGGGCGTTTGATATTGGAGATAATGACTCAAAAGTGTTAGAAGAGATAATAAGTGAAGTTATAAACGAGATCATTCCTTCAGAAATCAAATTAAAGAAAAAAATTGAAATGATAGATAATACGATAGAGTATCTAAGTTATGATTTATTATCTAACTTTATAAAGCAAGGAGTAGAGTTTGGTATATTTCCAATCATTGCCAAATATTCTCCAAGAATAGAAGACATACCTGCCCTCGTTAGATACCCTAACAAAAAATTTATTTACGAATATATAAAAACAGCATTAAAGTTGAAGATACTAAAATACGAAGATGAAAAGGTTAAAATAAATGAAGAATTCGAGTTAAACATAAAAATGCCAAAATTTGACAAAATTATCAGCGACTATGTTATGAAATACAACTTTATAACTCACATATCAAGATACGCGTTAATAAGCTACAACCATCCAAAAATTGCAATAAGTTTCAAAAAAGATCCTGACATATGGGACATGATCCTCAGCAGTCCATACTACTCACTATGTAGAGAGATCGCTAACGACTGCTTAAAAATCGATAAAGGAAATTATCTCCTCGACGTTGGATGTGGTTCAAGATCACCAAAATACTTTTTAGAGAAAGTGTTTCCAAAAGGTTATTATATGGGAGTGGATATTTCAAAGGGATTATTACAGATAGCCGAGTGTAGAGTAAAAAAATCCTACTGCGATTCTTACGAGTTAAAAAATATGGATTTCTCAGATATAATTCCAAAAGAAAAATACGATTACGTTATTTGCTCCCATACATTAAAATATGCCCCATCTTTAAAACACTTTCTTGGTAAGATGATGTCGTCCATATACAAAGGAGGAAAGATATTTATAGCCGAGGAGTTCATCTTAGGAAAAAATAAAAACATATGTAAAGAGGTATTTGAATTTTATAACAAACTAAATAAAAGATTTAGAGGATATTATTCAGAAGAAGATGTAAAAAATGCATTAGAGTTATTAGGATATGACTTTAAAATAGAAGGTATCGGAAATGGCATCCTCGTTATAGAGAAATTATAAAAATAATTATCTCTTTTTTATTCTATCACTTTTATTCCACATTGACATTAAAAACTCCCTTGCATAGCATTTATTACACTCAATCTTCGGTAATTTTATCTCCTCACTTACATTACCAACGTAAAAGAAACCCTCTAATGTAGGACATGGATAAATATCCCCATATTCATTGACAAATAACATATCTCCAAAATTTAAATAGCAGTATCCTCTATTAGGTCTTTTTTGTAGATTTTTTATAAATATAGGGTAGTTTTTTAATTCATCTAATATTTTTTTAAATTCTCCAAGATTTGGTAATAATTTTAAGTGATCCTCTTTTTTTGGTTTTAATAGATCGAAACTTACGCTTCTTACACCAACCGCTAATAAATATTCAACAAAATCCTTCAAATAAGGTAAATTATAGGATGTAATTACAGACGTGATTCCAAATTTTATATTATAAGAGTTTAACAAATATATCCCCTTTAAAGTATCTAAGGTTGAAGATTTTCCATCTTTATAAGGCCTTAAATGATCATTTACCTCTAAACCGTCAATGCTTACTCCAACATTTAAATTTAGATCTTTAATCCTTTCAACCAACTTTTTATCCAAAAGTGTTGCATTGGTTTGTATTGCATATGTTATTGTTTTGTTGGGATATGTTTTATTGCAATATTTAACTACCTTCTCTATAAGTTTAAAATTTAATAACGGCTCCCCTCCTGTGAACTGTATTTTTAACTTATCATCTAAATTTAAAAGATAATCAATACTTCTTTTGGCTGTTTTAAAATCCATATCTTTATCATTTTTGTTATTTGCATAGCAGTAAATACAGTTTAAATTACACCTATTGGTTATTTTTAATATTAAATACTTCATAAAATCCCCATGATCTTGCTGTTATCTTTTATTATTTATTCTAAACGTTTTTATTTAGTTATTGCGATCACGTAAATAAAAATAAAAAGCAAGATTTTTATACTTTGGAAATAAAGTTATTATTCATAAAGGTATGTTAAAATAAACTAAAATTAAGTTAAATAATATCAAATACACTGCCCATTTAAATAAATATTTTTCCCCATGCTAATTTTACATATATTCTAATACTTATTATAATAAATCTATGATAATATCATGAGGCAACAACGTACTAAAATTCAATTATTTAAATTAACCGTTTAAGGATTACCGATAATAAACTCTTGAATATATATCTGATGGTGATAAAATGGTAAAGATTGGCTTTGTTTCAACAATAGACAATGATGATTTGGTCTTTGAGGAGGCATATAAAGAAGTTAAAAAATATGGAATAGAATTTAAAATATTGGATTATAAATGCTCTAAAAAGGAGTTTGAGGAGTTTTTAAAATATATTAAAGATGCAAATATTGTCTTCACAAAACTCATGGGAGGAAAGGATGCATTTAAATATTATGATGAGTTGGCAAAATTTTGTAAAGAACATGATATTCCCTTCCTACCTCTTCCAACATTAAACGAATTTCATCCAGATTTAGAGAAAGATAGAACAGTAGAGGATAATATAAAAGAAAAAGTCGTAAAATATTTGGGATATGAGGGAGTTTATAATTATAAAAACCTCCTTATATATTTGGCAAATAAATTTGGAAACTTAGATGTAAGTTATGAAGAACCAAAGCCAATGCCATGGCAAGGAATTTATTACAGAGGAAGATACTTTGAAACTCTCGAAGATTACCTTAAATATTTAAAAAAATTAAATAAAGATTTAAACAAACCAATAATAGGGATTTTATTTTATAGAAACTGGTTTATAGCAAATAATATTGACTATATAAACGATTTAATTGATATGATTGAAAAAAAAGGAGCAATTCCAATAGCTGTTTTTTGCTCTCATCTAAAAAATGAACTTGGTTCAATAGGAACAGTTGAAACATTTAAAAGATTTTTTTATAAAGATGGAAAACCAATCATATCTGCTTTAATAAACACCACAATGTTTACTTTAACAATGGGGACAAAACCAGAACTCTTAAAAGATGAACCTGAGTTTTTAAAACATCTAAATACACCACTTCTTCAGGGAATCATTTCCACAGGATTTATAGAAGAGTGGAAAAACTCAATTGCTGGCTTAAATCCAATTGATTTAATTATCGGAATGGCAATGCCAGAGTTTGATGGGGCTATAATTCACTTTCCAATAGGAGGAAAGGAAAAGGTTAAGGATGGAGAAATAGGCGTTCCAATAATTAAGTATAGAGCAATAAAGGATAGGGCTGAAAAGATCGTCGATTTGTCTATAAAATATGCTAACTTAAAGCTTAAAGAAAATAAAGACAAAAAAATAGCCATAATTTTCCACAACTATCCACCAAGAAACGATAAGATAGCGAGTGCATTTGGTTTGGATAGCCCAGAAAGTGTTATCAACATTTTAAAAGAGATGAAAAAAAGGGGATTTATAGTTGATGAAATCCCAAAGAATGGGACTGAATTAATAAAGAAGATGTTAAATTACGCTACGAACGATAAAAGATTTTTAACAGAAGAGATGATCAAAAAGGCAGTTGGGAAGATAAAAAAAGAGGATTATGAGAAGTGGTTTAACTCTCTGCCCGAAAAAGTTAAAAAAAAGCTGATAAAAAACTGGGGAGAAATTCCAGGAGAGGTTATGAACTTTGATAATAACTTGATCATTCCCGGAATAATCAATGGGAATATATTCATCTCAGTTCAGCCACCAAGGGGCTTCGGAGAAAATCCCTCAGCAATTTATCACTCTCCAGATCTTCCTCCAACTCATTATTACATTGCCTTTTATAAATGGATTAAGGAGGTTTTCAAAGCAGATGTAGTTATGCATATAGGAAAGCATGGAAACTTAGAATGGCTTCCCGGAAAGTGTGTTGGTTTATCTAATGAATGCTATCCAGATGTATGTATGGAATTGCCGAATATCTATCCCTACATAGTAAATAATCCAGGAGAGGGGACACAGGCAAAGAGGAGAAGTTATGCAACAATTATAAGCCATTTAATCCCACCAATGACAACATCCGATCTTTATGGAGAACTTGCAGAATTGGAGAAGGAGATAGATGACTACTATGAAACAGACAACAAGGAAAAGAAAGAGTTTCTAAAAAATGAGATAATTAAAAAAATTAAGGACTTAAAATTAGATGAAGACCTGTTAGATGGAAAAACAGTTGATGAAGGGATAACAAAAGACAACTTTGAAAAACTTCTGAATAAAATTCATGACTACTTAGAAACGTTAAAAAATAGGCAGATAAATGAAGGACTGCATATAATGGGCGTTTCTTTGGAAGGAGAGAAGTTGATAAATATGATTTTTATGATAATAAGATACCAATTTGAATATTTGGAAAACTTGGCTAATGCATTAAACTACAACTGGAAAGAATTAAACGAAGACAAAGGCAAAAACCATAAGATAATAGACGAAATTTATAAAATCGGGTTAGAATTATTGAAGGAGTATATGGAACACAACTTTGATGAGAAAGAAATCAACAACCTAAAAACCATCGATTTAACAAAAAATGAAAAATTGAAAGAAATTTTAAAAATTGTCTCAACAATCTATAAAAATCTTATGAGAGTTGATGAGGAAATAATAAATGCAGTTAATGCCTTAGAGGGCTCTTACATTCCTCCAAGAGTTGCAGGAGCTCCAACTAAGGATATAAATTGCCTTCCAACTGGAAGAAATTTTTACTCGTGTAATCCACAAGAGATTCCAACGAAATCTGCCTATGAGATGGGTAAAAAATTGGCTGAGGACTTAATTAGCAAATATCTAAAAGAAGAAGGGAAATATCCTGAATATATAGGCGTTATCGTCTGGGGATCTCCAACTATGAGAACAAAAGGAGATGATATAGGAGAGATTTTGTATTTATTGGGAGTTAAGCCAGTTTGGAATAAGATGGGAAGAGTGGTTGGTTTAGAAGTTATTCCATTGGAAGAGTTAGGGAGACCAAGGATCGATGTAACTTTGAGAATCTCCGGGCTATTTAGAGACACTTTTCCAAACGTTGTTGAACTTATAGATGAAGCAATAAGAATGGTTGCTAATTTAGATGAGCCAGACGAGATGAATTATATAAAAAAGCACTATAAAAAAGAAATAGAAGAAAAAATAAAAAATGGAATAGATGAAGAAACAGCTAAAAGAACCTCTCTATATAGAATATTCAGCGACAAACCGGGCTGTTATGGAGCTGGTGTTTCTCATTTAATAGATGAGAAGAATTGGAAATCAATAGAGGACTTTGCAAAGGTTTATGTTGAGTGGGGGGGCTATGCCTATGGAAAGGGCTATTATGGAGTTGAAGCAAAAGAAGAGTTTATAAATCGTCTATCAAAGATTGAATTAACGGTTAAAAATGAAGATAGCCAAGAATGGGATATATTTGAGGGAGATGACTTTAACAGTTATCATGGTGGTTTAATTGCCTCTGTAACCTATTACTCTGGCAAAAAACCAGTAAGTTATGTAGGGGATACATCAAATCCAAATGATATAAGAACAAAACATCTAAAAGAAGAAGGAAAAGAAATATTTAGAACAAAAATCATGAATCCAAAATGGATCGAGGGATTAAAAAAACATGGATATAAAGGAGCCGCTGACTTTTCAAAGTATGTTGATCATATGTTTGCATGGGATGCAACCTCTGGCATAATAGATGATTGGATGTATGAGAAGATTGCTGAGAAGTATGTGTTTGATAAAGATATGGAAGAGTTTTTTAAAGAAAATAATCCTTATGCTCTGCTAAATATAACTGAAAGGTTGTTGGAGGCAATAGAGAGAGGAATGTGGAAGGCAGATGAAGAGATGAAAGAGAAGCTGAGAAAGAAGTATTTAGAGATAGAGGGAATGATTGAAGAAAAACTATAAGTTTTTTATATTTTTATTTTGTCAAATAACATTAGTCAAAATTTTGGTGGTTTAAATGTCAGAAATTATTGAGGTTATTTATGAGGATGGTGTTTTAAAGCCATTAAAACCATTAAAAATAAAGGATAAAAAGAGATTAAAAATTAAAATTGTTGATGAGAGTGTTGAAGAGTTCTTAAAATCCATGATAATAAAAAGTGTAAATTATAAAAAATCAAAAGAGGCATGCTACATTAGAAGGTAATTTCTAAGCCCTTACAAATATCTAAGATTTTATCTTTACTCAACTCCTCTATTTTATAATACTTAAATCCAAATCTATTAGCAATCTCTCTCCCAATCCCAATTTTTATAAATGATTGTGGCTCTGTATCAATTAATATAACGTTAATTCCCTTCTCAGCTATCTTCTCACATGCATCGAAAACCTCTTTAACATAATCCTCTTTAACAGCCACATTTGGTTTGAAATCACTAATTACAATCATTATTGGGATAATATTTGGATTTTTTCTAATCTCTCTGTCAAAGACCTCATAACTCTTAATAAAAGCATCAGCTAATGGAGTTTTTCCTCCTGTTGGTAAATCTTTTAATAGTTTTTCTCCAAGCTCTACTGAGGATGTGAATGGCAAGATTAACTCTGCCTTATCCTTTCTAAATGCAATCATTCCAATTTTATTCCTCTTTTGATATGCATCTAAGAGTAGAGAGATTATTGCTCCCTTAGCTGCCTCCATCCTTCTCATTGCTCCCATTGAACCACTTGCATCAACAACAAATAATATATGGGAGGATATCT
The DNA here is from genome assembly GCF_000024625.1 of Methanocaldococcus vulcanius M7. NCBI lineage: Archaea > Methanobacteriati > Methanobacteriota > Methanococci > Methanococcales > Methanocaldococcaceae > Methanocaldococcus > Methanocaldococcus vulcanius. The sequence continues at coordinate 117,394 of NC_013407.1, forward strand.
TCCTCTGTCTAACTTTCTCAACAATATCCTCTTTTTCTAAATATATGGCTAATTTTTTATCTGCCTTTTCTCTTCTCTTTTTTTGATGAATAGCAGATCTTCTAAATGTTGCGTCAAAGGCAATATCGTTGGTTTTATCCTTTGGTAATCTAAATTTTACATATCTTCCTCTTCTACTAAAACTTTTAATATGCCTTCCAGAACTATATCTATGGATATTATCTTTAAGTTTAAACTGTATAAAGTTGGGATTTACTTTAAAACTCTCATCTATACCAAAGGTTTGCTCAAAATCTCCATTTTTATCGTTTTTATTTTGATCATCATTATGATCATTTTGATCATTTGAGTTATTGTCTGATTCTTCCTCAGATCTATTATTTATTTCATCATGTTTTTTTTTACGTCATCATCTTTTTGATCTTCTTTTTCTTTATTCTCATTTTCATTTTTATCATTTTCCTGTTTAAATTCATTAATCATCTGCTCCAACTTCTCCTTATTTAATTGTGGTGGTTCAAACGGCTTTCTTCTCATTCTATGTGGGAGAGCCAACTCCATTGCCTCTTTAACATCCTCTAAAATAACTTCTGTTCTTCCATTATAAGCAGATAACGCCTTAGCTGTTCTAACAACAGTTATATCTGCCCTATTTGTCTGAATTCCTAACTCAATACAAACCTTTGATATAAATTCTAAGAGATCATCACTTATCTCAACATCTTTTAAAAGTTCTCTTGCTTTAATTATTCTATCTCTTAATTTGTTCTGCTCTTCCTCAAATTTCTTATAAAATGCCTCTGGATTTTCGTTGAATTCCTCAACTCTCTTTATAACCTCTACTCTTTCCTTAACATCATTCAGCCCTTCAACATCGACCATTAAACCAAATCTATCTAAGATTTGGGGTCTCAACTCCCCTTCCTCTGGGTTCATAGTCCCTACTAATATAAATCTTGAAGGATGCTTTATCTTAACTCCTTCCCTCTCAATGATATTCCAGCCCATCGCTGCAGCATCCAACAACACATCAATTATATGGTCATCCAGTAAATTAACTTCATCAATGTATAGGATATTTCTATTTGCCTCTGCTAAAATTCCTGGCTCTAATGCTTTAATTCCTTCTTTTATTGCCTTCTCTATATCCAATGTTCCGATAACCCTATCTTCCGTAGCTCCAATTGGGAGATTAACAACTTTCATCTTCTTTTTTATAGTTCTTAGTTCTCCTCTCTCTTTCTTTTCTTTGCAAATATCGCATAGGTCTCCATTTGGATCGCAGTTGAATGGACAGTTTTCAACAACCTCAATCTCTGGCAACAGATCAGCCAAAGCTCTAACAGCGGTGGATTTCGCAGTCCCTTTCTCTCCTCTAATTAAGACACCGCCGATCTTAGGATTTATTGCATTTAAGATTAATGCCTTCTTCATCTTTTCCTGTCCAACTATTGCTGTAAATGGATAAATATACTGCATAATCATCACACTTTTTAATATTAATTTTTTATTTTTATGAGTAGTATAATACTTTTTATGTTATCTTAGGTAGGCATTAACTTATATTTAAAAGTTAATGTTGCTGAGATAAAATTAATTTTAATAATGGTTGAGATGGAAAGATAAATACCTAAAGGTTTGTTAATAAAATTATGTGTCAAATTTATGGTGGAGATAATGATCGCTATAATAAGTGATATACATTCTAATTTAGAGGCATTAAATGCAGTTTTGAATGATATAAAAAATAGAGGCATTAAAAAAATCTTTTGTTTGGGAGATATTGTTGGTTATGGAGCTAATCCAAATGAATGCGTAGAATTAATAAGAGAGATTAACTGCAAAAGTGTAGTTGGAAATCACGATTATGGTGTCTTAGGAAAGGAAAGTTTGGATTACTTTAATAAATATGGAGTTATAGCAATACTATGGACTAAGAAGGTAATAAAAAATGAAAATTTAAAATTCTTAGAGTCCCTTCCTTTAATTATTGAGGAAAAGATAAAAGATAAAAAGGTTATCTTCTCTCATGCAAATCCTAAATCTCCTGAGTTATGGGAATATCTATTTCCAGATTATGTTGATGATGCCTTTGATTGTGGAGATATAATATTTGTTGGACACTCCCACATACCATTTGTAAAGTCCGAAGAAGGCAATTTATTGCTTCATGAAGGTAGGATATACTTAGATGAGGATAAAAAACATCTAATAAATCCGGGAAGTGTGGGACAGCCAAGAGATGGAATAAATAAAGCAAGTTATTGTATATTTGATGAAAAAGATTTTAAAATAGAGATTGTTAGAGTTGAATATGACATTAAAAAGGCATATGAAAAGATCATTAAAAATGGATTACCAGAATGGTTGGGAGAAAGGTTATTTTTAGGAAGATAAGTTAAAAGAATCTTCCATAAGTTAAAATTGCTTCAATAATAATAAACGCAGTTGTAATTCCAATAACATGCTCTGGCTTAACTTTAACTTTTGAGAATGTCTCATCCATATATCTTATTAAACCAGCACTTGTTGCCAAACCTGTCTCTTCTCTTTTACTCATAATTTCACCTAAAATTCTCTAAAAACTTCCTTAATTCATTAAGTTCTTCTGATTCAAAATTCCAATAACCTTTTTCCGCCCCAATTCCAACAGAATTAACGATTTCTGGCATTATGGATAAATAAGCTAATGCTCTTGCCTTTGCGATATTTTTAATTTTACCATTAGAATTTAAAAAATTATTCCTATAAAACCTTCTACTTTTAAAGTAATCATACTTTCCAAAAAATTCTTTTACCTTTCCTTCTTTATATAGTTTGTTAGCACATTCAATTAAATCATCTACACAACTAATTAAGGGATTATCTTTAACCGTTTTTAAACATAAATCTTCTAACATTCCTTCTTTGAAATTACCGGGCATAACATAAATACCAATTTTTGGAATTCCTTCTGAAAAAATATACATCTCTTGTGGTGAGTTTAGCCCTACATTTTTTAAAATATCACAAACACTTTGAAAAGTTGTATAAGGATTATTATCAGCATCAATAATGATTCCAAAAGCAATAATGTTTTTAAAATTAGAATCTCTAATCCAAACTTTCAATTTATTTTTAAGATTGTTTTTTCCATCATATTTTAAAATTTGGACATCATATATGCCTAAAAAAATCAGAAATTCTTTAAAAAATCTTTTTTCATCTTCGCCCTCTACAATTAGTATTTTGTTTTTTGTTAAGGTTTCCATTTACCTCATCTCCCATTCCATATTAATAGCTTCTTTTAATGTTTCTTTATCATAATCAATGGCTTTAAATTCATTGTTGTATCGTTCAATCCTATATAGCATAATATCAATATCTTTACTCTTCATATTTTCATAAACATCTATATATGCTTTTATACATTCCCATGAATGTGTTGTTGCGAATAATTGGACATTAAATTTCTTTGATGCTTCAAAAATTCCTCTCCACAAAATTTCTAATGATGTGTAATGCAAACCATTCTCAATTTCATCTATAAAAACAAATCCATCTTTTGCATTGTATATTGCTGACAAAATAATTAATAATTTTAAAATTCCATCTCCCATAACGTTTATCGGTATGAGTTTTTCAGCTTCTATATCACAATATATAATTCCCTCCGCCCCAATTCTCAGATCTTTTATAGAAGGTTCTATTTTTTGCAATATTTCTATTATTTTGTCAATTTCTTTTGAAATTTGAAGTTTATTTATCCATTCTACCATATTACTTATATCTATCTTTGGTGATAAATATATTGATTTTTGTTCTTTTGCTAACCCCATTATTCGAGAAATTCTAACTCCAGTAGGTAGGGGAACAACAGATTTTATATTGTTATTCTCTTTAATTACAACTTTTTTTAATCTTCCTTCCCATATAGATATTTCATAAACTTTTACATTTTTTATATCTGAAACTTTAAAGGTTGTATAGTTTAAACGCAATCCTCCAATTGGAAATCCCCCAATATTTTCATCATACTTAATCTCACTTCCATCCATGTAATTTATAATAAGTTCTTTCATCTCATGTGAATTTATATAACCGCTAATTTTAATTGGAATGTTGGTATTTATTTTATTAAAAATAGTTAATAATGCGTTATTAAAAACTTCTGAATCTTTATATATTTCCTTAAAGTTTTCAAAATTTCTAATATCAATTAAATTTAAAATAGTAAGTGGATTGCTTAGTAAATAGATTCCTTCAAGAACAGATGTCTTACCACAATTATTTTTTCCAACAAATAAATTAATTCTTTTTAAATCATCAATTTCAAGATTATTTATGCCTCTAAATGAATTAATTATAACTTTTTTAAACATGGCATTTCACCAACTCTTTAACTTTTTCCACGATCTTTTCAGCAACATATTTCTTAGATCCAGAGATTTTCTCAATATCATTTTTTGTTATAATATAAACCTCAATATAATCATCTCCGAAGTAGTGCTCACTTAAATCATTGGCTATAATCATATTTAAATTGTATTTATTTAGTCGCTCCTTAGCCCTATTTATAAGTTCCTTTTCATCTAAATTGTATTCTGCTTTAAATCCAATAATTATCTTGTCCTTATAAATCCTTCTTAACTCTTCTAAAACCTTAGGATTTCTCTTTAACTTTAATATTAGCTCTTCTTCAGAACTCAACTTTCCTTCAAACCTCTCAACTGTAAAATCAGATATAGCTGCTGATGAAATAATTATATCAAAATCCTTAGCCAACTCAATAGCTTTATTTAACATCTCCTTAGCTGTTAAAACCTTATGATTCTTTATATAATAAGGTGGCTCTAATCCCATGGCTGTTATAACCTCGACATAAAAGCCCTCTTTGCAAAAAGCTTCTGCTAAGGCAACTCCCATTTTTCCAGATGATAAATTAGATATAACTCTAACTTTATCTATAAACTCAATAGTCCCTCCGTTTAATATTAAAACTCTATTACCTTCTTTTTTTAAGTTATTTCCTATTTTTTCAATAACTACTTTAACAACATCCTCAATACTTGCAACTTTTGCCTTCCCTTCTTCAAACTTTGGAGATATGATATAAATGTTATCTTTCTCTTTAAGCTCATCTATATGTCTTTTAATTGCCTTAAACATATTTTCATGCATTGCTGGGACAATAAATATTGGTTTATTTCCAATAAACATTAAAGCAGTGGTATTTATAATATTATCTGCAATTCCTAAGTTTATCTTTGAGATTATATTGGCAGTTGCTGGATATATTAAAAGGCAGTCGCATTCATTGTATAAAAGGATATGCTCTATATCTCCAGTTATCTCTTCATAAACCTCATTTCCACATCCAAATTTTAATGCCTCTTTGCCTATAATCTTTTTGGTTTCTTCTGTAATGATGCAATAAACCTCTGCTCCATGCCTTATTAACTCTCTCATCAATTTAGGAGTTTCAATAGCCGCTATTGATGAAGTTACAGCAACTAAAATTTTTTTACCTTCTAAGAGTTTTGATTTTGTTCCTTTTAATAGTTTAGTTGGATGCATAATCTCACTATTTTTCCTTTAAATTTATAATTATTTTACATTTTGGGCAGATAACTCTATCTCCAACACATTTAAATTCATATGAACAATTTGGGCATCTAACTACTTTTATAAAATTATCTAAGCTATTTAAGTCAATAATTGTAAATTTTTCTATCTCTTCCAAGTTTTCACCATTGATAAGATCTCCTCAGTGGCGTCAGTTGGCTCTTTGAATCCAACATACACTTCTTCAACAATCTTTTTTATAAATCTCTCAGAATTTTGTCTAAATTTACAACTTTGAATGCACAGTGGGCAGTAGTTTAGGTATTTCTCATCCTTTCTCATTTTTAGAGGAAATAATTTAAAGAAATTTATTAGTATTCCCTTTTTATGTTTAAAGATTCTACAATTTAAACAACTTGTAAATATGACTCCCTCAAAATCGTCTATTATCTTATCTTTTAAAAATCCATATGGAAAATTTTTTATAATATCAGTAAGTTCTTCTTTAGAAATATTAAGGGATATGAACTCATGATCTATGTTGTTCTCATTTATAAAGGTTGTTATTTTATTTTTTGTCCTCTTTGGAACGAGAGCTGGAAAATCATAGGTTATAGCTTTAACATTAAAGATTTTTGATAATATGGAAAGAGAATAGAGATCGTATTGACATTGAACTATACAAACAACTTTATTATCTGTTTTTAAAACATTATCGGATAAGAAATAATCACAAATTATCTGTATTTCCTTATCACTAAAAAAAGATTTTATAAGTTTAACCCTCTCTCTGAATAATAATATATCGCTATAATCTTCAACCCTTATTATATTAAATTTATCTTTTAACTTTTCTCTTAGTTTACCAACCACCCAACCTCCCGGGCCAATGATTATGGATTTATCGGTTCTATTTTTTGTATATATTGTTAAAATTTTCCCATCAATATTAATATCTACAATCTCAAATTGTGTGGGAGTTAAACCAATCTCCTCCCGAATTTTTAAAATGTCTTTTTTAAGATTGTTAATTATTTTCTCCTTTTTTGATTGCAACAATGCTTTCTCCGGCATATAACTTCTCTCCTACTTTAACTTTTAGATTATAATCTGATGGAATTATTAAAGCAGTTTGAGATCCAAGTTTTATCATGCCTATTCTTTCTCCCATGTCGACATGTTCTCCTTCATGTATTTTAAGCCAACATCTTCTTGCTACAAATCCAGCAATTTGAACAACCCCGACATATTCACTACCGTTCTTTATAATCACAATATTTCTCTCATTTATTTTTTGAACTCCACTTAGAAATGCAGGATAAAATGCCCCATTTATATGTTTTATGTAAACAACATCTCCTCCAATTGGTGCTCTATTTACATGAACATCCAGTGGAGACATAAATATTCCGATAACATAGCATCCATTTGGGAAGTATTTGGATACATTTACAACATAGCAATTTCCATCTTTAAAGACCTCAGGATTTCCTGATTTATAAAAATTTATATACTCAATAGTCCCATCCGCGGGAGATAATATTATATTATTCCCTTTTGTTATTGGTCTGTCGGGATCTCTATAAAAGTAAACAGTAAACAACAATAGAGAGCATACCGTTATCGCAAAAAACTTCTTATGCTTCATATCCATCACCATCTATTAAAGAGAAAATTCAATATTTTCAGAACTTTTTTGATTTTATGTTATAATGGTTATATATTATTTTCCCACTTTAAAAACTTTTTCTTTTTAATTTTCATGTTCTTTGCACCATTTACATTTTTCATAACCAAGTGCTTTCGCATCTTCCTCTGAGTAGAAGTATATAATATTTTCCTTTTTTAATCTTTTCCCATATGGGCAATTATCGAGGGTGTGATACTTTTTACCATAGATAGAGGCGTAAATGCTCGTTGGAGTTGGAGATAAGAAAATATCTCTATCGAAGTTATTCTTTTTAAGTAGTTTAAAATCATCTGCTTTATCTAAAATCACTTCATACAGCCCCCTATAAACGGACACCTTACCTCTGACTTCAACATAGTCCCCTTCCTTTATCATTGGAGTATATTGCAGTATGTAATTTAAAAGTTCTGTTTTTGTTTTACCAAAGGCAACAACGTCTATATTTCCAGTTCCATCGTTTATAACAAGTCGTGAGAGTCCAATAACATGGCGATACTTATCTCTTTTAACATCCATCTCTTGGATGTATCCCTTTATAATAACGTAATCCCCTTCCTTAACATCAGAAACATGCTTTTCTATTGGTTGAATAGGGTTTAAAAATAACCAAACAGTAGAAACAACGATAAAACACGTTAACGCAAATAACATAACATTTTTTTCATTTAGTTTCATTTTAACACCATATTAAATCAATCAAATTTACAAATTAATTTATCTAAAAAAAGAAAAAATAAAAGGATTTTGGGGAATTTATAGGTTTTTGATTAATTCTAAAGCTGCCTCTCTTGTTTTCTCTCTATCTCCACCAGCTACGACTATAACATCGTGTCCGTTTGCTACTCCTGGAATTAATGCAATTGTTGGTGGGCTTGTATTGTTTAATTCTAATTTGCCTTCTTCAACTAATTCTTTTGTTAATTTGTTTGCAACAGGTCCTCCAACTAAGACCAAGTTCTTGTCAGCAGTGTCTAAGCTAACTTCACTGTCTAACTTAGCGATTGGAGCTGTTAATGAGCATGGCTCAACTGCAGTACCTTCTATGTTATTTAGTGTTATTTTTGCATTTAATATTGAAGCGGTTTCTCCTGTTTGAAGCTCCAACGGCTCCTCTTTATCCATTGAGAAATAAACATATAATCTATCCTGCTTATTTTCATCATCAAATTTGAATGAAACGTAATCTGCAATGTTAAGACTATCTCCATCTTCTAAAGAAGTTAGATCATCTCCTTCATACCTTAAAGCAATACCTACTATATTGTCACTGTCTTTTATATCGGATTCTAAGTTTAAGACATCTGAAAATGGATTTCTAACAACGGCGTATGCTTTATAATCTCCAATATATTTCTTACCAAGATCTATTTCCTTAGTGTTTTTTGTGATTAAAAGTTCAGCATATCCCTGGGTTTCACCAATATTCATCCAAGCAGTATGTACGACGACACCAATACCTCCATATACAAACTTCATTGTTTGTCCTGTACTAGTATCTACAGTGTCCGATTTCTCAGCTACTACAGTTCCGTCCTTAATAATGTCTACGGTTACTTTATACTCTCCTGGATTAGTTGATTTTAAAACCTGCTTTACTTTTACAGAATATCCATTTCCGACATCTATTTCGGAACCTTCTTTCATTACCCCTTCGTAGACGGGATCTCCTAAATAAATTGCATCTTTATCAGAATCTATTTTAACTACAGCTTCTTCTTTTCCTAAAAATGGTATTCTATCTCCTGGTTTTATAGGAACAGTATCTTCGATATTACTATCTCCATCTTTATATGCTAAGGACATATATAGTGCTTCTCTTTTCTTAATTGTTATACCGTCGTCAGAATCGTTTTTTACAGAAACTACAAATATCTCTCCGGCATCATCGTCTTTAGTTTCAGTGTACCAATCATCTGGATCTATGTCATCAATTTTCAATGCGGTAGGCAATACTCCCAATGATTTTACTCTTACATCAGTTCCTGAAATTATGTCTGACAAATGATCTCCTGAGAATGCATCTTCAGCTTCTTTCGCTAAGCTATCTGCATAATCGCTATCCGAAGCTGAAATAAATACTATTTTCCCATTTTCAGGTAATGCAGCTTCATTTGTAACCTTTATTTTTTCTATTTCATCACCTACAGCATTGTATATTTTATAACTATCATAAACTACCCCAATACCTACAATTTCAGATACATTTATCAAATCATTTATAGTTTTTGGAACAAACGTACCATTTTCATATGTAATTGCAACGAATTGTTTTCCACCTTGGGGGACTTCAAAAGAAGATAACATTTCACCAAATGTCCTAACTCCAGGATTCTTAATAATGCAAACGATATTTCCTTTTTTGTTAAATATTAGACCAGTGTTACTAGACTCATTATATATATAGTACACGTCAGTTCCTAATGCTTGAAGGTTGGATACTGTAGCATTGATGTAAACTGCACCAGTGCTCTCATCTTTTAAGATAATATTATCTGAGGTCTGGTTATATTCTACATAATAATTATCAATGGTTGTATTATACACACTCGGAACTGTAGTAGGTTCTAGAATACTTTGGCCGATATATTCGTAATAATTGATACCTGCATTATTAATATCGGTAATTATGATTTTTGATCCAGTATATGGATCTTCTATAATATCACCAACATTTAATGTATTAAAACCGGAAGAAGATCCAACTAAAGACATATCAATAATTCTTTTATATTCGGTAGTTATTCCTTCTTTTGTTATATTAATATAGCTAGAAATTGATGTAGGAACATTCACTTCGGAAGATAATGTCACTAAGTTATTGAAAGTACTAATATTGTTATTATTATATGAAATATCATTTGAAGGGATCGAATTGATATTTTTATCTTTAAATGATATTAGATCGATTATTGAGTTATTATTGAAGTATTTTTCATAATTGTCCGATATATTAACTGTGACTTTTGCATTATATTCTCCTAATGTATATGTTGAAGATGTTGAGATTAATGGAATTGCAGTATCCCAATCTCTAGTTAGATCAAAATCGTCTGATTCAGATTTTGCATATACATCTAATAATGCTTTTCCATCTGTAACTGTTCCTTCTTTGTAGCATAAGCTTCCTATTTTTGCAGCGATGTCAGCAGCTGAAACAACGTCCATTGTTGATGGTGCGTTAGCTCCAACAACAACATAACAGTTTGGCTGTCCATCTTTAACTAAGTCAGCTTTTAAGTCCTTGTAATCGCTGAATCCTATTGTTGTAACTTCAGCAGCAACTCCGCTTGCTAAGGCAGTAGCTACCATTGCCCCTCCTATTGCTAAGGTACCTATTTTCTTTAAGCTCATTGCCATATTTTATCACCATATAATTTTTTGTAATATTTTTTGTGTTGTTATTTGATTGACGGTATATACCTTCGACGAACTACTATATAAATCTTACTATATGAAACGGTTGTAACAATAGTTTCATCCTAAGAATGGTTGTAAATATGAATATAATTTTAATCTATTATGTCATTTGTGTTATTTTATTAATAAAAAAGGTTGTAAATGTTTGCAACTTTTTTAAACGATTAAGAATTTATTTTAATTTACTTTAATATTTATATACGTCTCATAAGGATCTCTCAAAAATATTAGAAGGTTTTAATGAGCAGATAGGAAAATTCATATTAGTATAAAAAATTTGGGAGAAAAGATTATTAATATCTTAAAAGTATCCAATACAAATAATAGCGGTTAAACTGATTTGATAAGTTAAGGGCTGAATAAGAAAAATCGAACAAATAAAAATAACGTGATAAAAATGAAAATAGCAATAACTGGAAAAGGAGGAGTAGGAAAAACGTTTATCTCATCAACATTAATGAGATTATTTGAAAAAAATGGATTTAAGGTTATTGGAGTTGACTGTGATCCAAACCCTACGTTAGCGTTAGCATTTGGAATTGAGGAAGATATAGTTCCTTTATCAAAGAGAAATGATATTATAGAAGAAAGAACTGGGGCTAAACCAGGGACTTATGGGAATATTTTTAAGATAAATCCAAAAGTTGATGATTTGGTAGATAAGGTGGGGTATAAAGTAGGAGATAACATAACTCTTCTGGTTATGGGCACTATTGAAGAAGGAGGGGAAGGTTGTGTCTGCCCTGCATCTGTTTTATTAAGAAGATTATTAAGGCATTTAATTTTAAAGAGGGATGAGGTTGTTATTTTAGATATGGAGGCAGGGATTGAGCACTTTGGAAGAAAAACAATAGATACAGTTGATTTAATGCTTATCGTTGTAGAACCAACAAAAAAATCACTGATAACTGCAAAAAGAATGAAAAAATTAGCTAACGATTTAGGAATAAAAAATGTTGGAGTTGTTGTTAACAAAGTAAGAGAAGATGATAAAGAGAGTTTGAAAGAGATTATTAAAGAAGAACTTGGTTTGGAAGTTTTTGGAGTTGTTTCTTATGATGAGGAAGTTATTAAATGTGAATTTTCAGGAAAGCTTATCAACTTAGATTCAAAAGTTGTAAAGGAAATAGAGGAGATATTTAATAACATTTTGAATTTAAATACCTCTGCTTAATTTAAAATACGGCTCTCTTCTCTTTATACATTCGATAAAATATTTTTCTAAATCGTCTCCTTTCCTCAAAGGGGTTAAAATATCGACTAAATTGTCATCTCTTAATAAACATGGTTTTAAATATCCATCATAAGTTAACCTTATTCTTGTGCAGTGTAAACAAAACTCTGTGTTATCCATGGGTCTAACAAATTCTATTTCTAAGCCATCAATAATGTATTTTTTTCTATTTTGCATGAATTTTCTTGTAATTATTTTATCTGCTTTTTCTTTGATTTCGTTCTCTATTGGTGTTATATCAACATAATATTTTTTTAGATCTTTGTTTAATGGAATAAATTCGATTATCTGCAAAATTGCCCCAACATCTTTACAAAATTCCATTATATTTTTTAGATCAGAGATATTTATGCTTGTTGCTAAGAAATTTATTTTTATTGGTGTTAGATCTACATCTACTGCCTTTTTTATTCCACTTATCACACGATTTACATCTCCAAATCTCGTAATTTTTTTATATAAAAAAGGATTTAATGTGTCTAAACTGACGTTTACTCTATCCAATCCAGAATTTTTGAGATTTTCAGCAAGATTTTCCAATAAAATTCCATTAGTTGTTAAAGATATATCTTTTATTCTTTCATCTTTGATATTTTTAATAATATCACAAACGTCTTTTCGTAATAGTGGCTCTCCTCCAGAAATTTTTACTTTTTTTACTCCAAATTTTGTGGATGTTCTTACTATCTTTCCGATCTCTTCAGCAGTCATAGATCGGTTGTTGTTTGATAGATGGCCTTCTTGATGGCAGTAAAAGCATTTTAAATTGCATTTGTTTGTTATTGACACTCTGAGCGATCTTATCTCTCTTCCAAATCTGTCTTTCATATTTTCCACTTATTTTTAATTTTATGATTTAAGTGTGAATATTAACACTTTGTTAATATTTAACATTAAAATATTGAGTTTAATGAAGTTTAACCGCTCTTATATTTAATCTTTTAATTCTCAATGATAAAAATTTCAATGCTAAAAAAGAATTAGTATTGATTAATTATAAAAATAGTTGGTTAATTAGATCTGATTACTAACACTTTATTCTTCTGTCTTTTTTCTTTCAAATGTCTCAACGAAGCTAACTTTCTCAACGTCTTGTAATCTTTTTAGTATTTCATTGGCAATAGCCATTTTAGCCGTTTGGATATTTGGAATAAATGGAGCAAATTCTGGAAGTTCAATTTTAACTGTCCCGTTTCTTATACTCACTTTTACGTTATCTAATCTTGGAACATACATTTTTATTATTTCTTTAACAATATCCTTCTTGTCATCGATAACTTCTTCAATTTTTATTTTATATTTGACTTCCCTACCTGCCAATTCATGGTTAAAGTCAACCAACACTCTCCCGCTGTTAATGCTTACAACCTTTCCAGGAACTCCATCAATCGTTATAACCATGCCCTTAAATGGTTTGATTCCTCTCTTTTTAAACTCAGACATTGGAATTAGTTTTATCTTAGATGGATCCCTTTTACCAAATGCTTTTTCTGGTGGAAGAACAACTTCTCTCTCTTCTCCAACATCCATTTCTAACAATAACTCATCTAATCCGGGAAGAACTTGCCCTTCTCCTACAAATATTGTTGCAGGCCCATATACCATATTAGGACTGTAAATTCCTTCTTTCTTAGCAAGTTCTTCATTTGTTGTATCAAATAATTTCCCATCTACGTATCCTTCATAACTTATTTTTACCATTTTTCCTTTTTCTACCATATTGCTCACCTCGATTAATCGTTTCTTTTTATATTTTTTATAATACTATAATACTTTTTATTAGCTAACGTCGCATTGTTAGTGTTGTGTTATTTTTAATTTCTGTATTGTTAAATCTTATATTTTTCCTCTTTCTCACTTGTTTTATTGAATTTAATGTCTTGGTTATGATGGTAAGTTCGTCAAGATATTTGAATAGGTTATAGTTAAAGCGTTTGATTTTATTTGAGACATTTATTTAACACCTACCACTTATATAAATATAGCGAATAAAACACTATAAAATAGGAAATTTTAAATATAGGGATAAAACTAATTATTATTGACAAATTTTTTAATCAAAATTTTGGACGGGAGGGAGGAATGGAAATTGGCTATGTGTTTATATTGTCAGGATTTTTGATAATCGCATTAGAGGTGGTTATTCCAGGTCTGTATTTTCCTGCCTGGGGTATAGCTTTGGTTGTATATGGTGTTTTCTTATTGTTATTTCCACAGTATGCATTTGTATCTGCAATAGTTGCAGGTTTTTTGACAGTTATATGCCTATATAAGTTTGTATATTCCTCTGGAAAGGATATAAAAGTTGGTGCCGAGCGTTTTATTGGAATGATTGGAAGAGCAATTGAAGATTTTAAAGAGAATGGCTATGGGAGAATAGAAGTGGAGAACCAAGTATGGCAAGCAAAATCAAAGGATAAAATAAAGCGAGGAGATAAAGTTAAGATTGTTGGAGTTGAAGGGGTTTCTTTAATTGTTCAAAAAGTTAGTGAGGGATGATCATGTCTTGGTTTTGGATTATTTTGGGAATAATTGCCCTTTTTATAATAGTAAAAGCTGTCGTTATTGTTAAGCAGTATGAAGGAGGTCTTATATTTAGATTAGGTAAAGTTATAGGAAAGTTAAAGCCAGGAATTAATATTATAATCCCATTTTTAGATGTTCCTGTTAAAGTAGATATGAGAACAAGGGTTACAGATATTCCTCCGCAAGAGATGATTACAAAAGATAATGCAGTGGTTAAGGTAGATGCAGTAGTTTATTATAGGGTTATAGATGTCGAAAAAGCACTTTTGGAGGTCGAAGATTACGAATATGCAATAATAAATTTAGCACAAACAACATTGAGGGCAATAATTGGAAGTATGGAGTTAGATGAAGTTTTAAACAAAAGAGAGTATATAAATTCAAAATTATTGGAGATATTAGATAGAGAGACGGATTCATGGGGAGTTAGGATTGAGAAAGTTGAAGTTAAAGAAATAGATCCTCCGGAGGATATTAAAAATGCAATGGCTCAACAGATGAAAGCAGAAAGATTGAAAAGAGCGGCAATATTGGAAGCAGAGGGAGAAAAGCAAAGTAGGATTTTAAAGGCACAAGGAATCGCTGAGAGTTTGAAAATTGAGGCAGAGGGTCAGGCAAAGGCAATACAGATAGTTGCAGAAGCAGCAAGGCAATACTTTAAAGATGAAGCTCAATTGTATAAAGCATTAGAAGTGGCAAATAATGTTTTAAAAGATAATTCTAAGTATGTAATCTCTGAGAATATTTTGGATGTTGTTAAAAACCTTATTAAAAAAGATAAATAATGATAAACAAAACTGGCAAAATTATATATAAATCATCAATTTAATATCTCTTTTAACAATTTTTTGCGAAAAACAATAAACACAATATTTAATTTTACGATTTTATAAATTTTATAAATAGAACTAAAATTTAAATTAAAATTTAAATCAACAAAACAAAAATATTAGGTGCAAAAATGGTGAGAAACTATGGCATCAAGCGATTCAAAACAGACATATTTATTTAAAAAGATGATAAAAGAATTAAAAACTAAAAAAGGTAAAGGGACTGAACTTATTAGTTTATATATTCCCGCAGGTAGGAGAATATCTGACGTAGCCCAACATTTAAGAGAGGAGATGTCTCAGGCCTCAAATATTAAAAGTAAAAGCACAAGAAAAAATGTCCAATCGGCAATAGAAGCGATATTGCAGAGATTAAAACTATTGAAGGAGCCACTCGAAAAAGGTGTGGTGATCTTTGCAGGAATGATCCCAAGAGGAGGTCCTGGAACTGAAAAAATGGAGACGTATGTTATAGAGCCACCAGAACCAATAAAGACATATGTTTATAGATGTGATTCTGAATTTTATTTAGAGCCATTAGAAAGCTTTTTAGAAGATAAAGATGTTTATGGAATAATATTAGTTGATAGAAATGAAGCAACAATTGCATTAGTTAAAGGAAGAAACATAAACGTATTAAAAAAGTTGACAAGTGGAGTTCCAGGAAAGTTTAAAGCAGGAGGGCAATCAGCGAGAAGATTAGAACGACTTATTGACTTAGCAGCACATGAGTTCCTGCAAAGAGTTGGAGAAAAAGCTAATGAACAGTTTCTTCCTTTATTGCAGGAAAAAAAACTTAGGGGAATTTTAGTTGGAGGCCCGGGTCATACTAAAAACGAGTTTGTTGAAGGGGACTATCTCCATCATGAACTAAAAAAACTTGTTTTAGACACTTACGATCTCTGCTACACTGAGGAATTTGGAATTAGGGAATTACTCGAAAAGGCAGCCCCACTTTTAAAGGATGTAGAGTTGATGAAAGAGAGAGAAGTTGTCCAAAGATTTTTAAAAGAGCTTATAAAAGAGGATGGAGGATTAGCTTGTTATGGGGAAAAAGAGGTGTTAGAAGCGTTAATGATGGGAGCTGTTGATACTTTGATAGTTTCCGAAGAGTTAGAGAAGTATAAAGTAAAAATAGCATGCAACAATTGCGATTATTTAGAAGAAAAAACAGTGGATAAAATTGAGCTTATGAAATTAGAGGAAGAAATAAAAAATGCTCAATGTCCAAAATGTGGAGGGGCTTTAAGTATTGTTGAAGAAAAGGACTATATAGAATACCTCTCAGAGTTGTGTGAGCAGAGTGGGACTAAACTTTTAACTGTTTCTTCAGAGACCGAAGAGGGGGCTATGATTTTAAATGCATTTAAGGGAATAGCTGCTATATTGAGATATAAAATCCATCAATAACTTTTATAACCCTCTAAATTTATACATACTTTTTTAAACCTATAACTTTTAAATTTTCTAATAATTTCTTCTTTTTTATTAATTATATCGTTTAAATCATCTTCAATCTCAATAATAGCCAAATTTTTATAGTCCCTAACTCTTATAGCTCCCTTTACATAATTTCTTAAAAATTCTTCTAATTCCTCAATCTTTTTTAGATCGCTAATTGATATTTTTCTATTATATTCAAATCTTGTTAGCAGACATGTCTCTTTTGGAGGTATGGATATATTTAACTCGTTGGCAATCTTTAAAATCTCTTTTTTTCTTATTTTTAATTCTGCAAATGGAGATCTAATTTTGAATTCATTTTTAGCTTTCAATCCTGGTCTATTGTCAAAGAGATCATCATAATTAGTTCCATCAACAATTAGATCATATTCATTAACATCTTTTTCCCTACTCAATATATTATAAAACATCTTTTTACAATAATAACACCTCTCCTCCCTGTTTTCAACCATCTTATTAACATTTATAATTTTAAGTTTTAAATTAAATTGATTTGCATTTTTAATTGCATTTTTTAAAGCCCAGTTTGAGATGTATGGCGTTTTTATAAAAATACATAATACTTCTGCAACTTCAGATAGAAGAATAGAAAGGAGTAAACTGTCTATCCCTCCAGAATAAGAAATAATAACTCGTTTTTTAAAAAAATGATCTTTTAAATATTTTCTTATCTTTTCAAGGTTTTTTGACATGATCTCCCATGATAATTTTTAATAAAAAATTTAGAGAAAATGAGTATTTATTTCTATTAAAATCCTTCTATATAAAATTCTATGCATCTTACTATGATTGTGATGTAAGAAATAAAAGTATAAAGTATAAAAGATTAGTTGAACATTTATGATAAATCAAGATGTTTAAGGTGGGATGTTATGGTAATGGAGAAACTTAAAGAGATGGAAGAAGTTGTTAAAGCCATAAAGGAGAAAATATTAAACCATAATGGTTATATCAGAGTTATAACTCATCACGATACAGATGGATTAAGTAGTGGGGGAATATTGGTTAAAATGTTATTAAGGACGAACAAATTATTTCATTTAACTGTTGTTGAACATCTATCAAAAGAGGTTATTGAAAAATTGGCTAAGGAAAATGAAGTAAATAAGCCCCTTTTTATATTTGCAGATATGGGAAGTGGACAGATAGAAGAGATAATGAAGAATAATTTTAATGCTATAATTTTGGATCATCATCCTCCAAAGATAAAAGAGAGTTTTTTAGGAGATATTATCCAACTAAATCCTCACATTTTTGGAATTGATGGAGCCAAGGAGATAACTGCAAGCGGGGTCTGTTATTTAGTAGCGAGGGAATTTGGTTATTATGACCTAAGTGTTTTAGCAATAGTTGGGATTATTGGAGATATGCAATACTCTCCTCTTTTAGGTTTAAATAAATTTATAGTGAATGAGGCAAGAGAGTATAGATTTGTAAAGATCGTTAATGATATAGTTTATAATATATATGATGTTGAGATGTATAAAGCGATTGCATATTGCACAAAGCCATATATTCCAGATCTTGCATCAGAAAGCAAAGCATTTAAATTCTTGAAAGAAATTGGAATAGACCCCAATAAGAAGTATTTGGACGAATCTGAAAGAAAAAAATTATTATCTTCAATTCTATTTAGATACCCAAAAATTGATAATTTAACTGTTAATAGGTTTATAATTGAACATAAAGTAAAAGATGCATTTTTAATGTCAGAGATGTTAAATGCCGTTGGTAGAAATGGGCTTTTTGCAGTTGGAATAGGTATTTGTTTGGAAGATGAAGAATGCATAAATATCGGTAAAAATATCTTATGGAAATATAAGAAAAACTTAATTAATGAGTTAAAAAGTGTTAAATTAGAGAGTTTAAAGAACATACTCTATTTTGAAGGAAAAAAGGGAATGATTGGAATAATCGCCTCAATACTGGCAGATGAAAAACCAGTTATTGGTTATCATATCGAGGGAGATATTGCCAAATTTTCTGCAAGAGGGAATAGGGATTTGGTAAATAGAGGTTTAAATCTAAGTGTTGCGATGGCAGTAGCTGAGGAATTTGGCGGAACCGGAGGAGGACATAATGTTGCATCAGGAGCTGTTGTTCCAAAAGATAAAATTATGGATTTTTTGAAAAGAGTAGATGAAATTATAGGAGAGCAATTAAATTCTAAGAAAAATCAATAGTTCTTTTTTTATCCATTTTAAATACTTTCATATTTAAACGTTTTTTGTTCAATATATGTGAAATACTTAATGTAAAGTAATAAATCAATATAAACGACCCTTTAATTTAATAAAGCAATTTTTTAGTATTTATATACCTTATTAAAAGGTTATCGCACCTATTTAAAGTATTTAAGCAGAAATTCATTCCGTTAGGTATATATGCCACTTACGAAATAACTACATAACACTCCGACATGAAAATTAGATTACTAATTAAATAAAATTGAATAAAAATTCAGCGAGATTTTTCTGTATACACGGTGTTTAGGTGGTTGGATGATAAGTGTTAAGAATTTTTCCGAAGAAAAATTAAAACTTCAAATAATAAAAAGAGATGGGCGAGAAGAGAAATTTAATATAAACAAATTAGTGAAATCTCTAATAAACAGCGGAGTAAATTATGGAGATCTGGAAAATATACTATCTGAAATATATACAAAAGTTTACAATGGAATGTCTACTGAAGAGCTAAAAAATATTGTTTATGACATATTAAAAAGAACAGATCCGAAAATAGCTGAAAACTATAAAAATAAAGTAATTTTAAAAGTTAGAACTTCAGAAAAGGAGTTTGAGCCATTTGATAAAGAGAAGATAGTTAAGGCATTAGTAAAAGAGGCAGGAGCAGATAAAAAAATAGCTCAAAAAATAGCTGATGAAGTTGAGTTAGAGTTGAAAAAACTTAATGTGAAATATTTAACTGCTCCAATGATTAGAGAGATTGTTAATGCGAAACTGTTAGAGTATGGGTTTGAAGAGTTAAGGCATAAACACACAAGATTAGGAATGCCTATTTATGATATAACAAAACTGTTAAAAATGGGTTCGAGAGAGAATGCTAACTTAATGTATAATCCAGAATCAATTCATAAGTGGGTTGCTGATGAAACAATGAAGCAATATGCTTTATTAGCAATCTTTCCGAAACATATTGCTGATGCTCATATAAAGGGAGATATACACCTGCATGATTTAGAGTATGCTGCAACAAGGCCTGTTTGTTTGCAACATGATTTAAGACCCTTCTTTATGCATGGGTTGAAAGTGGATGGGACTGGATTGCATACTTGTGTTTCAAAACCAGCTAAGCATCCTGAAGTTGCTATACAGCATGCTGCAAAAGTTATGATGGCAGCACAAACCAACATGAGTGGGGGGCAGAGTATTGATGAGTTTAATGTTTGGTTAGCTCCTTATGTCAGGGGATTGAGTTATGAGAGGATAAAGCAGTTAATGCAGATGTTTATTTATGAGATGAATCAGATGTATGTTAGTAGGGGAGGGCAGTGTGTTTTTAGTAGTATAAACTTGGAGTTGGAAATTCCAGAGTTTTTGAGGGATAAGCCAGCAGTAATAGCTGGAACAACGAGAGGAACTTATGGGGATTATGAGGAGGAGGCAAAGTTGATTTTGGAAGCGTTGGTTGATGTGATGATGGAAGGGGATGCGATGGGTAAACCGTTTATCTTTCCGAATTTTATAATTAAGTTGAGGGATAATGCTTTTAGTAATGAGAATGAGGAGTTAATGGTTAAGATTCATGAGTTGTCTGCTAAGTTTGGTATTCCTTATTTTATAAATATGCTTCCTGATTGGCAGGTTGTTAATACTAACAGTATGGGTTGCAGAACTCGTTTAAGTGGGAATTGGACTGGGGATGCTGAGATAGACACTTTAAGAACTGGAAATATGCAGTGGTATTCTCTAAATTTACCAAGGATCGCTTATGAGGCGAGTGGGGATGATGATAGGTTGTTTGAAATTTTACATGAGAGGTTGGAGTTGGTTAAGGAGGCGTTATTAATAAAGCATGAGGTTACTTTGGAGAGGTTGTATGTTGATAAGATGCTTTCATTCTTAACGCAGGAGTTTGATGATGGGCAGTATTATAGGTATGAGAATACAACCAAAACGTTTGGGTTTGTTGGGTTGAATGAGATGCTTAAATTTCACTTGGGGGAGGAGTTGCATGATTCAAAAGAGGCGGTTAAGTTTGGTGAAAAGGTTATTGGCTACATGAGGGATTATGCTGATAGGTTGAAGGAAGAAACTGGCCTGAGGTGGACTGTCACACAAACACCAGCTGAGAGTTTAGCAGGAAGAATGGCGAAATTGGATTATAAATACTTTAGAGATCAAGCTAAGACCGTTGTTAGGGGAGATTTAAACGATGTAAATACTTTGTATTATACAAACTCATCTCATGTTAGGGTTGATGCTCCAATAACGTTGGGAGAGAAGGTTAGGATTGAGGAGAAGTTTCATCCTTTATGTAATGGTGGGCATATAATGCATGTGTGGAATATGGAGGCGGCGGCAGATCCAGAAGTGTTAATGGACATAACTAAGAAAATAACAAGAACTAACATTGGTTATTGGACGTATACAAAGAATTTGAGTGTTTGTAATAAGTGTGGGTTGAGTGTTGGTGGTTTGAGAGACAAGTGTGTAAACTGCGGTTCTGAAAATGTGGCTAAATTTAGTAGGATTACTGGCTATTTACAAAACGTAGCCAACTGGAACAAAGCAAAACAGAAAGAATTAATCGATAGAAAAATGCTAAGAATTTAACTTCCCTTATTTTTTTATTTCTTATTTATTCAATAAATAAAGGTTAAAAAAAGTTAAAAATAAAAAATAAAATAAAGCCCCAGTTTAAGATATTGTAATATTAACTTGTGAAGAATTTACTTTTTTAACTTCAACAGTTATTATTTTTGCATATGGCACGGTTGCATTTCCAAGAATCTTTAAGTTTATATTACATTTAGCAGTTATATTGTATTTTATTCCACCACTATCCCTATAAAGATAAAGAATATTTCCATTAGCACCCCAAGTTCCAGGAGGAGATTTTATGTAAACTGTCCTTACAGTGCCTTCATCGGCTATCTCTACGAGATCAATGGTCTGTTTCATCTTAGAAACGGCAGCATGTGCTAAACTCATAGATGAAATTTCTACGGTCTTTTTTAAACCGAACATTCCTGGATAACCAACAGCAACTATAAGAGCAACTAACACTCCTAAAAACAGAAGTGAAAATTCTAAGGAAATTTGTCCTCTTTTTCTAAATCTAAACATAAAGATCCCCTAAAAAATGTTATAAAAATTAATGTGTTGCTATTGTTCGTTTCCATCGCTTTCATATTTATAAACGATATAGTAGAAATCTATTGGATGGAATGAAGATGTAGTAAAGGCCATTGCAGGAACATCAAAGATCTTAAAATTGTCTGGGGGTTCGAGCACACCATTGTCTTGTGGAATTAAAGGGTTATCATTATTTGGATTGATCCCCTTTCTTTCTAACTGCTTCTCATACCAACTATTATATGAGGAAATCCAAACATCTGCATCTCCATTTCCAACTATCTTATAGAACTCATCGTAGTTTTTGATAATTATTGGAGCAGGGATTATAATACTTATTGAGTCGGTATCCTCTTTCACAACATATCCATCAACGTACATCTTAAATTTTCCGATCTTAATTCCCTTATCTTCTGCATCTTTAAATAAAGTATTTAGATCTAAAACTTTCACTTTGTCAACGACAGCAGGGCCTACTACATCATAATCGCTTTGACTATTATCTATATTTATATCGTATGTTGTTTTATTATAATTATAGATTCTTATCTTTACAGTTGTAAATGGAGGTATCCAAAATCCCTTTTTTCCATTGAATATATCTGAATAATAAACAACTCCGGATGTCTGATTCACTAAATCAAGAGTTGCTGATAAACAATCTTTTGGTTTTGGAAGTGTTTTCTCTTCAAAACTTATATTGGAGGGGACAGCGACAAATATTGAGTATGGATTGGTGTTTGTTATTTCTCCTGTGATTGTATAGGAGTATCCCATCTTGGCAATAGTTCTTTCTCCAAAATTTAAAGATAGAAGAATTGCACTTATTATAAAGATGATAATTATCTTTTTTATTATGGTTTTTGAAGTTAATTTCACATTCATCACCGTTGAACGGTATTTAACTTTTTATTTCTTTCTTTTATCAAGATCTATAAAAGTTAGGTCTGTTTTTCTATTATTATTCAAAGTTTAGTAAAAAATTAAAGTTAATAATTAAATTTAACTATTCACTTGATTTTATAGCAATAATTATATCTTTTGAGTTAAGTTTTACTAAATCAGGAACTTTGTCGTTTGGAACTGAAATTATTAAAAAGTAGTTTACATTTCCATCAAATATTTGAGTGCTATCTTCGATTCTGTTAAGTTTTATCCCATAATCTCCAAACATCTTTTCTATTTTACTATAATCAAGCTTATCAATAACTGTTGCGTGGAGTATACCTGGAATATTGTTTAAGGAGTAGGAAACACTTGAAGATGATGAGGAGGAGTAGGTTTCTCCAAGTTTATTTACATTATCTGATGTTGATTTACTTTCACTATAACTTATAGATGAGACAATAACGTAGGATGACTCAACGATTCCATACGATACAAAAGATCCGTTTTTATTGTAGATCGATATAATATCTCCCTTGTGAGGTAATTTACCGCACTGTTTTGCAGATATTTCAATAGCCAACTTGTTTAATTCTGAGACGGGTGTAATTTTTAGAGATTTAAGTTCAGGTAGAGTCCATATATTTCTATATTTTAAAATATCTGATCTTGTCATAAACATAGATTTTCCGTTTATCTCTACATAATAATATTTATCTCCAGAAGCGAGAGCATAATCAATCTGCTTTTCAATAATGTTTCTTATATCATTCTGAATATCAGCATTTTTTAATATATTTTCTATTTCTTGAGGAGATTGAGCCATACTTATTTTATGAACAAGTTCCTGAGCATACAAACTTAAAGAGTAATAACTTCCATATATGCTTTTTATTTGGTTAATTGCTTCATTTTTGTAATCTTTAAATGCAATATATCTTTTTGCATCTTCTAATATTTTGTTTATCTCATCTATGCTCTTAGCATTTTGAATTTCGTTGATATATATCAACTTCTGCGGATCGTTTGGATACTTAGAAAACATTTGGTTTATTGATTGGATAGCAAGTTTTTTCTGATTTTCAAGTTCAGCATTTTTTTGAAGAGTTATCTTGCTTAGTTCATTGTAGGTTATAAATGCCAACGCTCCCACGGTCATTATGATCAATACAATCAATACAAACTTTAATGAACCTGATCTTGTCGTTTTTTTACTCTTTTCTTTTAACGCTTTAATTTTTGAGGTATCTACCATATAACCACCCGCACCATATAACTCTACACCTAAATATTAAAACATATATATAATCATTTATTGTCTTATTTATCATCACTCATTTTTATAGTTTTGTCTCACAATAGTTTAGGGATCTACAATTATGACATATTTACTTCTGTTTATGTCTGTTGAGTTATATATATAATCAACAATAAAGTTTCTTATATTTGGAGTAATATATTCTTTTGGAGAGATGTAGATGTATAACTCTCTCTTGTCATCAGACCAAGAAATTCCACCATATATCAAAGTAGCATTAGGATTAATTCCATTATATCCAGAGTTTATCAAAATTACAGCAGTTTTTGCTGAGTTTTCAACTTCATTTATTACCCTATCTTCCTCAGTAAAGTTTTGAGAAAGAAAATGGCTTATACTAATAATACACACCAACATTATTACAAGAAATAAAAATGAGAATTCAAGTGATATTTGTGCTCTTCCAATACTAAATAATGTCCAATTTTTAATTTTTTTAAGTGGCATACACATTCCCCTTGTAATATCCCTTGTGTGATGTGGAAAATTATATTATCGAGAGTTTCATTAGAATTAAAACTACTAAATACCCAAACACCACAAACGGAACAAACGGATATGTCTTTATAACATTTAGTTTGTCGGGAATTTTTCCTTCCATATAGAGTTTTTTTATTTTTTCAATATCCTCATTTGAAAGTCCCTCTCCATCAGTTAATATTATTTCTCTATTTTCACTTCCTTTGATTTCATGTTCCAATAGAAATTTTATTCTTTTCATTATATTTAAGTTTTTTACCTCAACATTATTTCCATCAATTATTATAATGTCTCTAAGAATATCTCCTTCTTTTAATTGCTCAATATGCTTTTTATCTGATATTTCTACACCTGTTAAGGCATAAATAACTATTGAAATTAGGATAATTTCTCCAAGATAAACCAGGGATGTTATTAAAAGGTTATACTTGATAAAATAATTTTTATCAAAAATATAAAATAAAATCAGGTAAATTGGAAATAAATAACCCAGCTTTTTTGTGTATTCTTTATATTTTGGGAGTTTTCTTGATAAGAACACTGAAATAACGATATATGCCCAAATAATAAGAGAAGCATAAGGAATTTCGTAGATATTTATAAAATAATACAATATACCAAGTATCATAGTTAGATAACAGGCAGAAGGGATAATATCTTTCCAATATCTCACTAAAATTTTATACATAGGAAAAACCGCAGCAATAAACATACTGATGGCTATTAAATAAAGTATATACTTTGGAACATAAAATATAAATGAATCGGGATATGCAAAAATTGGAGCTAAGGCAGTAAATAATTTAACATCTCCTCCTCCCATTCCAATGCTCAAAATAAGACACAGTATAAAAGTTGTGAAAAACGCAATAACTGCATTGATACCAAAGTAATGGTATCCAACGATCAAATTCAACACTGCCATGATTATAACATACTTATGAGGAATAATTCTCTCCTTTATATCAGTTATTGATGCTAAAATAAGTAAAATGAAGTTAATGATATAAACTGCATCCAATAAATCCACAATTTCACCTATTTGGGTACTTGGCTTTAATTTTATCTTTTATTTTTAACATCAACTCTCTATCATCCAATAATTGTAATCCCTCATCTATACTGTTATTTTTTGTTAAAGACAGGATCTCTTTTAATATTTCTGTCGCAACTTCTTCTCTATGAACCCAATGGCATTTAACACAACTCCAAATTTTTGTTCCATCTCTTCTCTTTATATACTCCCCTAACTCCTCATCTTCGCATGGATAGAAAGGGCAAAAACACCACAAACAAACTTGTCCATCAAAATGGCAGGGATAGTATTCACAGTTTCTATTAGCTCCACACAACTCTAAGACCTTTTTTAAATGACTTTTAGCAAGCTCGATCATTTATAACACCTTTTTTTAAACTAACTAAAAAATTACTATTCTCAACGCCATATTTAAAACTTTATTTAAAACTTCACGAACTCGCAATATGGGGGTTTTATAGAAATAGAAATGGTAAGAGCAACATCTAATTGTTTATTTCTTCTTTTTTCTTTTTTGCTTTATTTATTCTGTTTATGATGTTAATCTTATCTCATTAATCTATCTCATTATTATGACATTATATATTGATCATTTATATGTTTATATATTTCTCAATTTTTATATTAAAATTATAGGTTATATATTGATTTTATAAATATATAAATTATATATAAACTATGTTCAATATCATTCTTAACGATTAAAGCAATAAAAATTGATGATCAAAACAAACAAAAACGTCAAGGGGGATTTTATGGAAAGATTAATAAAATTAGCGGAGCAAATAAAAGATGAAAAACTGAGAAAAAAGGTTATTGAGTTTTTGAAAAATCCAAAAGCAACACATCCGGAAGTTGTAGATACTGGGATAAGTGTTGAAGAATCCCCAGCAAGCATAAATTGGCACCATAGATATAAGGGAGGGTTGATAGAGCACACTCTATCTGTGGCAAAACTTGCATTAAAAATGGCGGATGTTTTTGAGGATGTTTATGGGGTTAAGATAAATAGGGACTATTTACTTGCAGGGGCACTTTTACACGACATAATGAAACCCTATAACTATGTAAAGAATGAGGATGGAAGTTTTGATCATTATGATATGTTTAACTTAGATCACTTAACTTTGGCAGTTGCTGAACTCTATAAAAGAGATTTTCCAATGGAGGTAATTAAAATCATTGCTTCTCATCATGGGGATCACTCCCCAACAAGGCCTAATTCGATAGAGGCGTATATAGTTCACTATGCAGATGAAGCAGATTCAAAAATTAATGATGTTGCAGTTAGAGTTTGTCAGGCAAGAAGTAGAGACCTTGGAATCTCTGAGCAGGATATTTATAAAGCAATTAATCCATTGAGGGTTTATGAGATAAGGAGTAAGGAAGGAAAATTAAAAACAATAGAATTTTTAAGAGCCATTTTGAGTTCTATTGAAGAGGACTAAGTTCTATTTTTTATTTTCTATCATTTTTTATTATTTCTTTAATTTTTAATACTTTTTATTTAGTTTTATTTTAAACAATTATATGTATTTATATATTTAATATAACCAATTAATAGATCTAATATAAAAAATGATAGCCCGGCGCGGATTCGAACCGCGGTCCCGGGGTCCAAAGCCCCGGATGATAGGCCACTACACCACCGGGCTACAAGCAATTTAGTAAATATCATAAAGGGGTATATATACTTTTCGGCGTAATATTTATATATAAGTGGTAGTAATTTATCTATGCTTATAGTGCCTCGGTAGCTCAGCCTGGCGGAGCGCCTGCTTGGTAAGCAGGAGGTCGCGGGTTCAAACCCCGCCCGAGGCTCTATTTTTTAATATTTTTTAATCTTTTATTTTTTATTTTAAGTTTTATAAGTTTTAATTGTTTGTGATGGTTTATTAATTTATTATGATACGATTTATTTTTATTAATTTTTCTTAATAATTAATTTTTTATCCCATTTTTTCTATTAACCTCTGGTGAAACTGTGAAAATTGCTATACTAACAGATGGGGCATATGGAGATCGAGCACATGAAACAATAAAGAAAAAGTTTCCATGTGATATTATAAAAGTGAAATACTATGGAGATTTTGATGAAATTGTAATTGACAAGGAAATATTAAACAAATTAAATGACTACGATCTCTTTATAACCTATACATTAAATCCAGATCTAACGTATGAGATAGTAAAATCCATTAATCGTAAATCGTTTGTTTTAGTCGGGGCTTGGAAAGGAGAGGGGTTTAAAAAACAACTCGAAAGTTTTGGAAATGTATTCTGCCCAAATCTTATGTGTGAAATTGATGAAGAGAAATTAGATAAATACGTAAATAAATACCCTCAACTAAAAGAGTTTTTAGAGTATTTTGGAAGACCAAAGATTAATGTAATTCTTGATAACAATAAAATTATAAGAAAAATTGAAATTTTGAGAGAAGCTCCCTGTGGCTCTACATCAAAGACCTTAGAAGAATTTATTGGAAAAAAATTTGATGACAATCTTTTATTAAATATCGGTTTAAGAGTTCAGCATTTTTGTAGAGCAGGAAAGATAAGAATATTTGTAGAAAAAGAAGGGAAGAAAACAAAAGCAGGAAAGTTGCTTGTTGAAGGTATTACTCCTCTAATCTGACCTCCTCTCCGCCCTAAAGGGCGGAGGTTCCCACTGGGAACACCCTCTCATCCTCGTCGCCGAGGGGTCATTGGGCAGATTCAGCTCATTGGGCGGGGTCAGACCGCCTCGATAAATAATAAGGCAATTTGAATATATAAACCTTATCTCCGCCCGCCTCCCCTATCTTCGAGCGTAGCGAGGAGAGTAATGAAAACCGTTAGGTTTTCATCTGAATTCCTCTCCACTCTAAAGAGCGGAGCTTCCTTAGCGACAACTAATGGTGAATTTAATATTATGTCCGAATAAGTATAATAAAGCAGATCCGCTAACTTTTCTACTTTTATGATGATATTTTTTCCCTCCAATTTGAATTTCGAATTTTCTATCGTCAAATATATCCACTCGATATTCTATCTCCTCAAAATATTTGAATATTGCATCCTTTAGAGGGTTAAATTTTTTTAATTCATTTAAGTTATTCAACGGCTTAACAATAAATCCCGTATATCCATGTAGGGAATTTATAACCCTCAGTAGTCGAATATCATCTTCCATAACCTTTTCATCCAATTCAATTTTATTCTTAGATTTATCAATTATATTATAAATTTTTTCTTTATTTTTTCTCTTTTCGATGATTTTTTTCCAGTTCTTTTCTTTTTCAAATTGCCTTGTTCCAATATTGTTCTTTTTAAATTCTTTTATTAACCTTCTCCTCCATCCACTACCAATATTATGCAAGTTTAAATTTTTTCCAAGAATATAGTCCATTAAAAATCTTCTATCTTCTTTTGAGTAGTTTTCAATGATCTCAAGAATATCTTTATTTTTTGGTTTTATGTATATATGATAACCCCTATTTCCGCTAAAAACTATTTTTAAATCATCCTCATTTAAACCAAAATCAGGAATTAAAAATTCTTCAATTAAATAAATTGCCTGATTTTTTGCCTCTTCTAAACAATACTTGCATATCCAATCATCTTCATGATTACACTTCCCTGTTTTATGAACATCAATATCAAAAGCCAATTCTCTTCTAAATATTCCCTTATTAGATGCTCCACCAACATTACTCGGATACCTCATATAAGCTAATGATTTGTAGAGATGCATTGGAGCATTTTTTAATATCCAAGATTTATACTCTCTCTCATTTTTAAAAGATAAATTTCTATTATCAACTTTTTTTAAATAGCCATATCCAAATTCCCTATACTCAATACAATCCGGAATTTCTAAGAGATTATTTTTTATTGCAAAGCTGTAATACTCCCTATATAGTTTTTGAACCTCTGCAAATGTGTTCATTTATCTTCACCAGAGATTAACTAATTATTGTTTCTATTGCTTTTTCTTTGATTTTAACATACTATTTACTTTTGATTGGATTATTTTTTCAGTAGTTGGAGATACCTCAACTCCCTCAGCACCTAAGAATTCACGTATATCTACTAATCTAACTTTGTCAAATCCATATTCTAATGCTTTTTTATAGCACAATTTCACATAGTTTGGAATGTTTTCTTTTTCCATTCTATTTTCTTCTGTTTAACCTTTTCTCTTTCTTCATTAACTTTAATTTCTAAAAGTATTTCAGATTTTTTATTTTACTTTTTAGATCACTTGGTAATAGTTCCTTTTGATTCCCAGAATAAGTCAATTACTCGATAAAAGCCAATAATTTTATCTGGACTTTTAAATTCATTAATGAGATATCCGTAGAGATCATTACATATTTCTTCTACTGATTTTGATTTCAATTCTTTTAGTATTTCTTCTTGATTAGCCGTATTATCTGATACTTTAACAACCTGGTTTAAATCTTCTTCATTTTTAGTAATTCCAGTTTTTTCATATAAACCTTTCAAAAACAATAATTGGATAAAACATTTATTGAGTCAATACAATCCACTAATTTACAAGTTTTTATTAGATTTCCATTTTCATCCTCATACTCCTCCCACATTACGCATTCTTTTTTTACAGTTTCCTTTTATTAATGGACAATAAGGTATAATTTTCACGAGGTCAATGTTCTTTATAAATTTATAAGATATAATATCAAAAGGGTTTATGATTATTTAATTTTTGGAATGGTAGTAAAAATTTTTAAAATAAAAATTGGGTGATACTTTGATTTTAGGAATAGATATTGGAGGGGCAAATACAAAAATAACAGAAATTGAAGGAGATAACTATAAAACCCATCATATTTATTTTCCAATGTGGAAGAAAAAAGATGAATTAGAGAAATTACTAAAAAATTACAGTGATAATGTTGATTATGTTGCCTTAGTTATGACCGCAGAATTAGCTGATTGCTACAAAACAAAGAAAGAGGGAGTTGAAGATATAATAAATAAAGTTGAAAATGCTTTTAATTGTCCAATATATATATTTGATGTTAATGGAAACTTTTTAACCCCAGAACAAGCTAAAAAAAATTATTTAGACGTTTCAGCATCAAATTGGAATGCAACTGCTAAATTTGTTTCAGAATTTATAAAAGATAGTTGTATTTTGGTTGATATGGGATCTACTACCACAGACATAATTCCAATAAAAGATAAAAACATTTTGGCTGAAAAAACGGACTTGGATAGGTTGATGAGCAATCAGTTGATCTACGTTGGGACTTTAAGAACTCCTGTGAGTTTCTTAACTAATAAAATAGAGTTTAGAGGAAAATTAACTAATTTATCTTCGGAATATTTTGCCATTACCGCAGATATGGCTGTAATATTGAATAAAATTACAGAAAAGGATTACACTTGTGATACGCCAGATGGATCAGGAAAGGACTATGAAAGTTGTTTAACAAGGTTAGCAAGGGTTTTATGTGCCGATAGAGAATTGATTAACGATGATGAGATAGTAGATATTGCAAATAAATTATATAATAAGCTTTTAGAGTTAATCAGAGAAAATATTAATAATGTTGCAAAAAAATACAACTTAAAAGACGTTGTTATAACCGGTTTAGGAGAGAGTATTTTAAAAGATGCTTTAAATGATCATTATAACCTAATATCTATAAAAGAGATTTATGGTAAGGATGTTTCACTATCAACCCCAAGTTTTGCAGTGGCTAAACTACTACAAAAACAACTAAAATACTAAAATAACTTTAATCATATTAAGTTTATTTGTTAATAGTTTATTTGATATTTATTTTATGATTATCTCTTCTTCATTCCAAAAAAGTTGATCATCCCTATCAGTTCTTCAAATGCCTCAATTTCAAATTTTAACGCTTCTTCTTTTGTATACACTCCACTAACCTCCCCATCTAAGGTTAACTGCTCAACTCCTCGAACAACCATCCGCTCTACCCCATCCCTCCTTAGAAGTTCTTCTGCAACCAAATCATGAACAAACGCTTTCGGAGGAATAAAAACTGTTTCTTTAACATCCTTTAAGTTCAATCTCTCCAAGTCCTTTGCGGTAATTAAGTCCGCAATATCTTTATTTACTTTAACAACATTTACAGATGTCTCATCAAAGATCTTTTTTAAAAATGGATAAGCAATATTTCCTGTTATTATCGTTGCTTCTCCTTCAATCTTATTTTTTAATCGTTCTAAAGTAGATCTGTTTTCCTCCTTGGCCAATGCAAATGGTGTTCCAGTGATTGGATCATGTAAAGGAGTTCCACTAACACGAATTTCTTTACCAAACTCTTTATACATTTTATCTACAATTTTTTTAAACTCATCTATTGAGTGAGGGTTAATTCCTTCAATTATTGGAGCATTTTCTAATATTAAACCCTGCTCTTCTTTGTTAGCAAATCTCATTAATATAACTGCCTTAGCTCCCCAATCAACTAAATCAGAGATTGTTTTTTTTAATTCATCTCCATCATTAACTCCAGGAATAACGATTATTGCACAGTGAACTTCGCAATTTTCACAAAAATATTTTAAACACTTTAAAGCTGTTTCAGCATTCTTGTCGTTCATCCATTCTTTTCTAATCTTCGGATCTGTTGAGAAGACGGAAAATGTTACTTCATCAACTCCAAACTCGACTAAACTTTTAGCCAGATCTAAATTATCAAAACCCTTTCCAGAAGTGTATCCTAAATGAATACGCAATCCAAAATTACTTATTGCCCTACAAAGCTCTCTTAATTGAGGATAACAGCTAACATCTCCGCCTGCTGTTAAATTAACCTTTTTATACCTTTTAAACATTAAACCACTCTGTAATTCCATCAATGCGAAAGGTAATGGAACAAAGTCCCCGTTCATCTCTCTAACTGAATATGTGCAGTAATCACATCCAATCGTAAATTGGCAGTATCTACACCCCAACGGTTTTGGGTTTTTTTTATCAACCTTTCTAAAATAGCAAAATTTACAAAATCCATTACAATTAATTCCTGGCTCTCCTTTAAGATCTACTAATAAACTAACATCCTCCATACTTTCACACTATAACTACAATTTTTATTAAAAAATTTCAAAAAGAAACTTTTATATAGAGACCGTTTCACCACAAATATATTAGGGAGATCTGCTCCTCCACATTTAAAACTTTGTTTGTGAATTTCAAATCCAAGTAGTATATATGTTTTACGATTTTGTTCAAATGAAAAAGTGGATATATATAAAGTGCGAATATTCTATAACGAACCAATATGTGGGAGTGATTCCTATGGTAAAGTATAAAGACACAATAAACCTATACGACGAAAAAGGAAACTTGGTAGAGGAGAACGTTCCATTAGAGGCAGTAAGTCCATTATATAACCCAACAATTCAAAAGTTGGTAAAAGACGTTAAGAGGACAGTAGCAGTTAACTTAGCAGGTATCGAGAACGCTTTAAGAACAGGAGCTGTTGGCGGAAAAGGTTGCATGATCAGAGGAAGAGAGTTGGATTTACCAATCGTAGAGAATGCTGAAACAGTCGCTGAGTATGTTGAAAAAGTTATCAAAGTTTCTGATGATGACGATACATCAATTAAATTAATCAACGATGGAAAACAGATGGCAGTTCAAATTCCATCAAAAAGATTAGATGTTGCAGCAGAATACTCTGTTTCTGTTTTAGTTACAGCTCAGGCATTAAAAGAAGCAATAATAAGAACATTTGACGTTGATTTATTTGACGCTCCAATGGTTCACGCAGCTATTATCGGAGGTTATCCACACGAAGTAGCAATGAAAGGATCAAACATCGCTGCTTTATTAGGTAATCCATTATCATTGGAAGGACCAGGTTATGCATTAAGAAACATTATGGCAAACCACTTCGTTGCTTGTACAAAGAAAAATGTTATGAACGCTGTTGCATTCGCTTCAATTATGGAACAAACAGCAATGTTTGAAATGGGAGATGCTGTCGGATTATTTGAAAGAATGCACTTATTGGGCTTAGCATACCAAGGTTTAAATGCAGACAACTTAGTAATTGACTTAGTTAAAGCAAACGGTAAAAATGGAACAGTAGGGACCGTTGTTGCTTCAACAGTTGAAAGAGCATTAGAAGATGGAGTAATTAAAGAAGATAAAACACTACCATCCGGATTTACCTTATATAAGCCAGTTGACGTTGCTAAGTGGAACGCTTATGCAGCAGCTGGTTTAGTTGCAGCAGCAATTGTAAACTGTGGGGCTGCAAGAGCAGCACAGAACATTGCATCAACAATCTTATACTACAACGACATCTTAGAATACGAAACTGGACTGCCAGGAGTTGACTTCGGTAGATGTGAAGGTACAGCAGTTGGGTTCTCATTCTTCTCACACTCAATCTACGGAGGAGGAGGGCCAGGTATCTTCAACGGAAACCACATCGTTACAAGGCACTCAAAAGGATTCGCTATCCCACCAGTTGCAGCAGCAATGTGTTTAGACGCTGGAACACAGATGTTCTCACCTGAAAAAACATCAGCATTAGTCGGAACCGTTTTCAGTGCAATTGATGAGTTTAGAGAACCATTGAAATATGTTATAAAAGGAGCATTAGAAGTTAAAGATAAAATCTAAAATAATTAAGTGATTACTTATGATTGAAGTTGAGATCTTCCCTCACAGATATTTAAAAGCATCCACAACTGAAAAATTTCTTAATAAAATCTACGATTTAAAGACCGTGGAGAGAGTTGTGATCCACGGTCAACCTCTTCCCAAAGTTGTGAATTACGGGCCTGCAAGAGGAACACCAGTAAATCACACTGAAAGAAAAATAATAAACGTCAAAGGAGTTCCAGTAGAATTAACAGTGATGGCAGGAAGATTTTGGATTACACTAAGTGATGACAGTGAACTGGACAAATTAGATGAAATATGTAAAGAACTCTTCCCATTTGGATACAATCTAAGAGTTGGAAAATTCTTGAAGGATAGACCAACAGTTACTGATTATATAAAATATGGAGAAGATGGGGTATTCCTAATAAATGAAATGGATAGACGATTAATAGGAATGGTTGATCCAAGAAGTAGAATGGCAACCTCAGTTACAGTAGTAGAAAAAGAGGATAAAGAGGAATAATATGCCAGTAGGAAGAAGAGAACAAATCGTGGATTGTAGATCAGTGATGGGTTTAGGAGAGGGAGGAGGATTGGCACAGAGAGGGACATTTGCAGAGGCGTTAAGAAATGATGTCGTGGTTGTAGCAATGTCTCCAGGTAGGAGGCATATAACAAAACCTGTCTGTGAAATAACTTATGGTATAAGAGAAGCAGGAATTCAAACCAGTGTCTTGGTCTTAAATGCAGGATCTGGAATACCACATGATGCTCCAAGAGGAGCTTTAGGTTCAACATTTGGGATCAAGCCAGAAGAAGCAGAGCAGATAAACAGGCACAAACTCTGTGTCGTTCACTTCGGAAACGTTATCAGCCACATCGTCTACAAGGCAGGACTCCTACTTAAATACGTGGAAATTCCTACCATTATTGTCTGTCAAGCCCCCGTAGATATGGAAGATCTCGCAAAGTATGGTGTGAAAACAAGAGATGTCATGCCATTAGAACCAAAAACCAAAGGAACAGTTGTGGATATAGTAACCGGAGTAGTAAGGGGCGAATCATGCCCTCAGACGAAAATAGATGAAGTTATTAAAAAAATAAAACTCCACTTAAACTTAAATTGAGGTGATTATATGGCATACGAGCCACAGTTTTACCCTGGGCAAACAAAAATAGCTCAAAATAGAAGAGATCACATGAATCCAGACGTTCAGTTAGAAAAGTTAAGAGATATTCCAGATGATGATATTGTTAAGATAATGGGACACAGACAACCAGGAGAGGACTATAAAACAGTTCACCCACCATTGGATGAGATGGATTTACCAGAGGACTATGTAAGGGACTTAGTTGAGCCAATAAATGGGGCTAAGGAAGGACACAGAATTAGATACATCCAGTTCGCTGATTCAATGTATTTCGCTCCAGCTCAGCCATACGATAGAGCAAGAACATATATGTGGAGATTTAGAGGAGTAGATACTGGAACATTATCAGGAAGACAAGTTATTGAAATGAGAGAAAGTGATTTAGAAGCATTATCTAAAAACTTCTTAATTGATACTGCTTTCTACGATCCTGCAAGAATTGGTATCAGAGGAGCTACTGTCCACGGACACTCGTTAAGGTTAGATGAAAACGGTTTAATGTTCGATGCTCTCCAAAGATACGTTTATGATGAAAAGACAGGACACGTTTTATATGTTAAAGATCAAGTTGGAAGACCTTTGGATGAACCAGTAGATGTCGGAGAACCATTACCAGAAGAAAAATTAAAAGAAATTACAACCATCTATAGAATTGATGGAGTTCCAATGAGAGATGATGAAGAGTTATTGATAGTTGTTAAGAGAATCCACAGAGCAAGAACCTTAGGAGGATTCATTCCAGTAGAAGATGTCTTTGAAAAACTCTAAAAACTCTTCCTCTATACATAATAACTTTTAACCTTTTAAACTAAATCAAAAAAACTTAATTACAAAAATTATTACAAACAGATTAAAATATTAAAAATTCCTCGCAGAGGTGAGTTAGATGGATGCTGAGAAAAGATTATTCTTAAAGGCATTAAAAGAAAAATTCGAAGAAGATCCAAGAGAAAAATACACTAAATTCTATGTCTTTGGTGGATGGAGACAGTCAGCAAGAAAAAGAGAATTCGTTGAAGCAGCACAAAAATTAATTGAGAAAAGAGGAGGAATTCCATTCTACAACCCAGATATTGGGGTTCCATTAGGGCAGAGAAAATTAATGCCTTACAAGGTCTCAAACACAGATGCAATTGTTGAAGGAGATGATCTACACTTCATGAACAACGCTGCAATGCAGCAGTTCTGGGACGATATAAGAAGAACAGTTATTGTTGGGATGGATACAGCTCACGCTGTTCTTGAAAAGAGGTTGGGAGTAGAGGTTACTCCAGAGACAATTAACGAATACATGGAAACAATAAACCACGCTCTCCCAGGAGGGGCAGTTGTTCAGGAGCACATGGTTGAGGTTCACCCAGCATTGGTTTGGGACTGTTATGCTAAGATCTTTACAGGAGACGATGAGTTAGCTGATGAAATTGACAAGAGATTCTTAATTGACATAAACAAGTTGTTCCCAGAAGAGCAAGCAGAACAAATTAAAAAAGCAATTGGTAAGAGGACATACCAAGTTTCAAGAGTTCCAACATTAGTCGGAAGAGTTTGTGATGGGGGAACAATAGCAAGATGGAGTGCTATGCAGATTGGGATGAGTTTCATTACCGCTTATAAGTTGTGTGCAGGAGAGGCAGCAATTGCTGACTTCTCATACGCTGCAAAACACGCAGATGTCATTCAAATGGCTTCATTCTTACCTGCAAGAAGAGCAAGAGGGCCAAATGAACCAGGAGGAATGTTCTTTGGTATATTGGCAGATGTCGTTCAAACAACAAGGGTCTCAGATGATCCAGTTGAGCAATCATTAGAGGTTGTTGCTTCAGGGGCTATGCTCTATGACCAAATCTGGTTAGGAAGTTATATGTCTGGAGGGGTTGGATTCACTCAGTATGCAACTGCTTCATACACCGATGACATATTGGATGATTTCTCCTACTATGGTTATGACTACATAACTAAAAAATACGGAGGATGCAACAGCGTAAAACCAACAATGGATGTTGTTGAGGATATAGCAACCGAGGTAACACTCTACGCATTAGAGCAGTACGATACCTTCCCTGCATTGTTAGAGGATCACTTTGGAGGGTCTCAAAGAGCTGCGGTTACAGCAGCAGCATCTGGTATCTCAGTAGCATTGGCAACAGGAAACTCAAACGCTGGAGTTAACGGATGGTATTTAAGCCAAATATTACACAAAGAATACCACAGCAGATTAGGATTCTATGGTTATGATTTACAGGATCAGTGTGGAGCTGCAAACTCGCTCTCATTTAGAAACGATGAAGGTTCACCGTTGGAGTTAAGAGGGCCAAACTATCCAAACTATGCAATGAACGTCGGTCACCAAGGAGAGTATGCAGGAATTACACAGGCAGCACACTCAGCAAGAGGAGATGCTTTCGCACTTAACCCATTAATTAAGGTTGCATTTGCAGATCCTTCATTGATCTTTGATTTCAGATACCCAAGAAAAGAGTTTGCAAGAGGTGCTTTAAGAGAGTTCGAGCCAGCTGGAGAAAGAGATCCAATTATTCCTGCACACTAAACTCATAACAATATTATATATTTTTCAAACGTTAATTTTTAATTTTTTATTATAATGTCATTGTTAAGCATATTGAAACATTAACGTTTAACTCAAAAATGGTAATAAAAAGTAGATCAACAAAATTAAGAAAAAAATTAGCGTTATTTTTTATGTCTTTATAGATATCCAATAACTAAAAAAAAGTTAAATAGAAATTAAGTGAATTTTAACAAAATCAAATAGAAAACCTTATATATCTACCTAATAGAAAAGTAAATCTTATGTAGTATGAGGTGATATGATGGACACAACATTAATAGCTCTGGGAGCACTCGCTTTAAGTGGAGCATTGGCAACAGTTGCAGGTTGTGCCGAGGATGCAGAATCAGATGTAGGTTCTCAATCAAACCCAAACTCACAGGTTCAGTTAGCACCGCAGATGGGTAATATCCACAGATACTATAACAAGGCAATATCCGGAGAGCCCGTTTCATATGGATTGTTTGTTGCGGTAGCAGGATCTATTGCATACGCTTTAATACAGGCAGGCATAAACCCAATACTGGCTATAATACTGGGAGCAGGAGCTGCGGCTTTTGTTCATGGTGCATATGCGGTTTCAGCATACTTGGGAAGAATTGTTGGTCAATCAAAAAACTTCGGTCAGCCAGTTTACTGGGACGTTGTAATGAGCCATTTGGGCCCAATTGTTGGACATGGTTTTATTGCTGTTTTTTGTATGGTTTTAATGGCATACTTAGCAAATACATTATTAGGAGATCCGTTCCCGTTACCATTGATAGCATTTATATTTGGTATTACTGTTGGGGCAATTGGTTCCTCAACAGGAGACGTTCACTATGGTGCTGAAAGAGAGTATCAAAAGTATCCATTTGGAGGAGGAGTTCCAGTTGCTAACCATGGAGATATTGATGTTGAAGCGGATTATGGTATAAGAAATAGCATGGATTCTTCATACTTCTGTGTAAGAGTAGGTAGCGTTTTGACAGGATTATGTTTTGGTTTGATCGTTTTCTTAGACGGATGGAGAGGTGTCTTGGGTAATATATTAGGAGGATTAAGCGGAGGAAGTGCAATAAATGCTTCAATAATATCCATAGTTATAGGTTTGATAATCGTTGCTGCAATGGCTATAATAAACAGAAAGATTGAGGTATTTGCAAGAAACAAGTTTGGACCATACACAAAATAAAAAATTAACTCATTTAAAAGTTTGTAAAAAGGTGATGATATGGATGCAATTAGTGCGATTATTCCATTGATTGAAATAACAGCGGCAGGAGCAATAATTAACGCAAGCGTTCACTTCATCCCTGTCGGAGGAGCTCCAGCGGCTATGGCTACATCAACAGGGGTCGGGACAGGAACAACTCAGTTAGCAGCAGGAGCAGGTTTTACTGGATTGTTAGGAGCTGCGGTAATGTCTGCTACTGTTGGTCTTTCTCCGATTGGGATGACGTTAATCATGATCTCTGGAGCAATTAGTTCTATGATCATGCTTGGAGTTACTATGTTGATAGGTCAGTTGATCTATGTGTTTGGAGTTGGAGTAGTTCCTGCAGCAGATAAGTGTGAAATCGATCCAATAACCAAAGATCCACAGAAGCCATATGTTACTCCAGGAACCACTGGGCATGGGATCCCAACTGTTTGTTTTATTAGTGGATTGATAGGAGCTGCATTAGGAGGAATT
Organism: Methanocaldococcus vulcanius M7; assembly: GCF_000024625.1. Lineage (NCBI taxonomy): Archaea > Methanobacteriati > Methanobacteriota > Methanococci > Methanococcales > Methanocaldococcaceae > Methanocaldococcus > Methanocaldococcus vulcanius. Next base: position 157,130 of record NC_013407.1, read on the forward strand.
GGAGGGGCTTTGGCATACATTGCTTTGAGAAAACTTGGTTTAGAACCAGGAGTTGCAGGAATGTTAGCGGTTGGATTTTTCTTTATAAATGCGGTTATTGCATCATATAACATCGGAGGAACTATTGAAGGATTCCACGATCCAAAGTTCAAAAAACTTCCAAATGGAGTTATTGCATCAACAATAGCATCTATATTGTTTGGAATAATATCTGTCTTGATGGTATTATAAAAATAAAAAATTAAAAAATAAAAAATTTGATTCAAGTTTGGAAGGTGATTAATCATGTCACATGGCGGAGGAGGACATGCATCTGAACTTTATCCTGAAGAGCAGATCTTTGCCGTAGGTATTGCATTAGCATTTATTGGTTGTTATTTAGCAAACTTTTTAGCCCCATATGGTTTGGGTATGTTGTTAGGTGGATTATTTGCTTCTGCTGCATGTGTTGCAGGGGCAAACACGGTTAGAAAGGTAGCTGCTTATGGTTTAGGGACAGGGGTTCCATCTATTGGTATGGTCAGTTTAGGTATGGGGACATTAGCAGCGGTTGCTGGAATTTTAATCCCTGACTACTTTAACTTGCCTTATTTAGTAGCTCCTGTAATAACACTCATTGTTTCAGCAGTTATTGGATATGTCGTTGGAAAATTAACTGTAAATCCTGTAGGTATGAAGATTCCAATTATGGTTAGGAGTATGACATTCCTTTCGATAGCAGGAGCAATGGCATTATTGGGCTTCACAATTGCATATGTTGGAAGTATGGAGCCAAGAGCGTATATTGATGGAGCATTGAATAACGGATTAATGGCTTTGGCATTTATTGCAGCAGGTATGGCTATATTACACCCATTTAACGCATGTTTAGGGCCTAATGAAAGCCATAAAAGAACATTAACACTTGCAGTTGCATGTGGTTTATTGACATGGTTTATCTTTTCAGCAGTAAGATTGGATCTCATATCAATGATCGTTTCAATAGTGTTATGGGCAATTGTCTATGTGAAATTCGTTAAGATGTCGTTGAAGGATGCATGTGCAGTTTTACATGTTCCAGAAATTCCTAAGAAGGAAGAAGAATAAGGTGAGAACACATGGCAACTTATGTATTTATTGATCTAAACATACCTCTGGTTTATAATGTTGAGACGGGGGTTATAACGAAAGGATTTGGAGATATTCTTTATGTAGATGTTGCTCCAATTGAGGAACAGATTAAAAAGTTAGAAACACTCGTTGATGCATATGAACACTCGTTAGATCCAAGATACCCTCCATTAAAGTCATTCCCGAATAGAGATGGTGTTTATGCAATGGCAGGGTATTTCAAGAGTGCATTCTTTGGATTTTGGATTGGTCTTGGAATAATGGCATTATTGGCAATAATATTGGGAGTTAAAATATTATTTAAAACTTTGAGTTAAAATATCATTTAAAACTTTTTAGGTGGTTATTATGGTTGAAAAAAGAGAACCAGCACCAGGATGGCCAATTGTCTCTGGAGAGTATGTTGTTGGAAATCCTGAAAGTTGTGTGGGAGTTGTAACATTAGGTTCCCACGGTTTGGAGCAGGCATGTATTGATGCAGGAGCAGCTATTGCAGGACCTTGCCACACTGAAAATTTAGGTATTGAAAAGGTTGTGGCAAACTATATCTCAAATCCAAACATCAGATTTATGATTCTCTGTGGATCAGAGGTTCAGGGACATATAACTGGACAGTGTTTTAAAGCACTGTGGGAGAATGGTATTGGAGATGATGGAGGAATTATCGGAGCTAAGGGAGCAATTCCTTTCCTTGAAAACGTGGGTAAAGATGCGGTTGAGAGATTCCAAAGACAAATTGTTGAGGTTGTTGATCTAATTGATTGTGAGGATGTTGGAAAAATAACACAGGCAATAAAGGAATGTTTAAGCAAAGATCCTGGAGCTATTGATGAAGATCCATTTATTATTCAACTTGAAGGTGGAAAAGGAGGAGAAGAGGAAGAAGAGGGAGTTATAAAACCAATAACCCCAGAGATGGCAATTGTTGAGAGTAGAATAAGATTGATAGGAAATGAGATGGCATATAATGGTCTTTTAGCTAAATGGCAGGCAGGTTATTACAACGGGAAGATTCAGGGAATTGCTACTGGATTGTTTCTAATGCTGTTGATAATGGGAATACTAATGTTCTAATAAAAAATTAAAAATAAAATGGGATGAAATTATATTAATTTTATTTAAAAAGGTGAGAAAATGGGTGTTGAGGTCTCTAACAAGCCAAACATCTCTTCAATACAGAGTTATATAGATGATTTAGAGTATAAAGTTGGATTAATAACAAGAAACAGGGGTCTTGAAAGCGGAGTAGAGTCGGCTGGAACTAAGGGGCTGATAATAGGAGCAGTTTCAGCAGTGGTTATGATGGGAATTCCACTTGCTTTATACTTCTTAATGAAATAAACCAAGATAATAAAACGAAAAGTGAAAAATAAAATGACTCATGTCTTGAGGTGAATTTAAATGGCAGATGATGAAAAATTGCCACAGGTAATAATGGATCCTGCTGATTACGAAGCATTAAAAAAGAGATTAGATGAATTAGAAAGAAAGGTTGAAAACACAAATGCTGAACTCTTCCAGATGGCGGGGAAGAAAGTTGGAAGAGATGTCGGTATCTTGTATGGTTTGGTTATTGGGATCATTTTATCGTCTATCCTTCCAGCATTGGTAAAGATAATTCAAATACTCACTTTAAAAATAACTATTCAGCACTAAATACCAAAACAATAAAAACCGAAACTTAAAAAACAAAAAATCAAATAAAAATAAAAAATAAAAAATTATAAATGCTGAGGTGAGAAGTTATGTTTAAATTTGACAGAGAGCAGCACGTATTCGAAATTGCAGGAAGAAAAATTGGAGGTCAGCCAGGAGAGTATCCAACAGCTTTAGCAGGAACTATATTCTATGCAAGACACAAGATCGTTGAGGATGAAAGGAAGGGAATTTTCGATAAGGCAGCTGCTGAGGATCTAATAAACAAGCAGGCAGAGATGGAAGATATAACTGGAAACCCTGCATTGGTTCAGGTATTTGGGGGAACCCCAGAGGCTTTAGTTAATTATATTGACTTTGTTGCTGAAGTTTGGGATGGGCCAATGTTATTGGACTCTACATCAGGAGAAGCAAGGATGGCTGCTGCAAAGAGAGCAACTGAAGCAGGGTATGCTAATCAATGCATTTACAATTCTATTAACGTTTCCATTGATGAGCAAGAATATCAGGTTTTAGTTGAGAGCGATTTAGAAGCATCAATCGTTTTATGTTTCGATCCAATGGATCCAACTGTTGAAGGTAAGATAAACGTTTTGACAAATGGTGGAAAGACAGCAGATAAGGGAATGTTGGAATTAGCTGAAAAAGCAGGTATTAAATATCCTTTAATCGATACTGCGGTTACTCCATTAGGTAATGGTGCAGGAGCCGCTGTCAGGGCATCATTTGCCGTTAAAGCGTTATTTGGATATCCAGTAGGTAGCGGTATTCATAATATCCCCTCAGCTTGGGATTGGTTAAGGGAGTTTAGAAAGCAGTTAAGAGAAGCAGGAGAGAAACAAAAGGCAAAAGATATTCACCACGTTTGTGATATTGGAGCAAACTTGGTTCAAGTTATGGCTTCAGGAGACTTTGTCCTTTATGGACCAATTGACAATTCATATATGACATTTCCAGCAGTTGCAATGGTTGATGCAATTATTGCAGAGGCAGCGAAAGAATTAGGAATCGAGCCAATTGACGAACATCCATTCAAGAAGTTAGTATAAATTATTTTTCTTTTTTCTTTTTTATTTTTTTCTGGTTCTATATATGTAAATATTGGTATAATATACCTTCAAAAATAATATATATTTATGAATTTGATAAACATAATAAATATAAATAATATGAAAATAAAAACTTGTGGTTTTTATGAGGGTTGCTTACTCTCGAATAAACAGCCCTATTATTGTGGGATCTATTTTAATGATAGAAGGAGTTATATTTTTAATTGTTTCATTGGTTGTTTGTAATTTCTATTTAGATTATGGTCTAATTTCTATTAAAAGAGATTTTTAATATTTTGCTTGTTTTATTTGGTGTTGGAGTATTATTTGGAATTTATTTGTCTAAACGTTTATTAGAAAAAGGAGAGATTAATGATTATGTAATATTTGAAAAAAAGTGTTTGGAAAATTTTTTGAAGTATTTTTTATTCTCTTTTCCTTTAATAATTATGCTTTCAGCAGTATTGATTAAATATGTTATTGTGTCCTCTACATCTTACACTGAGATAGAGAGCATATTTTTACTATCTATATGGAGTTATGGAGGAGGAGTTTGTTTTTCGTTGGGTTGGAGGATATTGAAGGAAAAAAATAAAAAATAGTTATTCACTGTTTGAAAGTGGAATATCATAAACTATATCTTCGATTTTGAAGTCCAATCTCAAATTACTTATATTATTTGGTGGATTAAATAACCAGTATCCATTAATTTCTTGATATATGCCAAGATCTACATCATCTAAACCGCCGATTTTCCAATATTTGGTGTTGTTGTGGATTAAACACACTGCCATAGGGGAGAATTCATAGTCATCTTGATTTAAGTTTTTAACTATAAAATCTACCCTAAACGCTTTTTTTATTTTTCCTGTGGTGTTATCATAAATTCTACAATAACCATACTCTTTTACAGTAAATTTGATTCCTGTTTCGTTTCTATACTGCTCTATATTTGTTTTAATAGAATGTTCGTGATATTCATTTTCAAGAATATGCTGTATCTCTTCGGGAGAGTATTTTTCGATAGTTCCATAGATTGTTTTAGAGATTGAAATGTTTCCTGATTTGAATGTTAAGACAAACTTTGCAGTGTCGTAGAAACCCTTAATTTGTGGTAGTTTAATTTCATAGAATTTGGAAGTTGTTTGAAGTTCGTTTATGTTGTATGTTCTGTTATACAATAAACCGCTGTCATCATATATTGTTAATATAACTTCTCCATTTTTGGGTTTTGCGATACTTCCATTTTCATAAATTAAATTAAACTGAATTTTTGTAGCATTTCCCTCCCTAACTAAATACATGCAGTTTATTTCTTTTATTTTTGGAGTTTGAATTTCTACGGGTTTGGACATCTGTTCATTTTTTACAACATTTTTATTTTCAGAGATGTTTGTGTTGTTCATTTGGTTTTGGCTTGTTGTGCATCCACAAAATACAAGGGAGAAGGTAATAACTGCCAAAATAAAAAGTATCTTTTTCATATTCTCACCTATCTTTAAGTGTAGTATTTTGTATTAACATTAATTTTTTGTGTTGCTATATTTTTATATTTTGTTGTCCTTAGATATATTAACAAGAATAACAGTGAATAATAATGAATGAATAATGAAGAATAAAAAGGACGATGAGGTTATGAAATTAAATAAAAAAATTAAATAAAATAGTAATCAATTTAATAATAGTAATAAATATATTGATAAACAAAATTAATAAACAAAAGCAAAAAATAAGAAAAAAAGAAAAAAATGGTTGTATTTTAATCACTTTTATTCTTTTAAGGCAGGAATAACTTTCTTACCTATTAATTTGATTGCTGTTTCCTTGTTTGGTCCAATTGGAGAACCAGCAACGATTTGAGTAACTCCCATTTCAGCTAATTTTTTACATTTTTCAACAACTTCTTCAGGAGTTCCATAGATTGAAAATGCCTCTAACATCTTGTCATCAACGTTCTTGAATGCTTCTGGGAAGTTTCCTGATTTTAAAGCATTTCTTATTGCTTCAACTTTCTCCATGTCAATTCCATGTCTCTCTAAGACAACTGGAGGAGAACCAGCTGCAATGAAAGCAACAACTGGAATTGCTGCCTGTTTTGCTTTATCTGCCTTTTTATCTACTGACATACATGCGTAGGCAGCAACATCGATCTCATCCATACTTCTTCCAGCTGCCTCAGCTCCCTTCTTAATTAATGGAATTGCAACTTCGAAGTCCTTTGGATTTGATGCGTTGATTAAGACCCCATCAGCAATCATTCCAGCTGTTTCTAACATCTTTGGTCCTTGAGCACCCATGTAGATTGGAACTTTTTCTTGGATTGGTTTTACAGCTAAGGAAGCTCCAGCTATTTTAACAACTTTTCCTTCGAAAGAGACCCTTTCTCCTGCCAATAATTTTCTCATAACTTCTATTGATTCTTTTAAGGTTGTAACTGGTTTAACCCATTCAATTCCTAAAGCGTCAAATGTTGCTTTATCTCCAGGACCAATTCCTAAGACGGCTCTTCCTCCTGATAGTTCATCTAAGGTTGCAATTGCTGAAGCAGTTATTGCTGGACTTCTAACGTATGGGTTGGTAACTCCTGGACCTAATTTTATTTTGTTAGTGTTCATTGAAATTGCAGTTAAAGCCATGTAAACGTTTCTGTTGTTGTAGTGATCTGTTATCCAACAGTATTCAAATCCATTGTCCTCTGCTAACTTAACATAATAACAGAGTTTTTGTATTGGTTCATTTGGAACAAATTCAATACCGAATTTCACGATCTCACCTTTTGTTTTTTGTTATTAACCACAATTATTATATTATCGTTTTATGGTAGTAATTAAGTTTTCTATTTACCGCAAATCGAAAAATATTTATAGGGGTAAAAATTTTTGATTGGGGCATTAACTTATCTAAACAAAATCAAATAAAATTAAAAATTTAAAAATATCCATCAACAAGGTAAGTGATAAAGTAAATAAAACAAATAATAAAACAAATCATTAGAATTATTAAAAATAAAAAATAATACTAAAATAAACAGGTAATAAAATGATAACAATTACGAGGTGGTTAGAAATTGAGGAAATGATATTCAAAAAAATTCCGAAGTGTATAGTTAATAAAAAAATACTTGAAAAATTGAAAGATAGGGGGGTTGAAATAACAGATGTTTTAGGTAAGGGGCATAGGGGAATTGTATTTAAAGGTAGATTTAAAGATAAAGATGTAGCAATAAAAATTCCAAGAGTCGATAGTCCAAAAAATACTATAATTCACGAAGCAGAAGTTTTAAGAAGGATTGAGAGTTATCAAATTTCTCCACAGGTGTATGATTATGATAGCGACTACTTGATAATGGATTATATAGATGGAGAGGAGTTAAAGTCCGCAATTTCCAAATTAGATGATAAAAGTTTATTAAAAGTGGTCGAAGATATTTTAAAGATCTCTATAAAACTTGATACTCTTGGGATTGAACATGGAGAAATACAAGGCGGTAGGCATTTTTTAATAGAAGGAAAAAGAACATATATAATTGATTTTGACAAAGCACGAATTAAAAAAACGACAAAAAACTTTACTGAGGCAGTTTCTCTGTTATTTGGAGGAGGGAGGATTGCTTCTATTGTTAGGGAGAAGTTAAACTTGACATCTGAGGATATTGAGTTTTTGATGTCTATTGCAAAAATATATAAAAAGTATAGATAACATTTTAAATATTAATAAAGGAGGGATATTCATGATCAAGATTATCACAAGAACATTAAAGGAGATTGAGCCATTGGATAATGCCCTTCTAATTGAAGGATTGCCTGGAATTGGCCATGTTGGAAGGTTGGCAGCTGAACATTTGGTTCACGAGTTTAAAGGAGAGAAGTTTTTAGAACTTTTTTGTTATGATTTTCCACCGCAAGTGCTGGTAAAGGATGATGGGACTATTGAATATATGTCTGCTGAGTTTTATGTTATTGAAGATCCAAAACCAATGATTGTAGTTTTAGGTAATACTCAGGCCTTATCTCCAGTTGGACAGTATTATCTTTCTGAAAATATTGTAGATATAGGAATTAAATATGGGGCCAATTTTGTTTATACGTTGGGAGGTTTTGGTGTAGGAAAGTTATGTGAAGAAGTAAAGGTTTATGGAGCAACTACATCAAAGAAGTTAGCTGAAAAATTAAAGGAGAATGGAATACTTTTCAGGACTGATGGTGGTGGAATTGTAGGAGCTGCTGGATTAATGCTAATGTTTGCAGATTTGAGGGGAATTGATGGAGTATGCTTGATGGGAGAAACTCCGGGGTATTTAATTGATCCAAATGCTGCAAAAGCGGTTTTAGAAAAGTTCTGTAAGCTTGAAAATATAGAGATTAATATGGAAGAGTTGGAGAAAAGAGCTAAGGGAATGGAGCAATTCATTGAGAAAATAAAGAAATTTGAAGAAGAAATGATGAAGGCCGCTCAGGCAAAGCCACCAAATGAGGAGGATTTAAGATATATAGGTTAAAATTTTCTAATTTCTAAACTCTTTATACTATACATATTTTACCATATTTTACTAATGGCATAATTTACCTATTCTAATAATATCAAATTGCAAATGTATATGTAAATATACAATTACAACAATTGAGGAATTTAAGATATAAAATCATTTTCAGTAGATAAGAGATATTTTTAAATAATTTTATTGGGTTTTTATATATTTTAGTTTCGTATTTTTTAGTATATCGGCAAATTAATCTGTGATGGTGAAAGAATGTGTAAAAATGCTGAGTTGATAAAAATGCTAAAAGAGGTTGGATGTATAAAATTTGGGGATTTTGTTTTATCTTCTGGTAAGAGAAGTGATTATTATATTGATATTAAGAAGGCAACAACAAATCCAAAGGTTTTAAAATTAGTTGGAGAGATGATAGCGGATAGGATTAAAGATGAAAATGTTAAAGTTGCAGGTGTTGAACTTGGGTCTGTTCCAATAGCAACTGCTGTTTCTATAATATCCCAAAAACCTCTATTAATTGTAAGAAAAAAAGCGAAAGATTACGGAACTAAAAATAAGATTGAGGGAGAATTAAATAAAGGAGATAGAGTTGTTATTGTTGAAGATGTCACTACAACAGGAGGAAGTGTTTTAAAGGCAGTAAAAGAAATTAGAGAGAATGGCGGAATTGTTGATAGGGTTTTTGTAGTTGTTGACAGAATGGAAGGGGCAAGAGAAAATCTGAAAAAAGAGGGCGTGGAGTTGATACCTCTTGTAAGTGTTAAGGAGTTAAGAGAAAATCTTTAATTCATATCTTATTTCAATTCATTTTAATTTATTATTTTATTTTTTAAAAGATCTAAAAACTCGTTAATTTTCTTTTTTGAATATCCAAATTTTTTGGCAACTTTGTATACAATCTTCTCCCCTCCACTTCCATACTGAGCAGCTTTTTTGGGTCTAAATGCGATATAGTCAGGAAGATATTTGGAAGCAACATCTCTTAAGATCTTCTTTCTTAGTTCTGAGATTTTATATTCCACTGGAATAGATAACGCAATCTCTACAACTTCTTCATCTAAAAACGGAACTCTTAACTCAACACCGTTTGCCATTGTGCAGTGATCGTCTCTCTCTAAATTTACTGAGTGAAGGTTTTTTATATCTTTTAGTAATTCTTCTTTTAACATTTCAGCTCCTTTCTCTCTAAAAATTCGTTCATACCTTGCATATCCACCAAATAACTCATCAGCTCCCTGACCCGATAACACAACTTTCAATCCGTCTTCACTTGCCATTTCGGAAGCTACATATATTGGAATTCCAACACCTATTTTCATTAGATCGACTTCGTCTATTGCCTTGGCTACTTTAAACACGTATTTTTCATATTCATCTTCGGATATTATTTTTTTTCTTATTGGGAGGTTTAAGTCCTTGGCTAATCTTTCCGCATAAATTATATCCTCGCTATTTTCAATTCCAACTGCGTAAAGTATGACATCACAATATAATGATGATAATTTAGCAATTAATGAGCTATCGACCCCTCCGGAGCATATAATCCCTACTCTATCTAAACCTCTAACTCTTTTTAAAACTGCTCTTTTTAATGCTTTATCTAAGTATTCTTTTGCTGTGCTATAATCATGCTGAGACATATAATTAGATTTTATTTTTTTAAACTCTTCTATAATCTCAAACCTATCATCATCAAGGTAGTATATTAATTGAGAATTTGGTTTTATTCGTTTTATTTCTTTATTTAGCAGATCTAAGTCCTTATCTAATCCATCAATGTTTATAAGCAAATGCCACAGTGCTTTTCTTTCAGAAGCAAATGCAAAGTATTCCTTCCTATCTACATAGAAGAGGGGTTTAACTCCAAATGTATCTCTTGCCAATATAACAATATTTTTAGATTTGTCATACAGGGCAAATGCATAGTCCCCATCAATCTCATTTAGTTTTTCTTCTTCATATAAGTGAATGATAACTTCATTATCACTGTCAGTCCTAAATTCATGATTTTGTTTTAGATAGTCCCTTAATTCGATATAATTATATATTTCTCCATTACACACTATCCATGCACTTTCATCTTCGTTCGGTATTGGCTGAACTCCATATCTACCTACGATTGCTAATCTATTGTGCCCTAAGGTTATGTTTTTTATCTCTTCTTTTTCTATATCTTTAATATCATCGAATTTTTCAAAATATATAACGTCTTCATCAATTAGTAGGCCTGAATTATCTCTCCCCCTATGTTTTAAAATTCTCATCATGTCTATTGAGTATTTGCTTGATATTGGATTTTCTTTTACAATTATTCCACTTATGGAACACATGATTCCCACATTGCCTTATTTTCATTGTTTATTAATTTTGCCGGTTAATGTTTTGTCTTGTAGATTTTTTGATTTTTTTGTTAGGATGTATTTTAAGATTACTACGGTTTATAAAATTTCAGTAAAAGTAAAATAAAAAGATTTAAATAGTGCATCTTAGATCAATATTAATATGGGCAGATATTAATTGATTTGGTAAATATAGGAGGTGATAGGAATGATTCCATTGATACCAACATCAAGGACAGAGATTGATAAGTTGGAGCATATTTTGATACTTGGAACATTGTTTAGACCAGAGATTTTGGAATTAATAAAGGATCCGATAGAGAAGGTTACGTGGGTGGATTCGTTAGCCATAGCAGCGGGAGCTTTGGCAAGGGAAAAGGCGGGTTATACAATTAGAGAGATTGCTGAAGAACTTGGAAGGACAGAACAAACTATAAGAAAACATTTGAAAGGGGAAACAAAGGCAGGAAAGTTGGTTAGGGAGACGTATGAGATGCTGAAAAGAGGAGAATTGAATATTGAGGAAGTTGAGAAATTCTTAGAAGCGGTTGTTAGAAAAGAGGAATTAGAGAAACTATCTGATTTAAAGAAATTGGAAGAAGAAATAGAAAGATTAAAGAAAGAAAGAGATGAATTACTTAAAAAAATACAAAGAACTAAGGAGTTGCTAAAAACTGCCTTGGAAGCGTTGGAGTAGGTTAGATAATTTCTCCTTTTTATCGTAATTTATTTTTATAATTAAGTATTTTTTAATTATTTTGGCTTTAATATTCATTTTATCTTTTAACTTTTTGTTCTAACTCTAAAATTTTTAATATTAAATTTTTAACGTTCTTGGAGGAGATACTATGAGAAAAGTTGTGGCTGAGGTATCAATAATTCCAATGGGTAAAGGAGCGAGCGTTTCAAGATATATAAAAAAGGCAATTGAGGTTTTTAAGAAATATGATCTTAAGGTAGAATCAGGAGCAATGAGCACTGTTTTGGAAGGGGATTTAGATGAGATATTAAAAGCGTTTAAAGAGGCGCATTCAGCTGTTTTAGAGGATGTAGATAGAGTAGTTAGTAGTTTGAAAATAGATGAGAGGAAAGATAAGGAAAACTCAATAGAAAGGAAGTTAAAAGCGATTGGAGAGTTGTAGTATTATAATTTGATTTTAATCTTTTATTCTATTTTTTTAATGTTTTCACTCCTCTTTTTGTTCCCACTAAAACCTTATCAACTTTCGTAAATATTCCGTTCTCCACAACACCTGGGATGTTATTTATCTCTTTTTCAAGTTCTACGGCATCTTCTATATTCATAAATGTATCTAAGATCATATTGCCGTTGTCGGTTATAACGGGCCCCCTCTTTCTTTCTCCTAACCTTATAACTGCATCTCCTCCCATTTCTGATAATGCCCTCATAACAACTCTATAGGAGAGAGGAATCACCTCTACTGGAATCGGAAATTTCTCTCCTAATTTTTTTACAAGTTTTCCTTCATCAACTAATACAACGAACTCTCCTGCATTATAGTCAACGATCTTTTCCTGAGTGTGGCATCCTCCTCCGCCCTTTATTAAGAATAGCGTTTTTTCTTCCACTTCATCAGCTCCATCGAAAGCAATATCAATATCATACTCGTCTAAGCTAACAAGAGGTATTTCATATTGCATTGCCAACATTTTAGCTTCGAAAGACGTTGGAATACCAAAGACCGTTAATTCTTCTTCTTTTATCCTATTTCCAAGTTCTCGAATAAATAGAGCGGATGTTGAACCGGTTCCTAAACCTATAACCATTCCATCTTTAACTAATTTTACCGCTTCTTTCGCTACTTTCAGTTTTAGATCTTCGCTTGACACGTTTATCCCTCATGGTCTTTAATATGATTTCAAATAAAAATTCAGATGAGTTGTAAGATCACAGTGTATCTTAAACACATAGACAAATACAAATATAAAAATGTAATTAGTAAATATAGAAAATATATTTGGAGTATATTCACTTGATATGATAAGTATAAAAAGTTTTTGATGATTATGAGATGATCCTATCTATCATATTTAACTGCAAGGCCATTTTAATTTCCCTTGCTATCCTTTGTCCCATACTCAATGGCTCACCATTGTATAGGAAGGAGTAAGCACTACCATTCATAAAGCTGTTTGTTCCTCCGTCAACTCTTGCACTCATCTCAAATACAACTAATTCAAGGTTTTCATTACATAAACTCTGCAAACAGAAAGGTCCAATCATTCCCGGTGGGATGAGTTCTTTTGCCTTGGCAACTAACTTATCTCCCATTTCAAAGACCTGAGGCAGTAAACTTTCCCTAATAACCACAGGAATGTTTCCAGTAATAACGTAGCTCGGGTTTATATTCATTTCTAACTGATCTTTTGCAGGAATTCTAACCAAACCATCTATATTACTTTCATATCTTCTATCCATTCCTAATAATTCAACTTCATCCTTTAATGGAGAGTAGAAGTAATGTATACAGAAGTTGGTTCCAACAACATACTCCTCGATATGAGCGTTCTTTATATCTTCATCATCTAATATACCTCTATTTTTTAAATCTTCCGCTTTTTTATAAAATTCCTCTGTTGACGAGGCAATGAAATATCCTCTCCCTCCTCTTGCTCCTGGGAATTTAACTATAACTGTTCCATCAATATCCTCGGGACTTTTATATTTTTTAGGGACTCTTAGTCCTGCTTCTCGTAATAATTTACCTTCTAAATTTCTTTCTGACTCCCATCTTAATATTTTTCTATTTCCAAACATCGGAACTAAAAAATTGTTTTCTACGTTGTCTAAACCACAGTAGGCAATAAAAGAGCCATGTGGGACTACAATAGCATTTAATTCTCTCAACTTTTCCTGAATTTCTTCATTTTTTATATCAGAAAAGTTATCCACATATATAAATTTATCCGCAACTTTAAACCTTTTGTATGGAACATCCCTACCTTTCATAGTTATGCAAACAGTTGAAAATCCTTCTAACTTTGCTCCTTTTAAAATATGTAAAGAGGTATGGCTTCCCAATGTTGCTATTGTAATCTCATCTTTATTATATCTTTTAAATATCTCTAAAATTTCCTCTTTTTTTATCATTAACTTTCACCCATCGATTTTTTTATCACTTTCATATTTTTAAAAAAGCGTATATAAAACGCTTACTTCTAAGAGTAAGTAGAAACTAATAAATATGAGGAGCTATCGTGCTTCACTTTAAAGGTGATGTGTTTGATAATTGTAGGAGTCGATGAAGCAGGAAGGGGGCCTGTTCTTGGGCCTATGGTTGTTTGTGCTTTTGCAATCGAGAAAGATAGAGAGGATTTACTAAGAGATCTTGGAGTTAAAGATAGTAAGTTGTTGAGTAAAAGTAAGAGATCTCAATTGAAAAAACAACTTGAACGTATTGGATATGTTAAGAAAAAAATACTGACGGCAAATGAGATAAATACCTTAATGAATAAAATAAATTTAAATGAAATAGAGATCAATGCATTTTCAGAGGTTATTATGGGATTAATAAATGATCTAAATTTAAAGGACGAATATTTAGAAATATATGTGGATGCATGTAGCACAAATGCAAAAAAATTTGAAAATGAACTTAAAAACAGAATAAAAGATATAGAAAATCAGAAAAATTTAAAAATAAAAGTTATTGCTGAACATAAAGCTGACTTAAAGTATCCTATTGTTTCTTCCGCTTCTATAATTGCAAAGGCGGATAGGGATGAGATAATAGAGCAGTATAAGAAAAAATACGGAGAAATTGGAAGTGGTTATCCCTCAGATCCAAAAACAATAAAATTTCTTGAAAAATATTTTGAAGAGTATGGATCTCTCCCAAATATTGCAAGAGTTCACTGGAAAACGTGTAAAAGAATCTTAGATAGATCGAAACAAACAACTCTTAAATTGGACTTGTGAGAGGAATATATTTTTATTAAATTATTTTTAATATCCCAAATATTTAATAAAAAGGTTGAGGAGATAGGAATGTTTGCTTATAAATTATTAGTTGATGAGCGAGGAAAGAGATACTTATTAAAACGAAATGTTGAAAAATTCGGAACGGATCTTGGAGTAGTAGATATGAAAGGCGTTGAAGAGGGCGTTGAATTAATATCTCACAAAGGCCATAAATTCTACTTAGTTGAGCCAACAATGTTTGATATATTAAAAAGGATGAAAAGAACAGTTACGACATTATTACCTAAGGATATAGGATTTATAATTGCAAGAGCAGGAATTCGAGAAGGAGAAACCGTAGTTGAAGCAGGAACGGGCTCGGGAGCTTTAACTATGTATTTGTCCAATGCTGTTGGAAAAACTGGAAAGGTTATAACCTATGATATAAGACCTGAATTTGCCAAGGTTGCGAGAAAAAATCTCCTTAAAGTTGGGGCAATTAAGAAAGGACAGAGAATTATAGGTTTAGATGAGGAATTTGACGATGAAGGAGAAATTGAAATAGAGAATGGATTATTTAATGTCATTCAAAAAATTGGAGATGTTAGAGAGAAAATAGACGAGGAAAATGTGGATGTTATTGTCCTTGATTTGCCTGATCCTTGGAATGTTGTTGAGAATGCAAAAAAAGCTTTGAATAGTAAAAGAGGCCGAATAGTTACTTATCTCCCATATATTGAACAAGTAAAAAAAACCGTTGAAAAACTTAAAGAAGAAGGGTTTTGGGACATCCATACATATGAATTGATAGAAAGAGAAATCGAGATCTCAGAGAAAGGAGTCCGCCCATCTACACGAATGATTGGACACACTGGATACATAACCGTTGCAAGAGTTCCTCCTAAACAAATTTAACTTGTTGTTTGTTTTTATTTTTTTGTGTTTTGAGTTTTTAGTTTAGATTTTTGTTTTTTATTTGTTTTTAGTTGGTTTCTGAGGGTTGGTTTGTTTAATTGTTTCTTATATTTAGATGTGTTTGATTATGGAGTTTTTTTAGAGTTTTTAATTGTTTATAGTTGTTTTTAGAAATCCACGGTTAATTAAGTGTGTTTTTTGTTTTTGTTAATTATTTATTGTTGTTTTTTAAATAAAAGTTTGAATTGTTTTGTTAAAAGGTTTATAAAGAAAAGGGGTTATCTATGGGTAGAAATCTTATAGTGTAGAAAAATATAAATATTAGTAAAAACATTATAATGAAATAAGAAAGATTGTCCTATTAAAATCAGCACGGATCGTGATGGAAACTGGAAAATCGGAGTAGTTTAGTGCGGTTAAGTAATATATTAAAATCAGCACGGATCGTGATGGAAACACAATTTTAGTTGCTGTTTAATACTATGTTTTTATAATAATTAAAATCAGCACGGATCGTGATGGAAACTGGAAAATCGGAGTAGTTTAGTGCGGTTAAGTAATATATTAAAATCAGCACGGATCGTGATGGAAACACAATTTTAGTTGCTGTTTAATACTATGTTTTTATAATAATTAAAATCAGCACGGATCGTGATGGAAACTGTTTTAGAAATGCTTCTTTTGCTTCTAACCTACACATTAAAATCAGCACGGATCGTGATGGAAACATATTTGTTCTATTTTTTCTAAATAATCTTCTGTTATTGTATTAAAATCAGCACGATTCGTGATGGAAATTTCTTCTTTTCTTCTAATATTTTATCTGCTTCTTCTTTATTAATTAAAATAAGCACGATTCGTGATGAAAACTCATCTCTTTTTGTATCTCCTACTATGTAATATTTATATTAAAATCAGGATGTAAAAAGATATTAAAATCATTTTTTATTGAGCAGTAATCGATCATAAAAGAGCCCTAACTTACTAAGTTGACATAAATAGGACGATCTCTATATATGGTCCTTTTTTGATGTGTGTTTTATCAATAATAGTTTTTTAGACATGCATACTATTCATTGGCAATAGTATATATTTGCATAAATAAAACAATAGAAAATTAATAAAAAATTTAAAAGAGTAATGTCAATAGGAAATAGATATTGGCTAAAATCAACAGAGGTGAAATTTTGGATTTTTCAGAGTGGTATTCTGATATTTTAGAAAAGGCAGGAATTTATGATGTAAGATACCCAATAAAAGGGTGTGGTGTTTATCTTCCATACGGGTTTAAAATCAGAAGATATGCGTTTGAACTAATAAGGAAATTGTTAGATGAAACAGGGCACGATGAAACATTATTTCCAATGTTAATTCCAGAAGATCTATTGGCAAAAGAGGCAGAACATATAAAGGGATTTGAAGATGAAGTTTACTGGGTGACTCACGGTGGAAAAACCCCGTTAGATGTTAAATTGGCACTAAGACCAACATCAGAAACACCAATATATTATATGATGAGATTATGGGTTAAAGTCCATACAGATCTTCCGATAAAAGTATATCAAATAGTTAATACGTTTAGATATGAAACGAAACACACCAGACCTTTAATTAGATTAAGAGAGATAATGACATTTAAAGAGGCACACACAGCACATTCAACAAAAGAAGAAGCGGAAAAACAAGTTGAAGAGGCAATATCTATTTATAAAAAATTCTTTGATGTATTGGGAATCCCCCATTTAGTGTCAAAAAGACCAGAATGGGATAAATTTCCAGGAGCAGAGTATACGATGGCATTTGATACAATATTTCCAGATGGAAGGGTTATGCAAATAGCAACTGTCCATAATTTAGGTCAGAATTTCTCTAAAACATTTGAAATTATATTTGAGACCCCAACAGGAGATAAAGATTTTGCATATCAAACATGTTATGGAATATCGGATAGAGTTATTGCTTCAATTATCGCAATTCATGGAGATGAAAAAGGATTAATTCTCCCTCCAGTAGTTGCTCCTCTGCAAATAGTTATTGTTCCACTGATCTTTAAAGGGAAGAAAGAAATAGTTATGGAGAAATCAAAAGAGATATATGAACGATTAAAAGATAAATACAGAGTTTATATTGATGATAGAGATATAAGGCCTGGAAAGAAGTTTTACGATTGGGAAATAAAAGGAGTTCCTTTAAGAATCGAAGTAGGGCCGAAAGATATAGAAAGTGGAAAGATAACAATATTTAGAAGAGACACCATGGAAAAATTTCAAGTTGAGGATGAGCAATTAGAGGATGAGATAGAAAAAACTTTAAATAATATTATGGAAAATATAAAAAATAAAGCTTACAGAAAATTTGAAGAATATATAACAATGCTTGAAGATGTAGATTTAGAAAAAATTAGAAAGATTTTATCTGAAAAAAGAGGAGTTGTGTTAATTCCATATAAAAAAGAGATATACAATGAGGATCTTGAGGAGAAAGTGGATGCAACTATTTTGGGAGAGACGAACTATAAAGGAAAAAAATATATTGCAATAGCAAAAACATATTAAGTAATTTTTAATTTTTTTCAATATTAATCACAAAAAAATAATTCGTATCAGATAACCTTATTAGACAAATTCAATTTTAAATATCTTAAATTAAAACAAACTAACGTAAATAATCAATAACTAAAATGTAAGTTTAATGTAATTTAGGGTTTAATGCAGGATGATGATATAAAAAATAAGCAATAGCATAATAATCCCAAATACGTTCATATAATAAAATCAAAACTATCTATTGACGCTACCACTTATAAAAGATAGGTAAAATAGTTTAGGAAGGTCATAAGTAAAACATAAAACAAAAAATAACTAAAAGATAACTATCAAATATTTAAATGTGATAATCTTATAGTCAAGGTGAAAAAATGGATACAATGAAAGGAACAACCACTGTCGGTTTAATTTGTGATGATGCGGTAATCTTAGCAACAGATAAGAGAGCATCAATGGGAAACTTGATAGCAGATAAGGAAGCAAAAAAATTATATAAGATAGATGATTACATTGCAATGACTATTGCAGGAAGTGTGGGTGATGCCCAGGCAATAGTTAGGGCATTAATCGCAGAGGCAAGATTGTATAAAATGAGAACTGGTAAAAACATCTCTCCAAGAGCTTGTGCTACTTTATTAAGTAATATCCTACATTCAAGCAGGATGTTTCCTTTTTTAACTCAGATAATTATAGGGGGCTATGATCTTACAGATGGGCCTAAATTATTTTCCTTAGATCCACTTGGAGGAATGAATGAAGAAAAAACCTTTACATCGACAGGTTCTGGTTCTCCAATTGCCTACGGGGTTTTAGAGGCAGAGTATGATAGGGACATGTCAATAGAAGAAGGACTAAAATTAGCGTTAAAGGCATTAAAATCAGCAATGGAAAGAGATACGTATTCTGGAAATGGAGTTTCTGTAGCAGTTATTACAAAGGAGGGGGTTAAATTATTAAGTGATGAAGAGATAACTAAGTTATTAGGAAATGATAAATCAAAAACTAAGAAAAAATCTACAAGAAGAAGAAAGAAAAGTAAATAATTCAAATAAATGAAGATCAATCAATAAAAATTTTGATAAAATGAAAAAATATAAAAATGAGTATGAATAATTATTTAAGTATTTTTTAGAACTACTATTTATGTTTATAAATATAAATGGGATCATATAAAAACAATATTAACTAATATGAATAATAAAATAAATTATTACATCCTTTAAAATAATAAAAAGTTCGTAATTCCGTTTAATAAATCATTAATTAAAAATTATTAATCAGACATTAAATAAAATAATTAAAAAATTAAAATTTCAGAAGGGTTTCTATTTTAACATTCAAACTACACAATTTTCATTTTTTAACTTAACAATGTGTGTAATTTTCAATTTAAAACCATCTAAAAAGCACGGAGGAGGATTATTTTGTCAGCAGAAGAGGTTTTAGAAAATATAAGAAAAGAGATAATAAAAAAATCACCAAAAGAGGCAAAAATTGTAGATGTTCAATTTGAGGGGCCCGAAGTGGTTGTCTATGTTAAAAACCCGGAAATATTTACAAACGAAATAATAAAAAATCTTGCAAAAGACCTCAGAAAAAGAATATCCATAAGACCAGATCCGTCTGTTTTAGTAGAGCCAGAAATAGCAAAAAAGAAGATATTTGAAATTGTTCCAGAAGAGGCAGAGATAACAAACTTTGTTTTTGATGCAAACACGGGAGAGGTTATAATAGAATCAAAAAAACCAGGTCTCGTTATTGGGAAAGAAGGGAAAACACTGGAAATGATAAAAAAAGCAATAAGATGGGCACCTAAACCAGTAAGATCTCCTCCAATACAATCTGAAACAATAAAAGCAATTAGGGCAACACTTTATAGGGAGCGAGATGAAGTTAAAGAGATTCTTAGGAGAATAGGTAGAAGAATACACCGAGATATTGTTGTTAGAGGGGATTATTGGATAAGGGTCTCTTTTTTAGGAGGGGCGAGAGAAGTCGGTAGATCTTGCCTATACGTGCAAACACCAGATACAAGAGTTTTAATCGATTGTGGAATTAACGTTGCCTGCGAAGATAAGGCATTTCCACACTTCGATGCCCCAGAATTTTCAATTGAGGACTTAGATGCAGTGATTATAACTCATGCTCACTTAGATCACTGTGGTTTTGTTCCCGGGTTGTTTAGATATGGTTATGATGGGCCTGTCTATTGCACAAGACCCACAAGAGATCTTATGACATTATTACAAAAAGATTATTTGGAAATCGCTAAAAAAGAAGGAAAAGAAGTTCCTTATTCTTCAAAAGACATAAAAACGTGCGTTAAACATACAATACCAATTGACTACGGAGTTACGACCGATATAAGCCCAACAATAAAACTAACCCTACATAATGCAGGGCACGTGCTTGGATCAGCCATTGCTCACCTCCACATTGGAGAGGGGTTGTATAATTTAGCTTACACAGGAGACATAAAATTTGAAACTTCTCGACTTTTAGAGCCAGCTGTTTGCCAGTTTCCAAGATTGGAAACATTAATCATAGAATCAACTTACGGAGCTTATGATGATGTTCTACCAGAGAGAGAAGAAGCAGAGAGGGAGCTTTTGAAGGTAGTTAGTGAAACAACAGATAAGGGAGGAAAGGTTTTAATTCCTGTCTTTGGTGTTGGAAGAGCTCAGGAATTGATGCTCGTGTTAGAGGAGGGATATAATCAAGGTATATTTAATGCTCCCGTTTACTTGGATGGAATGATCTGGGAAGCAACTGCAATACACACTGCATATCCAGAATATCTATCAAAAGAGATGAGGCAGAAGATATTCCACGAAGGGGATAATCCTTTCCTATCGGAGGTATTTAAAAGAGTTGGAAGCACGAATGAGAGAAGAAAAGTTATTGATAGCGATGAACCGTGTGTTATTTTAGCAACATCTGGAATGTTAACAGGAGGACCAAGTGTTGAATATTTAAAACACTTAGCTCCTGATGAGAAAAATGCCATAATATTTGTAGGTTATCAGGCGGAGGGAACGTTGGGAAGAAAAGTGCAAAGAGGTTGGAAAGAGATTCCAATAGTTACAAGAAATGGAAAAACCAAGTCCATACCGATAAATTTACAGGTTTATACAATTGAAGGATTCTCTGGACATAGTGATAGAAAGCAATTAATTAAATATGTTAGAAGGTTAAAACCGTCTCCTGAAAAGATAATAATGGTTCATGGAGAGGAGAGTAAGTGTTTGGATTTTGCAGATACGGTTAGAAGGTTATTTAAAAAACAAACCTGTGTTCCTATGAATTTAGATGCAGTTAGGATAAAATAATAAAATAATTAAAATATAATTAAATTAAAATATTAGAATAGTATTGATAAATGCAATATTACACAATTATGTATGCTAATATTCTATATTACGATTACAAGTGAGATTTTTTAATTTTTTAAATTTTTTATGTGATTAGATTTAAGGTTTTTATATAACAGAATAAATCATGCCAAAATAGTATATAAAATAAAAAATAAAATTAAAATTTATCATTAATTATTAAATTCAAAATCTAAAAAATTGTCAATCCAAACAGATCCACAGCATTTTTATGGCTAACTTTATAGATCACTTCTCGATCTATATTTGAGAGTTTCATTTTTAAGACAGTCCTTGGAACTGCTAAAACATCTGAGGCATTAGAGGAAGAATCACTATTTAAAAGTATC
Source organism: Methanocaldococcus vulcanius M7 (assembly GCF_000024625.1). Classification (NCBI taxonomy): domain Archaea; kingdom Methanobacteriati; phylum Methanobacteriota; class Methanococci; order Methanococcales; family Methanocaldococcaceae; genus Methanocaldococcus; species Methanocaldococcus vulcanius. Next base: position 178,883 of record NC_013407.1, read on the forward strand.
TTATTTGAAAAATCCTTGTATTCTTTAATTATTTCAACCGCCTCTTGAGGTGTTAACTTCCCTGGCTGAACCGTCAATCCAACGTAAAGCTCTTCATCAATAACCATTTTTGTCGTTTGTTTATTGCAGTGTTCTATCACAATATCTTTATTTTTTAAGTTCAGAGTTGAGATCTCTTCTAAGATCTCCTTGGTTATTTCCTCCTTATTCCTTCTTGGTGTATGTATCACAACTGGCAAATTCAACTCCTCAGCTAAGGTTAACTGCTTAATAAATGCATTTTTTTCTTCTTTTGTTGCTTTTTCTAAGCCAATCTCCCCAATTCCAACAACCTTATTGTGGGTTATATATTCCTTTATTTTTAAAATTGCCTCATCGAGATCTGGTGGAATTGCTCTTGGATGAACCCCTACGCAGATAAATAGATTTAATCCCACCTTGTTAGCCCTATCTACTTCTGATTTTAAAAGTTTTTCAACGTGCGATTCCCAGACCTCTAAACTCTTCATTTCATAAGGGTCATGGGCTAATGTTATAACTCCATCTAAACACATTGCCATTAACTCGAGGTCTTCAAGTCCTCTTGTATCAGAATGTATGTGGGTATCTATCATCTTATACCACCTCTCTTCTTCCAATAGGCATTATTAACAGAGGATCTTCTTTAATATTTAGTAAATTTTTAATTTCTTCATCTAAAAAGGCCCCTACTGAAACAGTTCCAAGACCCAGTGATGTTGCAGTTAGGTAGATATTCTGAGCAACATGCCCTACTTCCATATGGACATACCTAACGCCTCTTTCTCCATAAACGCCCGTGGTTCTTTGATATTCTGCGGTTATTATTAAAACTATCGGAGCTTCCGCAATGAACATCTGATTTAATGAATAGAGAGCAAGTTCATAACCTATTTCTTCTTCAAGAATTTTTATTATTGAATGCCTTTCAGGATTATATTTATAAACTCCACTTTCAATATCTATAACATCTTTAACACTAACATATATCTCTAAGGGATACGTCGCTCCTGCGGAGGGAACGGTTCTAAAACCCAACTCGTTAGTTATCCCATAGGCAGAAAATAGGATATGTGAGAGTTCTTCTACTGTTAAGGGAGATGGGGAATATCTTCGAATAGACCTTCTTTTTATTAAAATATTTTCTAAATTAGTGGGCTTTATTGTCGGTAGAATAATTTCCATATATATCCTCTCGTTTAATTTATTTTTATAGTTTTAATTTTTGTAATATTTTACGTTTTCGTTTCTAATAATTCTTTTCGTGTTTTATCAATTTGTTATTATTTGTTTATTATCACTGTTTTTTTGTCATTTGAAGGAACTATTTTTATTTTTGCATCTTTAAAGTCCCTATATAGTGTTTTTCCCTCAAATAGTCGATCCAAAAATATTGCCAACGCTGCAACTTCTGAGTGTGGCTGGTTTCCTATTGATATGTTATAATCCGCGAGTTCATAAATATCTTTTGGAACTTTTTCAGCTCCAATAACAACCAAAATGTCCTTTCCATTCTTTAATTCATCTTTTATTTCATTTATTGATTCGTTTACATTTGCACCATACATTGTTAAATGCACTACTACACCTCTCTCCTTAAAATTTTTTACATACTGCCTCCATTTTTTCTCAACAGAAAATTCAAAATTTCCTCCCCAATTATTAACAATTTTTTCCACACTATTTTTAACGTGCTCATCTTCGGTTGTAAATATGATCTTATCTGCCCCAAGTGCTCTCGCAGTTAAAGCCACGTGAGTGGATATTCTTTTATCTCTTTCTCCTCTATGTCCTAATCTTAAAACTTCAACAGTCATCATTTCCCTCATTTACAATTATTGATTATTTATAATTCTAACAATTTAAAATAATAATGAAAAATAAATAAACTAAATATTATTAAAATTATTTAGAATTTAATTTTATAATAAAATAATAAAATTATAATCATAAGATATATGAGGTAGTATCGAACAATCCACTAAAATCTTTACATAACGTTATATAATTACGTTCGCTTTTTGAGGGAGAAAATGAACGATGGAGGTCATTTAATAAAGAAAATTAAAAGACGAATAATTAGTGGATTTACCATTTTAGGACTTGGTATTGGAATGATCTTTGGAAAACCAGTTGCAGGTTGTTTAATTGGATTAGGAATAGGGTTGTTGGTAAGTTCTTTTGTATATTGCATAGATATTAAGTTAAATAAATCTCTATCGTAAGTTTGAAATGCTGTTAGAAGGTTTTTAATTTTAATTTTATTTTTATATTGATATTTCCTTATAGTTCAGATGTATTCCATTTAATAATTAATATTAATAAGTTAATAATTCTTATATTATAACATTATTAATGTGGTTATATGTCTATTAATCGGACTTCATATCCTTTCCTATTCCTCCTCTCACTTTAACAGCCAGTCCATAATTAAATTCCATTAATTCGATCCCATTTAACAGTGTAGTTCCGTATGCTAAGAGTTCATCATCCTCATTGACAACTAAGACCTCCTCATAAGGTCTTAACTCCTCATCACAATCTATGACAAACTTTGCAAATACATTTCTTCCCTCTTTTGCAAAGTTCTCAACTTCTCTATCAACTACAACTCTATACTTTGGAAATGGGATCCTTTCCCATAGCAGTTTAGCACCTTTTTCAGATGGAATTAAAATGTTATCATTACTTCTAATTGAAAATAATAGATCTCCATTTTTATCCAATACTTGCCTCAATCTTCCTGTGTTTTTACTTCTAACTACTTTAACGTCTTCATCTTCTAACACATCATATCCGTATTGATATTGTAGCATTTTTCTTACCCTTAAACTATCGGGATCTATTTTTCTCTTTTTAGAGAAGTAGTTTATATAGTAGTTATAAGTTAAAATGTCTAAAATGTTGTCTTCTCCAATTTTCCTTTTTAACCATTGAATAAATTCATTTTGAAATTTTTTATTTACTTCTTTTTCATATTCATATAGTTCTGGAACTTCATTTTGAGATAGAGGATAGACAGTGTCAATATAGTAAGGAATGAATCCAAAAACAGGATCTTTTATTAAAATATCAACATCTGTCTCTAAAACATTTAAATTTTCATGATATGGCTTTTGTATTGTGTTTGATACGTTTGTTATATAGACCTTTTCGTATTTTATTCTTTTTAATCTTTTTTTATGTCTGAAAACCTCTGGTCTGAACATGGATTCTATTCCACTATAAAAAAATGCGGTTTTTTTAGATATTGGATCGAATTTTTCAATATATGGGAGGTATTTTTCCACAATTCGGTATCCTTCTAAAAGTTTGGGATGGCATCTAACTCTCTCTTCCACCAATTCCCACAAACTACCTTCTTTTATGGCATGTTTTATCCTACTGATCTCTTCAAATGTGATGTATAGGTTATGCTCAGCCAGTAATTTTTCTCTATCTTTTTTATCTAAACTTGCCAGTTCTTTTGGTGTATATCTTGAACATACTGGGCATGAACAAGGAAATGTCTTTAAATCTTTTAACTCAGATAAATGCAAGGTTCCTCTTTCTGTTAAGTATCTGTCATCCTTTGCATATAAAGCATAGGCAGCTGAGTCAAACAGATCACAGCCCAAGGCAACGGCCAAAGCAAAGAACATGGGATGTCCACACCCAAAGAGATGAACTGGCTTGTTTGTTGGGAGGTTCATTTTGGAGTTTATAATTATCTCAACAACATCCTTGTATCGATACTGCTCCATAAGGGGAACAACAGCCCCAATCGGATAGATGTCAAAGTTTAATTTTGCCATCTCTCTTGCTGATTTCTGTCTAAGATCCAGATAAGTGGATCCTTGAATAGTTCCATTTAATAGCAGTTTAAAATTCTTTTCTTCTTTTAAGTTCATTGAACGTTTGGCTCGGTTTATTGTTTCTTCAAGGTCTTTTTCGGCTTTTTCTCTATCTACGTCTGGCGGTGTTGGAATATCTAAAATCGTTCCAACGTCTACGCCAATTTTTTCTTGAAATTCAATGATCTCTAAGGGATCTATATCTATATCGCCGTAAACTCCAAGTTGGAACGAACCACTATCCGTTACTACAACCTTGTCAAATCCAATTAATTTATGAATTCCCTCTTTCTCAGCAATCTCTTTTAAATTAGGGGTTTTATAGGTTATATATGAGTTTGTTATTACAACATCTGCCAATTTTTTTATTAGATCCATTGGAACAGTTTGTTTTTTTGGATTAGGATGAACTACTGGCATTATTGTTGGTGTTTCTATTTTTTTCCCATTTATGTTTAAAATCCCTATTCTTCCCATTGCATCTCTGTGTTTTATTTCAAAAGTCATCATCTTATTACCTCCTAAGTTAAAAATTAAATATTAATCTTTTAAATATTTTGACTTGTTATTCTCTGTTAACAATAATAATCTAAAATAGATTTTATAAAGTTTTATAAGACATATAAGATGATTTTTATAATTATGGCAATGTGATTTTATAATTTTGTAATATTTAATGTTTAATACCTCTCAAGAGATATGAGGAAGATAAAAGGAAAAGAGAATGATTAATATCAAAAGGTAAAAGTAATTATTCATCTATCCTCTGAGTTCTTCTAACAGTAAATGCGAATAGTGCTGGTAAAACTGCCCCTCCAAGTATTGCTTCTGTTAACGCAACATCAGGGGCTAATAGTGCATAATAAAGATATGCCATACATAAACCTGCAAAACCTGATAGTATGATGCATTTAATCAGATCTTTTTGAAGTAGAGAAGCTAAACTTGATAGTAGTGCCATTATTATAACCATATAATGAATTATCTCCATTAATGATCACCCACACAACTATTTAACTATTTTACTCTATCTAATCTTTATTAATTATTTTAAATCATAATTTTAATTTAATAACTAATTTAATAACACCTTATATTAAAATGTTTTTAAAATGTTGTTATGCTAAAAATATTAAGAATTATATTGAGGGATTTTTATGGATTACTATTCAACGTTGTCTCCAGGGCTTGAAAAGGTATCTCAACGGGAAATAGAAACTTTGGGAGGAAAAATTAGAGAGATAAGAAATAATAAAGGTAGAATATTTTTTAAAGGAGATTTAGAAGTAATTCCTAAAATTAATTACTTATCAAGAACTATTGAAAGGTTGAATATCTTACTACATAGAGAAGAAATTCCTAACATTTCATTAGAGGATATATATGAGAGGGTTTATAGTATTGATTGGTCTGAGTGGATAAAAGAGGATCAGGCCTTTGCTATTAGGCCTTTAAGAGTTGGCACTCATAATTTCACATCCATTGATATTGGAAGAGTGGCTGGTGAAGCATTAATAAACTCCTATAAGCGAGATAAAAATGTTAGATTGAAAGTTAACTTAAATGAGCCCGATATAATTGTTAGAGTGGAAGTTATATTTGATGAAGTTATTGTTGGATTAGACACTACCGGAGATATTGCTCTTGACAAAAGAGGATACAGGGTTTTTAATCATCCTGCTCATCTAAATGCAACTATTGCATCATCTTTAATCTATTTAAGTGATTGGAAGGATGAAGAAACCTTGCTTGACCCCATGTGCGGATCTGGAACTATTCCAATAGAGGGGGCTTTAATTAAAAGAAATATTCCTCCAGGCAAGTTTAGGGAGAAAAAATATGGATTTAAGTTTGTAAATATATTTGGATATGGCCTTTTAGAAGAAATAAAAAAGAGTATTTTAGAAAATGAGGAGTTGTATAGTATATACGGAATTGATAAAAATGAGAAATATATTTTAGGAGCAGTTGAAAACGCGAGAAGTGCAGGAGTTTTTGATACTATTAGTTTATCTATCGGAGATGCTACAAAAATGGAGGAGAACTTTAAAGATATTGATGTTATTATTGCAAATCCACCGTATGGGATAAGGATGGGTAGTAAAAGAGGAGTTAAAAAACTGTATGAAAAATTTCTGCTGTCTGCAAAGAAGATAATGCATGATTCATCGCGAATGGTTGTTATAACTGCTGAAGATAAACTATTTAGAGAGGCGGTTGTAAGACAAAACTTTAACATAATGGATGAGTTCGCGGTAATGTTTGGAGGATTGTTAACAAAAGTGTTTATCATCTCACTTTAACATACGAATATAAGATGAGTATATAAAAGAGACAATTAAAGGTTGAAATAAGATAAAATTAAAATTTAAAATTAAGCATATCCACATCAATATCATATTTGTGGACTACATTGGTTTATCAATTAACCGAGGGAAAAAATGATACAAGAAATAAAGGATGTGATTTATGAATTCATATATAAATACTACATTGAACCCGCCAAATTGGGGACTGGGTATAATATTATTCAGGAAATCACTTATGGAACTATCTTAGCTGTTTTTTTATACTTATTTTATAAAGCGCTAAGAAAATTGAATATAAAAATAGATGAAAAATTTGCAATTCCTGGAATTGTGTTTTCGGTTTTAATTGCATTGATAAGAGCATTAGTTGATCTTGGATATATTGAAAGAAGTTTTCTAACCATAACTCCAGGAATAATATTTCTAATTGGAGGATTTTTTATATTGACTATTTTAACATCTGCAATAATATTCAAAGAAAACTACTACAAAGTTTCTGCAATAATCGGAGCAATCCCTCTACTTTATTTTTTAAGCATATTCTTTAAACACATACATCATCCAGAAGCGTTATTGTATGTTGGAATTTTGGTTGGGGGTGTGTATTTTGTTATTAGGTTTTTAGATGAAAAACTCAATCTAAATATTTTAAGTTCAAAAATAGATCACTATGTTATTATTGGTCAGTTAATCGATGCTTCCTCTACAACAGTGGGAATTGGAATATATGGCTATTGGGAACAACACCCTATTCCAAGGTTTTTAATGGAGCACTTTGGTGTTTATGCGTTTATTCCCTTTAAGATTTTGGTTATACTTTTAGCACTCTATATTCTAAATAGAGAAGTGGAGGATGAAAATATTAGAAATATTATAAAACTTTGTATAATGGCACTTGGATTAGCTCCGGGACTTAGAGATCTGTTTAGAACGGTTATGGGAGTTTAATATAGGGTATGTAATACCCAAGGTTATTAATTTTAATTATTAATTTTCATTAAATTTTATTAAATTAAATCAAAAATAACTAAAAACAGTAGAACAAACGTTTAATAATATGTTTAATAAATATTTTCGTAAATATTGATCACCACATCAGAGAGTTGCTTAGATTATGATAAACTATTTGGTGGACTTGATGAATTTTTTATTATTTGTTCCGATTTTAGTGATAATAGGATTTATTATAGGAATTTTTGGAAGCTTGCTTGGAATTGGTGGAGGTTTTTTAGTAGCTCCTGTTTTAACATTTATCTTTGATTATTTTGGAATTCCTGATGGTATAAAGTTCGCAGTTGGAACATCTTTGTTAGTAGTTTTTATAAATTCTATAATATCAATATTCAGGCATTCGAGAATTAGAAATATAAATTGGAAAGCATCTTTAATCGTTGGATTAACAAGTTTGATATTTTCATATTTAAGTGGTATGTTAGTTGTTCATTTTATTGCATCTAATATTTTAAAAAAGATATTTGGGGTTTTTTTAATAGTAAACTCGATATATTTAGCAAAATCCCAACATATTGATAAAATTAAAGAGAGAGAAGAAAAAATAGTTCATTTTATTTTTTGTGGAGTTGTAGCAGGGTTCTTATCTGGGCTTTTTGGTATTGGTGGAGGTATTGTGATAATTCCTTTATTAACATTAATCAAGTATCCAATAAAAAGAGCCACTTTAATATCAATAAGTGCAGTTCCTATAACATCCCTTGGAGGGCTCATCTCCTATTTAACTGCAAATACGAATGAGTATATATATAATATTGGATATGTTTCTGTTCCAATAGCTTTGATAATAGCGGTTCCTATCCTCTATTCCTCAAAGTTAGGAATAAAAATAAGCCAAGTTATTGAACCAAAGCATTTAAGATCAGTTTTAAGTGCAATACTTGGAGTTATTGGGGTTGTGATGCTTCTTTAATGCTCTTTTCAATAAAGTCCAAGACCTCATCAAATCCCTCCATCGTTTTTAAACTTAGTAAAACAACCTTTGCATTAGGATTTATCTTTTTAGCATCTTCTTTCATTTTATTTACATCAGCTCCAACTGCCTCAGCCAGATCAACTTTATTTATGATAATTAGATCTGCCGTTCTCATTATTTCAGGATGTTTTTCTATTGTATCATCCCCCTCGGTTGTTGAAACTACAACAATTCTTTTATGAGTTCCTAAGTCAAAATCAGCAGGACAGATTAAATTCCCAACATTCTCAATGAATAAAAGATCTATTTCATCCAAATTTAGATCCTCTAACGCATGCCCTACTAAGTGAGCATCTAAGTGGCATTCTTTTCCAGTGTTTAGGGGAATCACTTTTGCCCCATGTTTTTCCATTCTCTCAGCATCAAACTTTGCTATAACATCTCCAGCAATGCAGGCAATTTTATACTTATCTTTTAAGTTATCGATTAATTTTTCAATCAACAAGGTTTTTCCGCTACCGATAGCTCCCATAAAGTCGAAGGCAACTACTCCATGTTTATTTAAAAGTTTTCTGTTTTTATCTGCCAATCTTTTATTTGCCTTTAATATGTCTTTTGCAACTTCTAAAACACCAACTAAATGCATTTTATCACCCTAAAACTTAATTTTCTTCTTCATTTTCCATATCATCATAATTTGGGTTCATCTTCTCATATAACTCATCAACTTCATTCTTTTTCTTCCAAAGCTCAAAATTGGCTCTTTTAATTTTTTGTCGCTCTCTTTCTAAGAATTTGTATGTTTTTGCATGAGAAGCCCCTCTTAGAAGCATTTCTACCGCTTCTTTGGCCACTTGAACCGGTTCATGCTCCCCAACTATTGCGACGGTTTTTCCATAAACCGAAACATTTGCTCCGGTTAAACCTTCAATATACCTTCTTGATTTTCCCTCTTTACCGATAACTCTCCCTTTTAATCTTCTTAAACTATTTTCAGAGCTCGCATAGTCCTCAATGTCTATAATTTCTAAAACATAATCATCGCTAACTAATCTTAAAGCGATTTCTGGATTAAATCCCCTTCCAATAGCTCTAACTATATCCTTCGCTTTCCAAACTGCCAGTTGGTCTTTCTGCTTATCTGTTCCATATATGGTTACAGTTCCATCTTCGTCAATTTCCAATTTAACACCTAACTCTTCCTCAATAGCTTTTTTAACACTTCCTTTTTTACCAATTAGAACTCCTATTCTATCTTTTGGAATTTTTAAAATCTCTATATTTTTGTCCTGTCCAACGTTTCCAAAGACCATAATTATCACCGAAGATTTAATTTTTAATATATGTCAATATAAATTTAAGATTTAAGGAGATTATTTAAATTTTAATTTTAATTTTTAATTTGATTTCTGGATTTTAATGTTAATTTAAAGATTTTAAATTATAGTTGTTTAATCATTGCCTCATCTATTGGATTTATGTCTTTTCCGGTTATATAGGTGTATAAATTTTTATAATTGCAATTAACTTTCTTTCTTTTAAAGAAATTACACACATTTATACAGTCCCTAATTAGTAGCGGTTGGGATAGAGGATGTTGAGTTATAACACTTTGAGAAAAATCTATAAAGATCGGCTCGTTGTCTTTAATTAATATATTATATTCGCTTAAATCTCCATGGATCAGCTCTCCTTCTTCGTAGAGTTTTTTCATACTTTCTTTAATTGTTTTAAAGCATTTTTCCCAATCTAAATTCTGCACATCTTTAAGTTTTGGAGCAGGAACTCCTCTATGCCCCACAAAATCCATAACTAATATATTTTCTCTTCTTAATCTTGCCTTTGGAGCGTTTATTATCTCAGACGCTCTTTTTAGATTTCTAAATTCTTTTTCAACCCACGCGTGGATGATCTGTCTTCTACTGCTCTTTCTTAAATGGAATCTTGGGTCTCCTTGTATATACTTGCTCATTGTTTTGAAATCACATGTAGCAACTCTGTAAACTTTAACTGCTCTGTAAAATTTTCCTTTTCTTGCTTTAAAAACAACTGCTTCTTTCCCAGAGTTAACTATTCCTACAAATTCAGTTATATGCTTTCCTACAAGTAATCTAAACAAGTTCATCAATGTTCTTTTATCAAAAACCTCATTAGCTGTTTTCAATTCCTCTAAAAATTTTTTTTCTTTTTCCAAAATTTCTTTTTGATACTGTTTGTCAAGTTTTATCTCTTCTTCCTCGCTGATCAATTCGTAAAATTCATTATTAGATGATTTAGCTATGACAATCACCCAGATTTTAATTTTACTGGATTTTTGTTTACGACCTATTACTTTAAAATAACATGAAAATTTAAAAATTTAATTTAATATTTTTATATGCCTAATTAGGCATATTTAATATTATGACGACAAATATTAACTAAATAATTAACCAATTAACTGACATTAAGTAATCATTCAAATATATTGTAATATATTGTAATTCATACTTAAAATTATTATATTAAAAATTATATTTATAATTAAATATTAACAGATATTTAAAGATCTTAAAAGACCTTATTAAAAGGCCTTAAAGTATATCATTTAAGAATCCTTTTCTTTTGAGCCATTCAACTTGTGTTTTCGTGTATCTCCAAATAATATCGCACTTCTGGTCTCCTTGCACATCCCATGGCTTTACAATAACGACATCTCCTTCTCTTATCCAGATCCTATTTTTCAACCTTCCTGGAATTCTGCCCATTCTTGTTTTTCCATCTAAACATCTAACTCTAACCCTACTTGCTCCTAACATTTGCTCTATTATTCCTAAAATCTCATTTTCATCTTTTCTTGGAATTCTTACCCTAACCTGTTGTTCTTGTTGTTGTCCTACCATTTTTTCACCGATAAATAAGTGTTTTTATTATTTTTATTTTAATATTTATTTTATAATTGCAAATGTTTTGATCATCTGTTTTTGACAGTTAGTTATACCTCAAATTGTGTTTCGATCGATAAATGTTTCTAACGTTTCTTCAACATTTATTTTATATTTTCCTTTCTATATATTCTTTGTGTTAAAGGTTTTTGAATATTTTTTAGGGTGAGAGTATGATAACTAAAAAAGAAGCGGTAGATTTTCTAAACTCATCATCAACTGAGAATATCTTGGATATGTTGTCTAAAATAAGCAAAAAAGGAACACATGAAAAAGATAGAAGGAGATGCATAACCTATTCAAAAAATGTATTTATTCCTCTTTCAAAATGGTGTAGAAATAAGTGTGGCTATTGTATTTTTAGAGAGGATAAACCAAAATTGATGAAACCATCTGAGGTTAAAGAGATCATTTTGAGAGGAGATAAACTTGGATGTAGGGAAGCGTTATTTACATTTGGAGAAAATGTGGATGAAAACGAAAAAATTAAAGAACAATTAAGATCTATGGGTTTTGATAACATTTTAGAGTATCTATACTACTTAGAGGATTGGACGTTAAATAACTCCTCCCTATTACCACATACGAATTGTGGAATTTTAAGTTATGAAGAGTTAAAGATGTTAAAAGAGGTTAACGCGTCTATGGGTTTAATGTTAGAAAATGTTTCGGAGAGGTTGATGAATACAATAGCTCACAAATACAGTCCAGGAAAAGATCCAAGATTAAGAATAGAGATGATAGAAAATGCAGGGAAGTTAAAGATCCCTTTCACAACTGGATTGTTGATTGGAATAGGGGAGACAAATGAGGAGATCGTTGAGTCGTTATTTGCGATAAGAAAAATATATAAAAAGTATGGCCATATCCAAGAAGTGATAATTCAGAATTTTAGGGCTAAGAAAGGCATTCCAATGGAAAATTTTAAGGAACCATCTCCTGTAAAGATGTTAAAGGTCATTATTTTGGCAAAACTTATACTTGATGATATTTCCATTCAAATTCCTCCAAACTTAAATAGGGAAACGGGACAGTTATTTTTATTGGCAGGAGTTGATGATTGGGGAGGGATTTCTCCACTAACAAAGGACTATGTAAATCCAGAGGCAGAGTGGCCAGAAGTTGAAGAATTGAGAAGATGGACTGAGGAGTTGGGTTTAGAGTTGAAGATGCGACTTCCAGTTTATGATAAGTATATAAGTAGAGAATGGCTCAGTGAAAAAGTTTATGAAAAGATTAAAATAGACATTTTAAAAGATCAGAGATAGATGTAGTTCCACACTGCAATAACAATAAACGAAAGCACTGTTGTAATGAATATGGAAGAGGCGATCATTTTAATATCCAACTCATAGAGCGTCCCTAAAACAAGAGTCATCATGGCTGAGGGCATTGAACTCTCAACTAAAACAACGTTTCTGTCTAATCCATACACATTAAGTATGTTTGAAAGTGTAAACGCAATACTTGGAGAAACAAGAAAACGGAATATTGAAGCCACAATACCCCAAAAAACTCCGAATTTTAATGCTCTTGGGGATAAAGATAGTCCAAGGGACATCATAATAAGAGGAACTGTTGCAGATGATAAATAATTTAATGATTTTAATATGAAATTTGGGAGATAACTCAATTTAAATCCAAGAAATACTAATATTACAGTAGATATTCCAGTTATAAGTGGAGGGAACTTTATCATCTCTTTTAATACGTTTTTTCCCTTTCCTTTTCCAAATTTTATCCCAATATAGGTTCCCAATAACATGGTTGCAAAAACCCCTCCTAAATCGCAAAATATTGCTCTTGCTAAGCCAGTATAGCCAAACATTCCTAAGATCACAGGATAACCTAAAAAACCAGTATTTCCAAGCATAGACACCAATATCAAAGATCCGAGTTTATTGTTTTCTAATTTAAAAATGTATTTTCCAGTTATAAATGCCAAGATTCCTACAATAAAACAGCAGACAAAAATTATAATCGGTAATTTTAAAAATTCAAATATTTGTGAAGGAGCAACGTTCTTTAAAATTGTTAAAAAGATAGTTGAAGGCATAGTTGCGTAGATAACGATATTATTTAAGATTTTTGCATCCTCTTCTTTTAAAATATTAAAAATTTTTAAAATATATCCAGTTAGAATCAAAACTAAAACGATCAAAACCACATCCATACTAACCACTTAACGTTCTCTTTAAATTTCCTTCTTCATCAATCTCTCCCGACCTTATTCTCGTAGTTGAAATTGGTTTTCCATTTTTTGCCAACACCCTATTGAATACTACTATATCAATTGGTTTTAAACCTTTTTTTATCCTTAATTTATTTATTTTTTCTGCATTTTTTACTGTCTCTTCTGTAACAACTATAATATCATAATCCTCCTCTACGGCATCACCATATGCATTATCTATTATTTTTATTTCATAATCTGCATTGACCTCATCTAAAAACTTTTTTAAATTGCTTATCCTTGTTTTTAGATCGTTTATTTGATGTTTTTTATATTTTTTTGCAAATTCATCGCTTGTTATTCCAACAGTGAGCTTTCCTAATGATGATGAAAACTTTAACAACTCCTTATGCCCTCTATGCAGTATATCAAACGTTCCTCCGACCACAACTTTTAATTTTTTCTTTTTCATAGAAAGCATCTCTCATTTTATTTTTTTATTCTCTACTTATCATTTATCATCATGTAAATGCAGAAATCGGTAGAGTTCATTTGACAGAAATACAAACTCTCCAACAGATAGTTTAAAAACTTTATTTTCAATTAAAGAACCAATTTTTTCTTTTTCAGAAAATTTTATTAATATCTTTTTCATCTCTTCCTTTGAATAGCCAAGTTCTTTCGAAGAATCGATCAGTGCCTTTCTAACAGATTTATTCCTATGTTGAAATACAGCCCTTAAAAAATTATCGAAGAAGATTTCATTTTCTATTTGATATTTATTCTTATTGAGTTTTATTTTTATAAGGGCAGAGTGAATCTTTGGTTTTGGATGAAAAGCAGTTGGGGGGACTTTTGTTATAAATTCAACATCTGCTCTTGATTGCACCGCCACACTTAACCTTCCATAATCCTTCGTTCCTTCCTTAGCTACCATTCTCTTAGCAAACTCATACTGATACATCAAAACAGCCAAATCAAAGCCCTTTTTTATTAGTTTAAAAGTTATAGGAGAAGATATTTGATATGGAAGATTAGCAATAACCTTATTGAAATCTAACGTGTTTAAATCAACTTTCAATGCATCATTCCAGATAATTTCTATATTGTTATAGTTTTCTTTTAATTTGTTAGCATAGGACTCTAAACTCTTATCTATCTCAATAACATAAACCTTTTTAGCATGTTTAGCTAACTCCTCTGTTAAAATTCCTTTTCCTAAGCCAATCTCTAAGACAATATCATCCTTTGTTAAATTTGCGGATTCCACTGCCTTATTAACAAAATTTTTGTCTATTAAAAAACACTGCCCTAATTTTTTCTTTGGTTTAAACATTATTTCACTCTGCAAATCAATATACAAAAATTAAATAGATATTATTCAAAATTATTTAAATTTATAAATAAGATCCTCTTAGCACAATCTTAAAAACTCTTTTATAGCGTTTCTCATAACCTCAACATTTGGCTCCACTCCCGTCCATATCTTAAAAGCTACTGCACCTTGATGAATTAGCATTCCCAACCCGTTTATGGCCTTTGCATTTGCTTTTTTTGCTTCTTTTAATAAAACGGTCTCTAAAGGGTTATATACCAGATCCATAACTACCATATCCTCTCTTAACTTATCTGCTTTAACTATTGGTTCAACATCCACATTTGGATACATCCCTATTGGTGTAGCGTTAATAACTATATCAACATCACTCAGATCTACATTTAAGTCGCTAAATTTTACCTCCTCACCAAATTTTTTATTTAATTTTTCTGCAATTTCCTTTGCTAAATTTTTAGCTTTTTCTATGGTTCTGTTTGCGATTATTATCCTGTTGTTTTTTGCTAATTCAAACGCCACGGCTCTTCCAGCCCCTCCTGCACCATAAACTACAATATTTTTTCCTTTAACCTCTCCGATCTCTTCCTCAAGTGCCCTTCTTGCTCCTATACCATCAGTATTATATCCAATTGCTTTACCATTATCTATCTTTACTGTATTTACTGCTCCGATTAATTTTGCATCTTTATCAATTTCATCTAAATATTTCATAACTTCAATCTTATGCGGAATTGTTATATTAAATCCAACAATTCCAAGAGATTTGGCTCCTTTTATTGCATCTCCTAAGTGCTCGGGAAGAACATCAAACGCAACATAAACATAATTTAGTTTTTTGTCTTTAAAAGCAGTATTATGCATTATTGGAGAGAAAGAATGTTCAACCGGATGACCTATCAACCCTACAACTTTTGTTTTAGCATTTATCATACTTTCCCTCGCAAAACTTTTTTATGTTTTTTCTTTTTTATTATCTATCTTTTCAATAGTTTACCTCTGTTGTAATTAAAAAGTGAAATTATCAAAAATTAGAATTAATTAATTCTGATAAAGGTAATATTATATTCATAAAATAAACACTATAAATGTGGCAAATAAGATAAAACAAAAAGTTGAGATTTTTCTACCAATATATTTTTATATTTTATTTTCATTATTTTTTATTGATCAACTTCACAACCTCAGCAACCTTTTTACCTAAATTTCTTGCAGTTTCTAATCCAATTGTATCGTTTTTACAGTCCTCTGGGGACTTTCCAACGCCAGTTCCTCCATAGTGAGCTGTTGGATCGCTGTCTCCAACAACTATACTTGCATGTATTAAGAAAAAGTTATGTATCTGTTGAATAGTTGTTTCTTGACCTCCATTTCTACTGGCTCCGACTGCTATTGCTCCACCAACTTTATTTTTTAGTTGGAATCCGATCCTTAAAGGTCTTGATCTATCCATTAGCATTTTTAACTGAGCGGAGACACCCCCAAAGTAAACGGGGGATCCTAATATGATTCCATCTGCTTCTTTCATTTTTTCCAATATTTCTTCAACATCATCGATTATTGGACATTTTCCTTCTTCTTTACATAGATTACATCCGATACATGGATTTAGTTCTTTATTTGCGAGGGAGATGAACTCAACATCAATTCCTTCATTTTCAATTACTTTTAGAGCTTCCTTGACGAGTAAGGTGGTATTTCCTTCTGGTCTTGGACTTCCGCTTATTCCAATTACTTTCATAATCCTCACCACGAATTGTTCATATTATAAATTTTCCGATTTTTAAGGTGTTCAATTTGCAACTAATTTTTGTATTTTTATATTATTTTGATATTATTTTAACGTTAACATTCCCATAGTATTATTGTAATTTTTTATGTATTAAGTGTAATTTTATTCCAATAACAATATAACGCTTCATATTTGACTATTATTGCACCTATTCTCTTTGAAATAATTTAACCATTTTTTAACATTACTATACCACTCATCCAGCAGTTCTTCCATAATCTCTCCTACTTTATCTAACTCAACCGCACTATATATATATTTATAACCAACTGTCTCAGTTATTTTTTTTCTGTTTACTAATCCACAGTTCATTAAACTCCTCAAAGCTTTTTGAACAGTGGTTCTATCCCTATTAACTCTCTCAGCAACATCTAACACACTACCTTCTCCATTTTCCAGTAGGTCGAAATATATCCTTATTTCAATTTCTTGTAATCCTAAAATACACCTCATCAAATCTTCAATAGTAAACTTCTTTAATCTATCAAGAATAAACTCATTCATTATACCACAATTTCTCTTTATTTTATTATTTTAAATATTGCAATACATAATATCATAAAAATTACAAAAGTGTTAATGTAGAGACGCTAATTATTAACTGTTTATTAATTACATATTACTTATCTTCCAAAATTTTTATATAAATAGTTCTATTTCTTGGACCGTCAAATTCTGCAAAGAATATGCCCTGCCAAGTGCCTAATAAAGGTTTTCCATCTTCAATAATAACTGTTTCTGAACAGCCAATTAGTGAACTTTTTATATGTGCATCGGAATTTCCCTCTAAGTGCGTAAAATCCCAATTTCTTGGAATTTTTGATGATAAGAATTTAATCATATCATATTTTACCGAAGGATCTGCATTTTCGTTGATGGTTATTCCCGCAGTTGTGTGAGGAGTGTAGATAACCGCTATTCCACTTTTGACTCCTGATTTTGAAATTGCGGAGATCACAACCTCAGTTATATCTACGAACTCTTCTCTATTTTTTGTTATTATTTTTTGGACAAATAACATGATCATCACCACAAAAGGTTTTAAATGTTTTTAAAATTACTTAAATGTTTTTTGAAATAGTTTTTAAAATTTACGCGTTTGATAAATTAACGAAAAATAGAGGGTAAAAAACAACCTAATTGATATTCAATAACCTAATATTTATATTAATTATAAATGATTGTATTATATAATCATTATATTATATATTTTTATATTTTGAATAAAAGAAAGATAACGCAAAAGATATTTATAGAATGCACTAAAATTTTAACAAATGAATAAATAACAAAATATAAGATTACACGATTAATAGGAAACTAAGGGAAATACAAAAAACTAAAAATGAGAGGGAAATTATGAAATTAGATTATAGATTACCCTTATTACTGCTTGCAATATATATAATTCTTGGTGCATTTATTCAATATAGTGGAATCTCCGACTTCAAATCTCTTCCATCTCCACTTTATGGAGGAGATTACTACTACCAAATGGGAGAAATATGGCACATAAGAGATGGTGGAAATCCATTAGATAGTTCTTCAATGCTTGGAGGAGTTCCTGGCTATCTTCCAGTTTATGGTTACCTCTGTGCTAAGTTTTGTGATCTATTTAATTTAGATACAATGAAAGGAATGCTATATTTTTCAATAGTGTTATTTGTTGTAGCAAGTGTTATATGGTTCTGTCTATTTAGAGTTCTATTTAAAGATGATTGGATTGCATTAATTGGGGTTATCTTAGCGAATGGGATAAATGTCTATCCAATATTGAAATATACAAACTTTACTCATCAAGTTATGATTCCACTGTTTATATTATTCCTTTATCTCTCATTCAAAGAGAGAAGATCCATATATTACGCATTATTGGGATTGATCTATGGTTTATTAACATTATCACACATGATTGCGTTTGTTGGAGCGACTTTGATAATAGCAACTTTTGTTATTTATGAGATTTATAAAAATAAAAATAACATTTTGGAATATTTAAAAGAAAATATAAAAAATTGGGTAGTTTTTGGAATTGTTGCATTTCCTGTATTAATGCTCTATTGGTATAAGCCGATATTTGTTTACCACCTACATAGACCCTATGACAGATTTCACATGGATATTATGGATTTTGGAAGATTAGACGTGCAAATAAAGTTTTTATTCAACACAATAAAAAGTTATTTATTTAATTTTAGTTCAATTGGTGGAGCGATAACAACACTGTTACTATGGATCGGAATTTATGGGTATTTTAAACTGGAGAAAAATGATTTAAAAGAATTTTTAAAGGTCTTTGCTATTGGATCTCTTATCTCTACTTTTAGCTACTTCATAACTGAACCCCTATTTCACATAAACTTCATTCCGAACTATATGTCCTACTTTTATCTCTGGGCAACGACAATATTATTCGCTACATTTGGATTAAACTATTTAAAAATAAACTTACAACTAACTGAAACTCTGAACAAAAAAATTGCCGTGTTTGGGATTGTATTTGTGATATTATTTGCAAACTCTGCATATGCATTTATCAATTATATAGAAAATGACAAATGGGCTAATGTTGGAAAAGAGCCAATGCCTGAGATGTATATATCTTTACAACACTATCTTCTGACTCATACAAGTGTAAACGATGTTATACTCTCAACCAAAGAGTTAAGTTTTGTAATAAACGCGATAAGTGGAAGAAAAGTTATGGTTGACAGATGGGCTCAACAGAACGATCCATATATAAACCTTCCTCAGCGAGACATGGATGCTGCGGTAATACTATACGGCAATGACACAAAGAAAAAATTGGAACTAATAAAAAAATATCATATAAAATATTTGTATTGGGATTATAACTGGATAAATACCGAGTTCCAAATAGATAAATATGGAAGGATAGTTGGTATATTTGATCCACTAATGACTTATGATACAGAAAAAAATAGGGAATATCTGAATGAATATGATGTTAAATACATTCCAATGTATTTCTGGATCGATCCTTCTTGTAGAAGTAAAGATATTAGAAAGTTCCATCTCCTTATAATATCTCCTCAAAACTACTATAACTTTACAAATCCATGGAAGCCCGACTTAAACAAATATTTGGTTGAGGTCTGGAATTATACAAAAGATGGGAAGACATTAGCAGTGTTGTATAAGATTAAGGTGAATTAAAATGAGCCATGAGATAAAAAAAGTGTCAATTGTGATCCCTGCATATAACGAGGAGAAAGCAATTGGAAAAACTCTCGAATTAATAAAAAATACTATAGAAAAAATTAAAGGGTATGATTTCGAAATAATAGTGGTAGACAATAATTCCTCGGATAGTACTGGAAAAATCGCTAAGAGCTTAGGAGCGAAAGTTGTATTTGAGCGTAATAAAGGATATGGCAACGCATATAAAAAAGGTTTGAAAGAAGCAGGAGGAGATATAATAATTACAGGAGATGCAGATGGAACTTATCCTTTTGAGGATATTCCAAAATTTTTACAAATTATTGAAAAAAATAATGTTGATTTTATAAATACGGATAGATTTGCAAATTTAGAAAAAAATTCAATGCCTTTTATAAATTATATCGGGAACAAGGTCTTAACCTTTTTGATAAATATGATCTATAATGTAAATATAAAAGATTCCCAATCCGGAATGTGGATATTTAAAAGAGAGGTTATTGAAAAAATGAATTTTGATATTATGAGTGAAGGAATGCCATTTTCCCAAGAAATAAAGTTATATGCCATATATTTGGGATTCAAATTTTTAGAAATTCCAATTACTTATAGAAAAAGGATAGGTAAGAAAAAACTAGATCCCGTAAAAGATGGTATTGATAATTTTATTAACTTATTAAAGTTTAGAAAAAAACTTAAATCAGTAAAACAGTAATAAAAAACATTATCACTTTTTATTTTAATTTTAATATGGTGATAAAATATATAGATTCAAAATGAGAAACATAACGCACAAGTTATAATCAAAATTAGCAAAATATGGTTTATTTTTAAATTAACTCTTTGAATTTTTAGAGCTCCCAAGCGAAAAATTATTTCTTTATTTTTATTTTTTGTAAATTCCACAATTATCTTTAAAATTAATATAGCAATTAAAGGAAAAAGATAATATATTTTATACATTGGAAATCCTATAAACGATAATATATAAGAAAAACTAATGATATAAAATACTGAGAGAAAAGGACTCATAATAATTTTTTCCTCACTACTATTTATTGGATTTATTAAATACATTAACATTAAGATAGTTAAAAACAATAAAATACTCATAACTATCCCATAAACTAAATTTCGGTGAAATTGTGAATTTTATATATAAGATCCCCTATCTATCCTTAGGAATAATATGTGGAACTATAACTGGTTTGTTTCCTGGTATTCATCCAAATAATATCGTTGCTTTATCTTTTTTAATTTTACCATATTTTGGGGTGGACAATTATATACTATTTTTAATCGGATTGGTTATTACCCACTACTTTATAAATTTTATTCCTTCCGCTTTTTTAGGAGTTCCAGATGATGAGACCGCTGTCTCTGCTCTACCAATGCACAAATTAACTTTAAATGGAAGAGGATATGAGGCAATTGTATTAGCTGGATTTGGAAGTTATTTGGGTGTTGTTTTTTCAATACTTATTAGTTTATTTGTTATTTCAATTTTACATTTTGATGTAAAAGTGTTTTATCATCATATAAAGATATTTATTCCTTTTATTCTAATTGCTTTTATCCTCTATCAAATTTTTACAGCAAAATCTATCTGGGAAATTTTAGTTATATTCTTATCAGGAATTTTTGGAATTGCGGTTTTGTATTGTAGTGAAGCATTTAGCATAACATTAACAGCCATATTTACTGGAATGTTTGGAATTCCACTGTTAATAAACAACTTAAAAACCTATAAAATAAAAAATCAGATAATAACATTTCCAAATTTTGATTTAAAATTTTTAAAATCATCACTTTTTGCTTCAATATTTGGATTTTTTAGAATATTTTTGCCAGGAATTAGCGGATCTCAGTTGAACTATATTTTAAGTAAAATATTAAAAGAAAAGGATTTAAAAAACTTTATCGTTTCTCAGGGGAGTATTATTTTATCCAACGAGATTTTTTCTATATTAGCAGTTATCTTTATTGGAATTGGGAGAAGTGGTGTTGCAAGAGCAATACAACTTTTAAACGTGGATCTTAGTATGAATACTGCAATTTTTTCAATATTAATAACTGCCACAGTAGCAGTAATTATATTATTAAATCTATCGAAATATATTTTATTGTTTATCCAAAAAGTGAACTTTAAAATTTTATCCCTGTTTTTTATTGCTTTTTGCTCACTTGTAGTGGTTGTTGGAAGTTATAATCTCTACTTAATACATCATATTGTTGTCTACCTAACTGCTGTTTGTATTGGCCTTTTAGCAGTAAAAAGCAACTCAAAATTATCCAATATGATGAATGTGTTAATATTTCCAACGATAATTATGTTTTTGAGGGGTTAGGATGGATTTAAAAAAGCAGATATTAAATAAAAGGACAGTTGCTTCCTTTGTATTGTCTTTTATCATAATATTATACATTATCTCCAAAATCGACCTTGATAAAGTATTGATTATTTTAAAAAATTTGAATATTATTTATTATCTCCTTGCAATAGCAATGTTCTATTTATCAATAGTGATTAAAAGCTATCGTTGGAAACTCTTCTTAAAAAATGCAAAAATTGATCTGAATTTGAAAGATGCATTTTTGATCTATTATCTTTCAATGTTTGTAAATTCATTGGTTCCTGCTAAGTTGGGAGATGTTTATAGAGGGTATTTACTAAAAAAGAAGACAGAGAAATCAATATCTTTAGGATTTGGAACTGTCTTTATTGAGAGAATTTTTGACCTTGTGGCAATGATTTCGATTTTATTTATTTCTGCTTATTTATCTTTTGAGGCAAATATTCCAAATGAAATTTTATATTCAATAAAATGGGGAGTTATTATCATACTTTTACTAATTTTGTTTATTATTGGATTTTTAGTAATAAATAGCAGATTAAATTTAAAAAATAGGAGGATAGAAGGAATTTTAATGAATTTTGAAAAGGGTCTAAAAGCCGTGAAATTGGAAACATTACCTATTATAACGACTTTATCTTTTCTCGGATGGCTAATTGAAGGATTGACTATTTATTTTATATTTTTAGCACTAAACCTTAAATTGAGCATAATCTTTGGAATTTTTTCAGATCTTGCATCTTCTCTACTAACTGCGATTCCATTAACTCCTTCAGGTTTGGGAATTGTGGACTATGCATTAATATATATATTAAAATTAAAAAATTTAGGATATAGTGAAAGTTTCGCAGTCCTTATACTCTATCGGTTAATATCTTATTTTTCTATTGTGTTTTTTGGAGCGATCTTATTTTCTATCAATGATATGAAAAAATAAATAAAATAAATTACTGAATTTAATAAATAATAAAATTTTAAGAATAAAAATATAAGATAAAAACTATTAATATTGAAATTAATCATTCGGATATTATGATTTTTTATGTGGGTATTTATTTAAGGAACAGTTTATTAATCAATATATATACAAATCTATTGATTTCGATTGTTAAACCACAACTGGTTTAAAATTTTCTTAAATAAACTTTAAATAAATTAAAATTATTTTAATTATGTAAGAGGATGCACAACCTTTAAATATTCTGAGGATACATCTTTTTTATGAGAAATGGTGATAATAATGAGAGTAATTGGTATCATTGGCTACAAAGATTCAGGCAAAACAACACTGATTGAAAATATTTTAAAGAACTCTGACAAAAAGATAGCAGTGATAAAACATAGCAGTGATAGAGTAGAGGTAGATAAAGAAGGAAGCGACACACATCGACTCTCAAATGCTGGGGCAGAGGTTACAATCTTAGCGACTGATGAGAGAACGGTTTTCTTCACCGACAGGATGGATTTAGAGACAATATTATCGCTTTTAATAAACTATGACATTGATTTTGTAATCATTGAAGGATTTAAAGAGGCATTAAAGCGACTAAATATTCCAAAGATCGTGATGTTGAAAAATAAAGAAGGAAGCGAGTTAATAGATGACCACACTGCCCTTATAATTGAGGACTACAATTACAACATTGAAGAAATTTTAAATGTTATTTACGAAAAGGCAGTAGTTCCAACAATGAACCTAAACTGTGGACACTGTGGATACAATTGTAAATCTTTTGTAAAGGCGGTTGTGGAAGATGAGGCAAAGTGGAGTGATTGTGTCTTAGCGAAAGGTATAAAAATAATTGTTGATGGTAAAATAATTCCTGCCGTTCCTTTTGTATCGAAGATCGTCGGCAACACAATAAAAGCGATGATTGAAACACTCAAGGGAGTCGAAAATCCGAAAAATATTAAAGTGGAAATCGACATATCAAAATTAAAGTGATTTGGTATAAACGAATCAATATAAATAAATAGTCAAAACCAAAATATTTAAATAATAGTAGTATATTATAGTAAAGTTGTGGCGTAATTTAAACATCAATATGGAAAAATATGCCTTCGAAAATATACTCAAACATTTTACGGAAAAATCAAAAAAATTCGAGGGGGATAGAAATGGAAAAGTACGAAAAAGCAGCAGAAATATTTAAGGCATTTGGAGATCCAACAAGATTAATGATATTAAAGCTGTTGGCGGAGAATGGAAGCATGTGCGTCTGCAAAATCATAGACGAGCTGAAAAAGCCACAGCCAACAATCTCACACCACTTAAACATACTAAAAAAAGCAGGAATAGTCAAAGCAAGAAAAGAAGGAACTTGGAACTTCTATTACATAGTAGATGATAGAGTTAAAGAGATCATAAAGTTAGTCGATGAATTATAAACATCTAAATATTAAAATTAAATTATAGACGTTTGAAGAAACCTTAAAAAGGTTTAAAGTTTAAGTGAAAAAAGAAAATGAGGATATGGTGACAAAGAAATTCCTAAAATTTTTATATTAAATTTTATATTAAAAGTTTTAAAACGAAATAGAAAGATTTACAGCATAACTTTCATAATTTTTACTTTTTAGATTTAAATTTTTAAACTATATAGAATTACTTTTTTATTATTTTTATTATTTTAAAAAATTTTTTCAGTAAATTTAAAGTATAAGTGCTTTTATACAAATACACCTATTTTCGCAATTAAAAACAATGAAAAATAAAAAAATAATAAAAAAATAAATAGATATGCAAATTCTATATATCTCATATAACCTAAATAAAAAATAAACTAAAACAACAATTATTTTCGGTGATCTCGGTGGGAATTGAAGAAGAAATTAAGAGAATAGAAGAAGAACTCAAAAATACCCCCTACAACAAAGCAACTCAAAAACACATAGGAAGATTAAAAGCAAAATTAGCCAGGTTGAGAGAACAGTCCCAAAGTAGAGGAGGGGGTGGTGGAAAAGGATATGCAGTTAAAAAAAGTGGAGATGCCACTGCTGCATTTGTTGGATTCCCATCAGTTGGAAAATCCACACTCTTAAACAAACTTACAAATGCAAACTCAGAAGTAGGAGCATATGCATTCACAACACTAACAATAGTTCCAGGAGTTTTAAATTACAAAGGTGCAAAAATACAACTTTTAGACGCTCCGGGTATTATTGTAGGAGCTTCTTCTGGAAAGGGAAGAGGGACAGAGGTACTATCAGCAGTAAGAAGTGCAGATCTAATACTATTGACAGTAGATATTTACACACTTGATCACCTCCCTGTCTTGGAAAAAGAACTATACAATGTAGGAATTAGGTTAGACCAGAAGCCACCAGATGTTAAAATAAAAGTTAAAGAAAGAGGCGGGATAAATGTTAGCTCAACAGTTCCTTTAACCCATATTGACGAAGATACCGTAGAGGCAATCTTAAACGAATATAGAATACATAATGCAGATGTAGTTATAAGAGAGGATATAACATTAGAGCAGTTTATAGACGTTGTCTCTGGAAATAGGGTTTATATTCCTTCTCTTGTTGTGGTTAACAAGATCGACCTGGCAGATGAGAACTATTTAAAATATATAAAGCAGAAGTTAGAAGAATTTGGAAAGGATTATATTCTTGTATCTGGAAATAAAAACATAAATTTAGATCTTTTAAAAGAAAAAATTTATGAAAAATTAGGATTTATAAAGATATACTTAAAACCGCAAGGTAAAAAACCTGATTTTGATGAGCCGTTAATAATGAGAAAAGGATCTACTGTAAAAGATGTATGTGAAAAACTTCACAAGGACTTTGTTAAGAATTTCAGATATGCACAGGTCTGGGGAAAATCAGCAAAACATCCGGGGCAGAGAGTTGGATTAGATCATAGGTTAGAAGATGAGGATATATTAACTATCGTGATAAAGAGGTAAGGTGAAGTATTTGTTTGATTTAGAAACAGAACGAGTTATAAAAACCATAGAAGAAATATTAAATAAAAAGAAAACAGAAAAAAATAATGAGTCAGTAAAAGTAGTATTTCAAGCACCTGAGGGTTTAAAACTCGCGGTTGAAAAAGAGATTGAAAAGATGGAAGAATATTTTAAAGGAGAGGATGTTGAGTTCTATCTGTGGGGCAATTCATGCTTTGGAGCATGTGATTTAATAGACGATCATGTAGAGAAATTAAATATTGATCTTATAGTTCACTATGGCCATGAGAGATTAAGTTATGCAATACCAAAACTAAAAACGCTTTTTATTCCAGCATATCATATATTTAGCAGAGAAGAGAAAAAAGATATATTAGACAAACTAAATGAATTTATAAAAAATTTAGAAAAAGAAGGAAGACATGTCTCAATAGCCACAACCATACAATATAAAGAACTACTAAAAGACCTCAATCCAAGTATAATTTTAGGATGCAGAGGAAATATTAAAGAGGGAACAGTAATTTTATACGTAGGAACTGGAAGATTTCATCCTTTAATGCTTTCATACAAGTATCAAAAAGAGGTTTTTATATTCAACCCAGTATCAAAATGTTTTGATAAAATTGTAGAGGAGGAAATAAAAAGATTTATAAAAAAGAGGATTGCTTCAATATCCAAACTAATGCTTAAACATCCAAAAAAAGTGGGAGTTGTTCTCTCCACGAAAAAAGGACAGTGTAGAAAAAAAGTGTTTAAAGAAATCATAACCCTACTTAAAGATAACAATATTCCTTATTTACCGATACTCATGGACAATATCTCTCCTGAATTATTGTTTTATGATGTTGACTGCTATATAATCGTTGCATGTCCGAGAATCGTTTTAGATGATCATATATTATATAAAAAGCCAATTTACACCCCAGAAGAGTTTAAACTATTTCTCCAAAATCGATTAGAATATCAATTTGATGAGATTAAAGAGAGCGATTTTTATTAACAAAATGTCCTGTTCGTTGCGGGAAGAGCCAGTATCTTACCACAGTGAGGACAGTTAATAACTACCTCCTCATTTTTATAGTATGCTTTAAATGGTTTTTCACAGTAAGGGCAGAGATATATCCTCCCCCCGGTTTCTTTACACTCTCCAACTTCTCCAACAGTAGGATACCTTTCAAAGGTAATCTCACTATCTTTATTTTGATATTTAAAAAATTTCTTTACCATTCTTAAATACATATTCACTGCTTCTTCGTTTATACAATCCTTTCCGCAGTAGGGACAAGAGTGCATATGATCACCTCTCAGTGGGCATATATTTTATACTATCAAAACCAAACTATTAAATTACTACGCTTTGCTATTATAAATATATTCTGTTTCGAAGAGTAGTGTTTGTTAATTATTTTCCATTAATAGTGTTTGGTGAAATTATGTGGAAAAAATTGGAGAATTTAACAAGTAAAATTTATGAAAAGGCGGTTAGGAGGAAGGGGGAACATAGGATTGCACTGTTAATAGATGGACCTAATATGCTAAGAAAAGAGTTTAATATTGATTTGGATAAAATAAGAGAAGTGTTAAATGAATTTGGAGATATTGTAATTGGAAGAGTTTATTTAAATCAATATGCCTCAGACAAGTTGATAGAGGCAGTGATTAATCAAGGTTTTGAGCCGAAAATATCTGCTGGAGATGTGGATGTTGAGATGGCTGTCGATGCAACAGAGTTGGTTTTTAACCCCAATATTGATACCATTGCCTACGTAACGAGAGATGCTGATTTTCTACCTGCAATAAGGAAGGCAAAAGAAAGGGGAAAGAAGGTTATAGTTATTGGGGCTGAGCCGGGATTTTCAACCGCTCTACAAAATATTGCCGACTATGTTATAAAAATAGGAGAAGAATTCCAATTAGACAAGGAAAAATTAGAAAAAAAGAAAAAGAACAAATTTTTAAAAGTAGAGGAGAAGCATAAAGATAACAATGGAAAAAATGAAAAAGAAAATGAAAATAATAAAGAAAGAACTAATACAACTTAATAAACCCTATAATAGCACAAAAAATTAAAGATATTAAAGATAAAAGAATACACAAAAATTTACTAAAACTACTTTGACATGATATATGATATATTATATGATGTTCGTTTATTTTTATCTTTTATGTTCTTTTATATTTTTATATTATATTTTTATTTTTTATTATTTTATACCCAAAACCTTTCTAAGCACTGTTGATGTTGCAAATGAACAGAGAATATACCAACCAAGCCATCCCAGTGCAGAATTTGAGACAATTTTGAATCCTCCTTTGTATATAAGAGATCCAAGCCAATGCCAGAAGTTTATAAACAGGATTTTTGAGAGTATCGTCGGTAAATACACCACTACTCCATTCCATCCGGGATTTAACTCCTGATAGATACCTCCAAATCCATAAACATGTCTCAAATAAATGAATATCAATATTATCGGCACCCATGTATAGACCATAGGTTTTAAACTCATTTTCATCAATTCTGCATTCAACTGCATCATTTTTTGCTGTTCCTCTTGGAGTTTTTGCATCATTTCTGGATTTTTAGACATTTTTTTGAATTTTACCTGATACTCTTGAATCTCTCTTTTTAATTCAGCAACCCTTTCCTGATCAACAAGTAATTTTGTAGCAAGGTTTATGATCAATGAGACGATTATTGCAATAACTAAAATCGCTAACGCAGGATGCATAACCTTAATGATCGGCATAAAAATTGCATCAAGCGTTTTGTAATACAGATCAAAGATCGAGCCAAACATCTACTCACCTTTAAATAAAAATTTTTAAATTTGCATAAACGCTAATTATAAAAGTTTATAGATATTAAAAGGTTATTAAACTTAATTTAATAAAAATTAATATTTATTAATGTTTTATTAGTTATTTTATAATTTTTACTTTAAAACTTCTACGAGTTCCTTCACTGCCTTATCAAGTAAGAAGTCATTGTTTTTAATGATCTTTACTGTTGCACCAGTTAAGACAGCATAAGTCATTGCAGCACATCTATTCATAAACATATGTTCTGCAATATCCTCCGTTGATTCAAAGTCCCTCTGTCTTGTTTCATCTTTTAACCTTCTCATTAATATTTCATCATTATCTGCTTCAACTAAGACAATAATATCCGGCTTTAATTCCTCCAATACCCATGCAGGAAGTCCAGGAAGATAACCTTTTGGTGTTTTTATCGTACTGTGTGTATCAACAACAATATTGGAAGTTTTTGCCATTTCAGCAATTCTTCTTCCAGCTAATCTCTGTATTCTCTTCTGCTCTTCTGGAGGTAGTTTTCTCAACTGATCTCTATGCTCTACTAAACCCTCCTCCTTAGCGATCTCAAACATTACTGTTCCAAAATTTACTATTTCATAATTTATTCCTTCTTTTTTTAATTCCTCAATGGCCTTGTTTGTCACTGTTGTAGATCCAACACCCGGAACTCCTACAATGACTACAACCTTGTTTTTCATATATCATCACCCCAAAATCTTTGATTCTCTTTTTAAATAAAATTTTTAATACTTTTTTAACCTTGTTTAATCATTCTTAAACTATTTCTATCTTAATTATTTTTATTTTTTTTATATTCTTTTTACTTATTTAATAGTTTTGCTATGGTTGGGTGCAACTCACTTACTTTTTCTTTTAATAGTTGCTCATACATTCTATAAACGATAGAAACCGTTAATAAGACCCCAGTTCCTCCTCCTAATGCACCTATAAAGTTCGCGATGGTTGCCAAGAAACCGACGAAGGCAGAGCTCATTACAGTTAAAGGAGGGATGTATCTTTTTAATCTATGCTCTATTGCTTTTTCACTTTTTCTAAATCCTTTAATTGCCATATTTAAAGATCCTATCCTCTTAGCCATACTCTTTGGATCCAGCCCCGTTGTTTCTACCCAGAACATCCCAAACACTACACACGTAATAATCATTGCAATCATGTAAATGATCGCATGTATTGGATCTGAGACAATACTTGACAACCCATACGGTGTGGAGAGATAGTATGCGATCCCGTCTATTGGTCTCCCACCTTCATAGTGTCCCAGTATTGGAACTCCTGCCCTATAAAGGGCTAATCCCCAAAGTTGAACGTTAGCAAATAATGCAGATGCCAATATAACAGGGATGTTTGATGTGTAAACAAATTTTATAGGATATTTTCCTACCGCTCCCTTAATCCTTCCATGGGCTAATGGAATTTCAACTCTCATACACTCTGCATATACAACCATTAGGAAGACAATTATTGTTCCGATTATAGGGGCGATGTACTCTATATTAGGTGCTCCTTCAATTAGAGATCCTAAGAACTTCCATAGATAACCTTCTGGACCAAAAGCCCCCACGAATATGGTTTGAGAGACACCTGCGGCAATAAACAATCCAATTCCTGAACCAATTCCATATTTTGAAACAATTTCATCCAAGTAGATCAGTATTATAGATCCAAATGCTATTTGTAGAACTACTAAAAGTGCTAACAGTGGTGTTAATGCTCCAAAGGCACCTGCTCCAACGAATAGAACTGCTTCTACAAAACACATTATTATTGAGAGGAGTTTTTGACATCCTTGGAACAGTGCCCTATTTTCAGGAATGGAAAGATCCATCTGTATTAATCCAGATCCCACCAACAACTGCATTATTATTCCAGCAGTGACTATTGGCCCAATACCGAGCGTTATCAGTGTTCCGATTCTTGATGCGGTTATTGTTTGCCAAAATTCGAATATTGCAGGAATTTGCGCCCCTGCTGTATATACATCAATACATCCCATAATAAAATAAAGGATCAGAACTATACCCGTCCATTTTAGTCGCTCTTTGAATGGGATCTCTCTAACAGGCAACTCAACTTCCGGAATTTTTTCCAGTATTGGAATTAATTTTCTCATAAAATTTTCCAAGGTATCACCTTTTTATGTTTGGGCATTTGATCGGGATAATTTTTTAAGTTAGTAGTTTGTAGTATAAATTTTTAGTGAATTAAGATCACAAAATAAAAACAACATATTTACAAATTTGACATTTATAAATTTGAGAGTATTGTATAAAAAATATGATTGTAAATTGTTCTTTAAATTCTCTATATTTAGATAATCTAATAAAATAGTTCTTTCTATATTTTCATAAAACGTGCCAAGATCAAATTCAAAAATTAAAAATAAAAAAAGAATAATTAATAAATTAGAGCTCAACAACCTCTCCACCTACTTCCTCGATCTTCATTCTGGCTTTTTCTGAAACTTCAACTGCTTTAACGATCATTGGGATGGTTATTTTACCTTTTCCTAAGACCTTTTCATAACCTAACTCTACCACATCGACCACAAACTTGTCTCCTTCTTTTTCGAACATCTCTGGGTTTTTCAATATCATCTCTTCAAGATCTCCTACGTTTATTGTTTCTAACTCTTTTACTAACTTTGGATGTCTCTTAAACCCATATTTTCCAAAGTAGTCGGGGCAATTTTTAATAATCCATGTCCATTTATGTTTTAATCCACCAGCCATTCCTCTTCCTCCCTTATTTCCAGCTCCTCTCCTTTTTTTATGACTTCCTCCTCCGCAAGTTCTTGATCCTCTAATCTTTTTTACTTTTCTTTTCTTTCTAATCATATTTGATCACCTTCCTTACATCATTTTTTCTAATAATTCGTTGATTTTTTCTCCTCTATATCCTAAAGCTCCTCCTATACTAAATGGTTTTTTAATACCTCCTCTTTCGAATCCTTTCTTAGGAGGATGTAATCTAAACACTGGCTTTAATGGTGTTTCTTTTAATTTTATTTCTCCATTTATAATTTTTTCAGCTAAGTCCTCAACGTTCATTCCTGTTAACTCTTTTATTAATTCTTCATTTACTCTTTTGTTTCCTGGTAATCTTCCTCTCTTTAAAATAAGTTTGATTAGAGTATCTTTATCAATTTCTCCATAGGTTACGTAGTCCTTAACTTTTTGTATCATTCCTTTAAATGTTTCTGTTTCGGGGACAATTACACAGTGATTTACTTTATTTAATCTTAGCATTTTTAATGTGTCTGCAATATCTCTCCTTACTCCGATTCTCCCTCTTATCCTAACAACAGCATACGCCATGTTGATCACCTTAAATATTATAATACGTATATAATGTTAAAATAACATTCAACGAAAAATCCTCTTTTTCATGAAAAACAAAATATTAATTGTAGAATTATAAAACCCTTCCTTCAAGAACCCCTAATTTCTCCTTGTGTTTTTCCATAACTCTCGTAAAGTTCAAACTCTTTAATGCCTCAAATGTAGCCATTGCGAAGTTGTAAGTGGTTCTTGTTTCTCCAAATGTTTTCGTCCACACATCTTTAATTCCAGCTAAACTAAGAACCGCCTTAGCGACATCTCCAGCAACTAAACCAACTCCCTTAGGAGCGGGTAGTATCTCTATTGCAGTACTTCCACACTTTCCATAACCCTTATATGGAATTGAGTGGGGTGTTCCACAACCACACTCCCAAGAACCACAACCTCTTTTAACTCTTATAATATTTTTCTTTGCTTGGGCTATTGCCTTTCTTATTGCTGGCCCAACTTCTTTCGCTTTACCTTTTCCAACTCCAACGTATCCGTTCTTGTTTCCAACAACAACAGTAGCTCTAAATCTTGCTCTTCTACCTGATTTGTGCATTCTTTGGACTAATTTAACGTCTAAAACTTTCTCTTCTAAGTCGGGTAATAAAGCATCTACTATTTCCGGTTCTAAAATTGGCAAGTTGTTATCTAATATATAATCAATATCTGTTATTTGCCCTTCTTTAACCATTCTTCCAACGGTAGTTTTTGGTTCCCACTCTTCTATGTTGAATCTCATTGTCTCACCTTAAAACATACTATCAATTTTTGCCTTTATTTCATCGAAGTGTTCTGGCAATTTTTCTGGCTCTAATCCTTTTTCTAAATACTTTGAAAATTGTTTTTTGTATCTTTCTTCATCTTCCTCTTTTAACATTTCAGCATAGGCCTTTATGTGTTCTCCTCTTATCCTATCTTCTGGTGGTAGGGATTCATCTCCATGAGGAATTTCTAATCCTGCATCTATGGCTCCTTTTAATATTGCAAAGATTGCATTTCCTTTCGTAGCCCTATGTAATCCAATATCTAAAACTGCCTCAGTGTATCCATTTGCTAATGCCTTTTTTCCAAGTAAGTACCCGGTTAGATAAGCAGAAGGTAAGTTTCCAGTGTGTCCTTTGTATCCGAGTTTTATAAGTTCTCTTGAGTGGGCGGAGACAACAGTTTTATCTCCTTTTTCATCATACAATACAATTTGAGCTATACAGTGATTTAATGATTTTCTCGCCACTAATCTTGGTTTTTTTGATAGGAGTAATCTTAATCTTCTTCTATAATCGGTTTTTGCTTCTCTTCTTCTCCTAAATTTGACCCTATATATTGGACCTTTTGCCATGTTTCCTCACCTTTTAATAAAATTTTGATAATTTAAATCAATTTTATTTAAAATTTATTTTAAAAGTTCGTGTTCTTTCATGTATAGGAAGAGGTGGCCTCTGCTTCTGAATGCTCCTCCTTTTGCCATTCTGTAAAGTTTTCTATAAACACTTCTATCAATCTTTCCTTCATCTCTTAATTGTTTTAATGTTTTTCTTAATGCCCTAATTGTTGACATCCATTTTTCTTTTGGTGGAGTTCTTGCACCAGCAGCTCCTCTTCTTGAACCTGGTCCTCTTCTTCTACCTTTTTTCCTTTGCTCTTTCAATTTTTTAACTCTCGCACTACTAATTCCTTTCTTTTGTTTCTTCTTAATAACGCCCTCTTTTATTAAGACCCTTATATCGTCCTTTGACATGGCCATTTTTACTCTATCCAACTGTTCAGGATCAATCCATACTCTCTCAATTCCACATTTTAGGAGTTCAGATGCCATTCTCCTCTGAACAGATACATCCATAATATCACCTTGTTATTGTAAAAACTGATTAAGGATTTAAGCTCATCTCAAATAAAATGTGTTATTCTTCCTTTTCTAATGATTTTAAAAGTTCTTCCTGTTTTTCTTGTGAGATGTTTAATATTTTTATCCCGAGTTCTCTTGCTCTTTTAATTATCTCAATTTTCTTCCTTTTACCAACAGTTGAAGCAATTCTTGCCCCCTGTGTTTCAGGATTTAATTTTTCTATATCTTTTACATTGTAAACTAATACATCCTCTAAACCGCAAGGGTGTAAGCCCCTAACTGCCTTTGGACTTCTGTATCCAACCTCTACAATAGCAGGTTTTTCCTTCCACTTTAATCTCATCTTGCTGTGTCTTCCTTTTGGTTTTCTCCATTTTTCCCCTAATCTTTTATGTCTGTGTGCCTCTTGTCTTATGAAGTCAGGTTTTTTCATTTTTAATTTGAACCTTAACCTTAACAATCTGTTCATGGTTCTCCCTCAGCATTTTTTCTATTTATTTATCAATTTTCTAATTTTAAATGTTTAAATTATTTTTCCTGCTTTCTCTACAATGTAAATTCCGTCTTGGAAGACCCTTGGATCTCTTCCTTTGATTCTTGTTGCCTGTTCTATGTTAGCAGCGGTCTGTCCAACTTTTTCTTTGTCTATTCCGCTAACAATAACATCTTCTCCACTAACTTTAACTTTAACTCCTTCCATTATTTTTGCTCTTCTTGGGTGTTTTTCTCCTAAGAAGTTCTCAATAATAACTTCGTTTCCTTTAACACTAACTTTCATTGGGAAGTGGGCATATCTAATTTTTAATTTATAGGTAAAGCCCTCTGTAACTCCTTTTATCATATTGTTAATGTGTGCCCTTATTGTTCCAATCATTGCTTTGTCTTTTCTTCTTGGGTATTCACAGAAGATAATTACTTCATCCCCTTCTTTTTTAATTTTCACATTGGAATGTTCAAATCTTCTTCTTAATTCATTTCCTCCGCTTTTTACTATAACTTCATTATTGTCGTTTACTTCGATTTGAACATTTTCGGGGATCTTTATTCTTTCTTCAATATAGGCGGCAACTGGCATAAACTCACCTCAAAGATTTAAGTTTTCTAACCGTGTTTTGGTTTATATTTATTATTGTCTATGTTTGGATTTAAGTAAGTAGTTTAGGATTAATAAGTCGGATCGACCAGATTAGTACACGTAAGCTAATAATCTTCCTCCTAATCCCTTCTTTTTTGCATCTTCATGACTCATAACTCCTTGTGTTGTAGAAACAATCAATAAACCAAAATCTCTCGCTGGTAGGTATCTTTTTTCAAACTTCTCATAACCAAATTTTTTAACTGGAAATCTTGGTTTTATAGCTCCACACTTGTTTATCTTTCCTACTAATTCAACTTTAAAAATTCCTGCTCTTCCGTCTTCTATAAATTCAAACTCTCCTATGTAGCCGTTATCTTGCATAACTTTTAAAACTCTTCCGATTAATTTAGAGGCAGGTTTTATATAAACAACTTTCTTACCCACTCTCTCACAGTTAGAGATATGGTTTAACGCGTTTGCCAGTGGGTCCATTAAACTCATGTTTTCCCTCCATTAAGAATTTTTAATACTTTAATATTTGCATTGGTGTTTAGTTTATAGATTGAATAAAAGTTTTTAGTGTTTAGTCCAATTTTTTAAATCCTAACTTGTGAGCTATTTCTCTAAAACACTGTCTACACAAGTTTAATCCATATTTTCTAATTAATCCTGGCCCAACATGTCCGCATCTCTGACATGGCCTAATCCCATACCCATACTTCTTTTTCCAAGGTTTTTTTGCCATCATATCACCTTTTTTATTGTGTTTCTTCCTCTTCCTCTAATAGTAATCTTTCAACTTTGATTCCATAGTTCTTCTCTATAAATTCAATTGCCTCTTCTCTTGTTAATCGATGTCTTCTTGGAATCTTTGACCTACATCTTTTCTTTCTGAAAACTCTAAATCCTGGCCTTTCTAAGGTAACACAAACGTCCATACCAAAAATACCGATCATAGGATCATACTTTTGTCCTGGGAAGTCAATATGCTCGTGGATTCCAAATGAAAAGTTCCCATAGTCGTCAAATGAATAATCATAAAGTGTTTTACCTTCTTTTTGAAATGCCTCAAATGCTTTTTTCAAAAAGTCCTCTGCTTTTTTTCCTCTTAGAGTAACTTTCAACCCTATTGGTAATTTTTTTCTAATTCCAAATGATGGATTTGTTTGTTTAGCCCTTGTTCTTATTGGCTTTTGCCCTGTCAGCTCTTCAATAACCTGGGCTCCTTTTGTTAATCGATCTCCACTTTCTCCAACTCCAAAATTAACAACAACTTTTCCAATTCTCGGCTTTAACATTGGATTTTTCTCCCACATTTCTTCAAAGCTCATGTTTCTCCCTCATAAATTTGATGATTTTAATTATAATTTAATTATTGGTTCTTCATCTCCAACAACGAAGACGTAGTCCTTAACTGTTTTGAATTTCTCTCCTTCCATGTTTTCTAAGGTAACTATATCTGGGTATATTCCTCTTCTCTCAATCTCAACGATTTTAGCAAAATCACCGACGTGTTTTCCTCCAGTGATATAAGCTAATTTACCCACTTCAAATGGGATATGTGCTTTAATTTCTTGTTCTGGAATTGAAATCAGCAAGGTATCTCCTGTTTTATAAACATCCTCTTCTGCCTTTGTAGGATCTGAAACTTTAATAACAACATTCCTCCCATCGTGTAAATTGAGTTGGATATGTCCTCCTTTAACAACTGTTTTGTTTTTAATTTTACATAATTTTACATCTGGATTTTCTGTTGGTTTTAACTTAACTCTTCCCTTTCTATCAAACAAAACTCTATAATTCTCATCTGCCTCAGGTAAAGAAACAACGTCCATCAATCCAACTGGAAGCTTTTCTTCTTTTCTAACTCTTCCATCAACAAAGACCTTTCCCATTTTAATGATTTTCTTTGCTTCTCTTCCGTTATCAGCGTATTTTAACAGATCTCTTACAACTATTAGAAGTGGTAGTGATTCACTCATTGGGTGTGCTCCGGGTAAAGGTCTAACTGTAAATTTATGAACCTTTCTTGGTAATTCCCATCTAACTGGAGCTGCTAATCTTTTTAGATGTCTTTTTGGACCTTTTTTTGCCATCCTTTCACCTTACTCGTTTTTGATGTGTTTAAATCTTTTTTCATCTTTGTCATATAATTTGATGATCATGACGTTTGAAGGGTGTATTGGGTATGGGACTTCTTTTCCGTCCTGTTTTTTATTATTTGCACCTTCTACATGGATTCTGTATCTTTTTAAGTCAACTTTCACAACTTCCCCTTCTAAACCTTTGAAGTTTCCTCTCATTATTCTAACAACATCTCCCTTTCTAACTGGAATAGCGTTTTTACCTAACTTTTCTTTCAACTCTTTTGATAACATTGCTGACATTACTTTTTTTCTTAAATGTAGTGGAGCGTTAAATAACGCTTTTCTCTGCTTTCTTGGTTGTTTTGACTTGGTAAAGGCCATTATTTCACCTATTAACGTTTTTCTTATAATTCGTAATTATATTTTATATAAAGATTATACGATGATTTTAGCTATTCTTGCAATACCTGGCCATCTCTCAGCTGCTTCTTTTGCCACTGGCCCTTTAATATCTGAACCTTTTGGGTTTCCATCTGGGGTTACTATAACAACTGCATTATCTGCAAACTTAACTCTTGTTCCGTCAGGTCTTTTGATTTCTTTTCTCTGTCTAATAACAACTGCTGGTAGAACTTGCTTTCTCATTTCTGGAGTTCCTTTTTTAACTGTTACTATAACCATATCTCCAACTCTTGCTGTTGGTAATCTTCTTGCAACTCCCTTGTAGTTTCTTACTGCGATGATTTCAACTTCCTTAGCTCCTGTGTTATCGGCACAGATACATCTTGCTCCAACAGGTAAAGCCCTAACTGGTTTTGAACTAATTGCTTTCATTGTTTTTCACCTTTTGGATTATTTTTCATTTACTCTTCTCCTTTAACTTCATCTGCTCTTCCTAATTTCTCAACTACAACAAATGCCTTTGTTTTACTTATTGGTCTACATTCCATGACCCTTACAATATCTCCAACTCTTGCGTGTATACATGGTGGGTTATGAGCTGCTAATTTTGCACTTCTTCTTTCGTATCTTTCATATTTTTTTAGGTATTTTACAACTTCTCTTTTTATAATGACTGTGTTGTGTGGTTTGTCGCTAACTACTACTCCAACGAAACTTTGCCCTCTTACTGGCAAGTTTCCGTGAAATGGACAGTTTTTGTCGTTGCATTCCACTTCTGGAGTTTTAACTTTTATTCCTATGTTTTTTGCAACCATGTTTTTACCTCCGGATTAATTTTATTGTCTTAGAGTGGCTTCAATATTTAGCAAAACATGTATTTATATTTTACATGTTTTAGTGATTGTTGATTAATGACTGTCTTTTCGGTTGGGGCAAAAATAGAGACAAGATTTTAAAGGTTAATATGGATAAAGGATTTTTATCTTTTTCTTTTTTAGACGATCTTCAGGCCTTCCAACCAATAATCTACCATCAACTTTAACTTTACAGTTTTTTAAGAGGAATACAAATATTGCAATGTCTTTTGGAATTATAACCTCTCTTCCATCTTTTTTTTCAATTTTTAATGTATTTCGCGTTTCATCAATGACTTTCCCTTTGATCCCTATCATTGATTTATTTTTAGCATCAATGATCTCTACATCTAAACCAATTAGTTCATGTCTTAGAATGTTATTAGGAGTTATCATACTGCCCCAACCGATTTAAGCGGGGACGGGGTGTGCCGATTTAAGGCATCCGCGTCCCCTTTTTCTAAGATTAAAATAAGAAGTTATTTTTATTATTTTTTGTTTTTTGTGAGATTTATTTTAAAAATGCCAGTATTCCTGATCTACCTTATTTCGATAGAATCTCGCGAGAATCCCATTTTAACAAGCTCTTCTGCAACTCTCTTTCTGTGATCTCCCTGAAGTTCTATCGTATCTCCTTTAACAGTTCCTCCACAGGCACAGATGTCCTTTAATTTTTTAGCGAGTTCCTTTAAATCAATAACACTTGTGTCGAATCCTTCTACTATCGTCATTAATTTACCAAATCTTCTTTTTGTAACGTATATTTTTATCTTCTGTTCTTCTTTTGCAATTTCTTCACAAACGCATAGTTCTTTTGGTAATCCACATCTTGGACAGATTTCTGGCATTACTGCACCTCTGTATTTTATGTGCCTTTCGTGTAATTATTTAGTATTTAGACAAGGTATTTAAATTTTTCTTTTAGGCAGTGTTTCTTTTCTTTTCATTCATTATTGTCAATATTCTTGCTATTGTTCTTTTTATTTCTCTAACTCTTCCAGGGTTGGAAGGAGCTCCTGCAACGGCTTTACTTGCTCTTTCTTTCAATAATTCTCTTTTTAAATCAGCCATCTTTTCTCTCAATTCTTCAATTGACATTCCTCTAAGTTCGTCAGCTCTTAGTATTGCCATTGTTTTCACCTGCTATTTTAACTGTTTTAGTTTTAAATATTTTGGAGAGATCTACTCTTCTTCCACAACGTGTTCAACTTCCGTATCTTTAATTATGATTTCATCTGGTAAGAGGACGTCTGGTCTCATGATCTTTACTGTAACTCCAATGACTCCCGGCTTGGTTTTTGCTATTGCACTACCTTTATCAACGAGTTCTTCTGCTGGTTCTCCACAGTGTTTCATATATCCTGCCATAAATTTCTCGGTTCTTGCTCTTTCTCCCGTTAACTTTCCGGAAATAATAACAATAACCCCTTTTGCTCCTGCGTTCATTACTCTTCTTACAGCAGTGTGCCCTACTCTTCTAAAATGCATTCCTCTTTCTAATGACTGAGCAACCTTTTGAGCAACAACTTGGGCATCTAAGTCGGGGTTTTCAACTGGTTTAACATCGATTTGTGGTTTTTCAACACCAAATTCTTTCGCAAGTGTTTCTGTTAATTCTCTAATTCTACTTCCTCTTCTTCCGATAACGAATCCTGGTTTTTCAGCATAGATGATTATTTTAGTTCCAATTGGTGTTTTTCTTATATAGCAGTGGCTATATCCTGCTCTACTTAACTCTTTTTTAAAGTATTCGTCTATTAAAAACTCTTTTATGTGTTCTTTAACGAAGGTTCTTTCGATCATGCTATCCACCTTTTTTATATTTTTGAATTTGCTTTATTATTAATTATTTTTATTGTTTTTTATTATTTTATATTGTTCTTATTTATTTTAGTGGAATTCTTCTAAGATAACTTGTATGTGAACAGTTTCTTGGAATTTGGGTGTTGCTCTTCCGAATGCTCTTGGCATGTATCTTTTTATTGTTATACCTTTATTTGTGGATATGTGTTTTATTCTTAACTTTTCAGTGTTTAATCCTTTATATTCAGCATTTGCTCTTGCATAGTTTAATATTTTTAATATTTCTCTTGATGCTTTTATTGGGTATCTTCCTGCATGCCATCCGAGTTTTCCTTTTCTATGTCCTACTTTCTTACAGTGTCTTTTAAATAGAACAGGTCTTTTCATTTCTATTACATCTTCTAAGAATTTTATTGCTTCATCTAACTTCATTCCATTTATTGCTCTACATATTTCCCTTGCATGTTTTCTTGAGATTGGAACGTTTCTACCCATCGCTCTTGCAGTTTTTTCTGGATTTGTTTGAATTTTATATTTTAGTTTGGCCATTTATATCACCTTTTAAAATTGAAGGTTTTTGCTAAATCTTTCTTGTTATGCTATATATTTGTGTTAATCATCATTTTATTATACATGTTATTATGTTTATTTGGAGAGTAATTTTAAATGTTGGTGGTTCTGAATTTTGTTTTTAATTTTTTACTGTTTCATGAACGATTTATAATTGGTAAGATTATAAAATTTTAAAAGTGTTATATATAATTTACTAATTAATTGTGCTATAATCGCTGTTAAAAAGGTGTGTATTCAAAAGAGAAGGTTTGCAATTTATGCCAGAGATACTTCAACGGTTTCAACGCTCTCAACCTCGTCAATTTCGGATAGGGCATTTTCTATTGGTTCAGTTCCTCCTTCTCTTTCTTCCATTTCGATAACTGCATAAACAGCATACAATCCGAATGCTAATGGTTCATCAAATAACCCTCTAACTGCAACGTTTTCTTTTTCTAAAACCTCTTTAACTTTTTCTTTTAGTTTTTCTTTATCAACTTCTGGACTTGTAGGCATGATTTTTATTTTTGCTAATACTGATGCCATTTTATTCACCTCATTTTTAATTATGGTCCCTCAAATCCACATTTTGGACACTTGTAAGGGTTATTTAACTTTCTACATTTTTCGCATCTTACAATCTCTACTTCTCCGCAGTTTGGACATGGAAATTTTGTTGATTTTTCTCTTGGAGCTATTTCAGCATTGCAACTTATGCAAACATACTTCATTTTCCCACCAATTCATTTTTTTAAGATTTTTCATTGTTTTTAATTTTTATTGTTATCTGTATTCGATTATTATAGCAGTATTGTCATAATATAATAATATTGTATATCCTATACATAAAGATGTGATAAATTGCTGGAGGATATTTATTTTAAATTATTTTGGTGCAAATGGTGTTTTTCCTTTCAAAAATATCAATAACACGTTCTGGGAATTTACCATTAACAACGTATGCTTTCATTTTAAACTGTTTTAAAAGAATGGGAAACTTTTCATCAACGGATGTTAAACCTTTAATGTCATTTGCATTAATTGTATTTAATAGTTTCCCTCCTGGGAACTTGTCGTAGATGCCATCTACATCAGTGGCTATTATAATCTCCTTAACATCTAATAACTTTCCTATATATAAACTTAATGAGTCAGAGGTTATTGACCAACTATGCTCTGCCATATCGGTTGATAATAATATTGTTGAAGGGAGTAATATTGCAATGTTTTCTTTTCTTATCTCTTTTTTTAAATCAAAAAGGTTGTCATATTTTTTTATTCCGCCAATTTCAGAAAACACCTCTCCAACAAGATCCATTGACTTTATTGCCAATTTGTGAGATAGAGAGTTAGATATATGTAATTTTTTGTCTATTTTCCTTATAACATTAGCAAATTCTCCCCCTCCGGGAATAATTACAATATTTTTATCTTTTTCTTTTGCATAGGTTTTGAGGGTAGTTAGCAGTGGTTTTACATGATATGTTAGGGATCCTCCTATTTTTATCAAATACATAATTTTCACCGAGATTTATGAGGATTAGAAATTCATAAAAATAAATAGAATAAATAAATAGAACATTTTAAAATATAAACTTCAAAACAGCCGATTAGACACCCAATAATCTACACACTTGATAATACGATAATTTTTAATAATTTTTATAATTTCCATATTTTCCTTTTTTCTTTTAGAAGATCTTTTGTGTTATTAACTTAAAAAGTATTTTAAACCCAGTTATTACATTAGTTCCCCTACTCATTGAGTATTCAGTATATATTGTTTTTATTGGGACTTCTTTCAATTTTAATTGATGTTTTTTAGCTATTATTATAAATTCGGAAGAGACCTCATATCTATCACTTTTTAAAGCATTTATCACTTTTTTAGCAGATTCGTAAGAAAATGCCCTAAGACCACTTTGACTATCTGTTACAAAATAACCTCCCATGAGATATGTTATTAAATTTAAGCCAAAATTTCCAACTCTTTTAACCAATGGCATATTCTTTAATTCTTTTTTATCCATCATTCTACTTCCAATAACAAAGTCAAAATTTTGCTCAATTATTGGTTTTGCAACTTTTTCTACATCCCTTGGATGATGTTGTCCGTCAGCATCGAAGGTTACTATAACTTTGGGATTATAAATTAAAGCACATTTAATCCCCGTTCCCAAAGCTCCCCCTAACCCTCTATTTAATATATGCCTACAAACAATTACATTCTCTTTTTTAGCGATCTCATATGTCCTGTCAGAAGAGCCATCATCTACAACAATAATGTTTTTATAACCTTCTCTTTTTAAATTTTTTAAAGTTTCTCCAATCATCTTCTCTTCGTTAAATGCAGGTATCACTATAAAAATATCTTCCTTGTTTAATTTATTTGATTTATCTAATTTAATTCGGCTGTTTTGCCTTTGACTTCTCATTGTCTCCACCTATCACCTTACAGAAAGCAAATGCTCCTACTATTCCACATATAAACATTGCCAGAGCTATTGTATTAGCAAATGCAATATTGTATTTTTGAGAGATAACCACGATCAGTGTTCCTGCAACTACGGTAATTATCGATTCCCCTACTAAAACATTTGCAGTTCCTTTTTTGAATGATAATCTTAAACCAACAAGAGCAGAAAATCCTAATGCAACAATTGCAAACAACCAAACATAAAAATTCATGGTTTCACCGTCGGAATTTGCTTCATCTACTCTCCATATAACTATTACTTTCTGTTCTTCAATATTATTTTAATTTAACTTCTTTAATTTTCATTACATTTCTTTAATTAAATCAAAGTATTTTAAGGTTTTGGATCCATTGAAAATTTAACAGAACTAAACGAAAATGCATAAATATGTGCAGAAATTAAAACTCTTTTTGGTGAGATGTATGGAGAT
The DNA here is from genome assembly GCF_000024625.1 of Methanocaldococcus vulcanius M7. Classification (NCBI taxonomy): domain Archaea; kingdom Methanobacteriati; phylum Methanobacteriota; class Methanococci; order Methanococcales; family Methanocaldococcaceae; genus Methanocaldococcus; species Methanocaldococcus vulcanius. The sequence continues at coordinate 222,333 of NC_013407.1, forward strand.
AGGTACTCCTCTTTTAAAGGATAGTGTAAAGTTTTTACTACTTGGGAGTGGAGAACTCGGAAAAGAGGTTATTATAGAAGCTCAAAGATTAGGAATAGAATGTATCGCAGTAGATAGGTATCAAAATGCCCCCGCCATGCAGGTTGCCCATAGAAGTTATGTTATTGATATGAAGGACTATGATGCATTGATGGCGATTATTAAGAGAGAGGAGCCAAATTATATAGTTCCTGAAATTGAAGCAATAAACACTGATGCTTTAATAGATGCTGAAAAAATGGGGTATAACGTTGTTCCCACTGCCAATGCAACAAAAATAACTATGAATAGGGAATTAATAAGACGATTAGCTGCTGAAAAATTGAAGTTAAAAACTGCAAGATATGCATTTGCCAACTCGCTGGAAGAGTTAAAAGAGGCGGTTGCAAAAGTAGGAATTCCATGTGTAGTTAAGCCAATAATGTCATCTTCTGGAAAGGGGCAGAGTATAATTAAAAAAGAAGATGATATAGAAAAAGCTTGGAATATTGCAAGAGAAGGAGCGAGAGGGATTGGAAATAGGGTTATAGTTGAAGAATTTATAAATTTTGATTATGAAATAACATTATTAACTGCAAGAACTGCCAATGGAACCAAATTTTGTGAACCAATTGGTCATATTCAGATTGATGGGGACTATCACGAGAGTTGGCAACCACAAGATATGTCCCAAAGTTTGAAAGAGCAAGCAAAAGAAATATCAAAAGAGATAACTGATGCGTTGGGAGGTTATGGAATCTTCGGTGTAGAGTTGTTTGTTAAAGGAGATGAGGTAATATTTAGCGAAGTTTCTCCAAGACCTCACGATACTGGAATGGTTACGATGATAACACAAGATATGAGCGAGTTTGAGATACACGTTAGAGCAATACTCGGTTTTGATGTTTCCACTAAACTGCTCAGATGTGGAGCCAGCCATGTTATTAAGGCAGAGATAAACAAATATGCTCCAAAATATGACATAAAAGAAGCAGTTAAAGTGCCAAACTCTAAATTGAGATTATTTGGAAAGCCAAATGCAAAAGTTGGAAGAAGGATGGGAGTTGCTTTGTCTTATGCTGAATCCATTAAAAAAGCGAGAGAACTTGCAGAAAAATGTGCTCATTCTGTTAAAATATATTAAAAAATATAACTAATAAGATATATTAATTTGGTAGTATGAATATGGAATATATGGGCTCTGCGATTTTACACCATACACATCTATTTTTAACGTTAATTATTTTTTATTAGTTCTGTTCTGGTTTTATATGTATTTCCTATTTATTTTTAACACTAAATATTTCAACATTATTGATTACATTTTTAACTGTTTAATTATAAATATCACGACTTACAAAAATACTTTTGAATAAAATTTTTTGGTGAAATTATGGAGATAATTTTTAGAGGGGCAGCATTAGAAGTTGGAAGGAGTTGTATTGAAGTAAAAACTGATAAAAGCAAAATATTATTAGATTGTGGAGTTAAACTTGGAAAAGACATAGAATATCCTCTATTAGACAATTCCATAAAAGATATAGACAAGGTTTTTGTTTCACATGCTCACTTGGATCATTCTGGATCATTACCAATACTTTTTAGTAAGAGAATAGATGTGCCGATAATTACCACTGAATTAACTAAAAAATTAGTTAAAGTTTTATTAAAAGACATGATAAGAATATCTGAGACCGAAAACAGAAAAATTCCTTACAATTATCACGATATAAAAGAAACAATGAGATACACAATCCCTTTAGGTTATAAAGAAAAAAAATATTACAAAGATTTCTCATACGAGTTGTTTAGTGCAGGACATATTCCCGGAAGTGCTTCCATACTCTTAAATTACGAAAACGGAAAAAATATTCTTTATACAGGAGACATAAAACTTAGAAATACTCGATTAACGAAAGGAGCAGATCTAAGTTATACAAAAGATGATATAAACGTTCTAATTATAGAATCAACTTATGGAAACAGTATTCATCCAGATAGGAAGGCAGTTGAATTGAGTTTTATTCAAAAAATTAAGGAAGTTCTATTTAGAGGAGGTGTAGTATTAATTCCAGTGTTTGCAGTTGATCGAGCACAGGAGATCGCTTTAATACTAAATGACTATGATATTGATGCCCCAATATACATGGATGGGATGGCTGTTGAAGTTACAAAACTCATGCTTAAATACAGAGATATGTTAAATGAAGCTAATCAATTAGAAAAAGCCATAGAAAAAATTAAATTAATAGAAAAATCAGAGGATAGAGTTAAAGCAGTGGAAAATTTATCAAAAAATGGAGGGGTGGTTATAACAACTGCTGGAATGTTAGATGGAGGACCAATTCTCTACTACCTAAAACTGTTTATGCATGATCCAAAAAATGCACTATTGTTAACTGGTTATCAAGTTAGAGATTCAAATGGAAGACATTTAATTGAAACAGGAAAATTATTTATAGAAAAAGAGGAAATTAAACCAAACTTGGAAGTTTGTTTATACAACTTCTCATGCCATGCCGGAATGGACGAATTGCACGAAATAATTAAAAAGGTTAATCCAGAACTACTTATAATACAGCATGGAGAGGAAGTTCAAGCAACAATCTTGAGAAATTGGGCATTAGAACATGGATTTGATGCAATAACTCCAAAATTGGGAGACAAGATAAGAATATAAATTGATGATATAAAAATAGGGTGGTAAAAATCCATGATTGGACTAAAAATCGAAGAAGCAGTTAAACATAACGAAAGATTGAAAAAATATGTGTATAAAAAAGGAAATAAACTTAGAATTGACTTTAAAAATAAAGAGGCATTGATAGAGTATAATAGGACAATTTTAAAGGTTTTATTTAACTTAGATGTTGAATTTCACGATAAAGGTCTCATTCCAACGCCAATAAACAGATATTTATTTATAAAATCGACATTTAAAACCTTAGAAAACCTCAATATAAAAAAACCTCTTGTCTTGGAAATTGGGACGGGACATTCTGCGATTATCTCCCTTTTAATAAAAAAACTTTATAATGCAGAGGTTTATGCCACTGAGGTTGATGAAGAGTTTATAAATCTTGCCAAATCCAACATAAAAAGAAATAACTTAAATATTAAGATTATAAATTCTAAAGGGAAAATTATAAGTGGAATTGATGAGATTAAAGATAAAAAATTTGATTTAATCATATCTTATCCTCCTTTTTATTCAGACAACTCCGTAGCGAGTGGAAGAAAATTTGGTGGGGCATTAGCTAAAAATGTTGAGTTAATTGGAGGGGGAAAGTTTGGAGAAACTTTTTCATTCAAAATAATCGAAGAGGGTGTTAATTTCCTAAACAAAAAAGGAGTTATTTCATTAATGCTACCAAAAAAACCAGAGAAAAGGAGAGATCTTATAATTAAAAAAATGAAGGATGTTGGATTAAATGTTGAGATTGATGAGATTAGAACAGGAAATAGATTAAGATACGTAATTAAAGGGTTTAGATGCTGATGTCTTGTTGTTTGTTTCTGTTTTTCTGATTTTTTAGTTTTTAGTTGAGGTTTTTGTTTTTTTAATTGGTTTTAGTTGATTTCTGAGGGTTGATTTGTTTTATTGTTTCTTATATTTGGATGTTTTTGATTATGGAGTTTTTTTAGAGTTTTTAATTTATTGCAGTTGTTTTTAGAAATCCATGGTTGATTAAGTGTGTTTTTTGTTTTTATTTTCTGTTTATTGTTGTTTTTTAAATAAAAGTTTGGATTGTTTTGTTATAGGGTTTATAAAGAAAAGGGGTTATCTATGGGTAGAAATTTTATAGTGTAGAAAAATATAAATATTAGTAAAAATATTATAATGAAATAAGAAAAATTATCCTATTAAAATCAGCACGGATCGTGATGGAAACTCTTAAATCCCCAGTTCCTTTAGGTGTCTTACTAAATTAAAATCAGCACGGATCGTGATGGAAACTTTAGGTTCTGGAGAATTTGGTATCTGGTTTGGGTAATTAAATTAAAATCAGCACGGATCGTGATGGAAACTTGGTTTGGCTTTTGTTTGGCTCTTTTTTTATTTTTTTTATTAAAATCAGCACGGATCGTGATAGAACAACTCGTTCAAATATTAGGTATATTTATTAAAAAATCTTAATTAAATAAAATATATTAATTGATTTATACTTCAAAGGTTTTCTACCAAAAAGGTTGCAATAGAGTAGTCATGGTTTAGAATACCATTTAAAAAAGTTATTTTCTATAAATTCTCTGATACTCATGGGGGGCAATCCTGTAGCGATGCTGTAAACTGATATTCCCCCTGCTCCGACACCTTCTTTTACGGAACCTCTGCAATAGTTTTTTAGACCTTTAATTTTTGCATTTTCGAAATAGAGTTTTGATGCAAATAATGGAACATTTCCGATCTGTTCGACTATTCCTTTTAAATCTCCTTTTTTATCGTTTAACACAAATTCTGTTGTTCCTATTGCAATTAAATTATTTTTTAAGACATCTTTATTTATTTCCTTTATAACTGCTAAAACGGCACTCATTTGAGTTCCTCCTGCTAAAATCACGGGTTTATTTCTCTCAGCAAAACTTAGGGCTAAACCAGCGACAACTGGCATCATTTTATCTCCAACAGCATTTAAAATATCAAAGACAGATGATTTTTCATTTATTTTTGCCTTTTTCAATCCTTCTTTAACGATTTTTATTTTTAATTCATGAGGGTTATTTACTGAACCGGAGCTAACTTTTCCTTCAGCATCGTATCCCAAGCCAAGTAAAACCCCTAATGCAGTTGTTGTTCCTCCGGGAACGCTTTCTCCAATAATCAAAAGTTCTGAGTTTAGATTTTTTCCAAGCAAATAGGACATTTTAAATAGTGATTTTGAGTTATTCATTGCTTTTCCTTCCTCTATTTTCCCAGTCGGCTCTTTATCAATCTCTAAAAATGGAATTTTTGGTTTAACAAATGCTCCTGCATCTATGTGAATATTTTTTATATTTTTCAGTTCAATGCATGCTCTTGTTATCGTTGCAGGGGTTGGGGAACCTGTAGCGTCGATTGGAGGAGTTTTTAAAGTTAGAGATCTTCCTAAAAAAACAAGTTCCACATCTGAGGCGGGGGTGTATTTTATAACATCTCTGTGAACTCCGGATATTGGGATTGAGAGGGTTGTCTCTATTGATGATATGACACAAGTAAACAGAACATTTTTTTTATTAATTTTTTTAATTTCGTCTAAGAACCCGTTTTCATTGATTGTAATTAGAGACATAGTAAATCCTCCTTTTATATTTCAACTTTTTTATAGTAGTTTTTTATAGTAGGTTGTGAATAGTTATTAAGTGTTTGAATAGAAAAAGCATGAAAAAGTTATATATAATGTCAGGTTTATTTTTAAGTATCATGAGAGTTAAATCTATTATGTTTAACACTCTACTTATTTAATATTTAATATCTTAAATAGTTGATATAAGGATCTACTGAGGGAGTTGTTATGAATAAAGATCTGATTAGAAAGGTTATAGAATTAAAGAATAACGGACTCACTATTGGTGAGATTGCCGAAGAATTAAATGTTTCCATGGAAACTGCAAGATATTTGGCTTTAAATGCAGAAAAATTATTGAAGGAAGAAGAAAAAATAACAAAACTTGGAAATATAGATATATTTATCGATTGGAGAAATATCGGAAGTTCAGCAAATCGATTAAAAAGCATAAGTTCTATCATCGTTGATATATTAAAAAATAGAAATATTGAATTTGATACCGTTGTTGGAATCTCAACCAGTGGAGTTCCAATTGCCACTCTTGTTGCCTCAGAACTTGGAAAAGAATTAACCATATACATTCCAAAAAAACACATTTCCGAAGAAGGAAAGAAAATAACTGGTTCAATATCGCATAATTTCTCACCTGTCCATTATAAAAGGGCTGTTATTATAGATGACGTTGTAACAAGCGGAAGTACATTAAAAGAATGCTTAAAACAACTAAAAGAAGTATGTAGTCCTAAATTAGTTGTAGTGTTAATAGATAAAAGTGGATTAGATGAGATTGAAGACGTGCCTCTTATTCCATTAATTAGAATAGGGGCTGTAAATGTTGAACAGCACTAAACATTGGATTAATCTTTTTTATAACTAATTAAAAAATTTTGCCTAATTCAATAATAAACAAGGAGGTAAAATTTATGCTACCAAAAGCAACAATTAAAAGAATTATGAAAGAGCATACTGATTTTAACATATCATCAGAGGCCGTGGATGAACTTTGCAATATGCTTGAGGAGATTATAAAGATAACCACGGAAGTTGCAGAGCAAAATGCAAGAAAAGAGGGAAGAAAAACAATAAAAGCAAGAGATATTAAAAACTGTGATGATGAAAGATTAAAAAGGAGAATAATGGAATTAAGCGAGAGAACAGATAAAATGCCCATCTTGATTAAAGAAATGTTGAATGTAATAACCTCCGAATTGAAATAAAATGGAGGGAAAAAGATGAAAATTGCAGTAGCAAAATTTTTAGGAACTAACTGTGATTTAGATGTTTGTCATGCTATAAAATTAGCAGGGGGTAATCCAGAACTGGTTTTTTTTACCCAGAGGGATTTAGATAACTATTGTGGAGCAGTTATCCCAGGAGGATTTTCTTATGGAGATTATTTAAGAGCGGGAGCTATAAGTGCAAGAACTCCAATTATTGAGGGATTAAAAAAGATGGTTGAAGATGGAAAGCCAGTTTTGGGAATATGTAATGGAGCTCAGATAGGTTTAGAAGCAGGATTCTCAAAGGGAACGTTAACCAATAACATTAATGCAAGATTTATATGTAAATGGGTGTATATTAGAGTAGAGAATAATAAAACTCCATTTACAAAATATTATAAAAAAGGAGAAGTTATAAGAATTCCAATAGCCCATGCAGAAGGCAGATTTTATGCGGATGATGAGACGTTAGATTATATGTATAAAAATAACATGATTGTTTTCAAATACTGCGATGAGAACGGAGAGATAACAGAAGAAGCGAATCCAAATGGATCTGTTGATAATATAGCTGGAGTTTGCAATGAAAATCAAAACTGCGTTTTATTAATGCCTCATCCAGAAAGAGCAAGCGAGAAAATCCTTGGATCTGATGATGGATTGAGAATGTTCAAGGGAATGTTAGGAACTCTTTAAATTTTTAAAAATTTTTAAAATCTAAAAAGTTTATTAAAACCTTAATTAAATCATTAATAATTTTTAATTTTTATTTTATTGTTTATAATATCATCAAAAGAAGTTCTCTTGCAATTTTAGCTGCGGTTATTGCTGTTATGTTTGCCATATCGTATATTGGAGAGACCTCAACAATATCAAATCCAACTATTTTATTTTTAGCATTTTTTAGGAGATAAAGAGAGTTAAAAAGTTCTCTACTTGTAAATCCACAGGGTTCAGGGGTTCCAGTTCCCGGAGCGTAGGCAGGATCTAAAACATCAATATCCAATGTTATATATATTGGAATGTCTAAATCTAAGATGTAATTTATATCATCTTCATTCATTAGATCTGCTTTTAAATAGAGGTTGTTTTCTTTTGCAAATTTCCATTCTTCCCTATCTCCACTCCTAATTCCAAACTGGAATGTCCATGGAGTTGTTTCCCTTATCCTTCTCATAACACACGCGTGAGATAGGTTATTTCCTAAGTATTCATCTCTTAGATCACAGTGGGCATCAAACTGGATAACTGCAACTTCTCCAAAAACATCCTTTACTGCCTTAACAATTGGAAAAGATATAGAATGTTCTCCTCCAAAGGTTATTACCTTCTTCTCATCCTCTAATATCTTTTTTACGATTGAGTGTATTGTCCCAAACATCTCTTTCTGGCTTCCATACAGATCAAGGTCTTTCAAATCACAGTATTTTACATCCATAAGATCTCTATCCAACACTGGACTGTATGTTTCTAATCCCCATGAAGCTGATCTTATTGCAGATCCTCCTTCTCTCGTTCCGGGTTTGAAAGATGTGGTTCCATCGTATGGGATTGAGATCACAACACCATCCGCTTCTTCGTAAGAACTATCCGCCATTATAAATTTTGATAAATCTATGAAGTGTTCTTTCATCTCCTCACCTCGTTTTATAATAAATAACGTTCTTGTAATAAAATCTAATTTTAAATTAAAATTAATTTAAAATGGAGTTATTGTTAAACTATAAAATTTTTTCGCTAACCGATAACAGGAAAAAGGATAAAAGAAATTATAAAAGGTTATATTAAGATGGTAATATAAGATTAGGGATTATTAAAAATTTATAACTAAAAAAGGAAAAAAATAAAATAAAATCAACAGAAGAAAAAAATATAGGAAATAAAAAGTTAGATATTAAAATCCTATTAAAATAATTTTAAATATAAAAGATAAATATAAAAGATTAAACATAAGATAGATGAGACAGATAAATAAAGAAATTAATTTTATCCGTTAACTATCTCATTGTATGTTTTTAGATCAAATATATCGTTCTCGATACCTTCTTCTGAAGCATTTTTAAGTTTTCCATTGATTAAGCCCTGGAGTTTCATTGCTTCAACGAATTTTATAACTTTCGGAATAACTGGTTGTAATCTGTAATCATATTTTATGTGAGGGATTGATGCTTCCTCAACAACTTTCTTAGTTCCGAGCCATCTAACTGATGCATTTACAGCTAACTGCTTATTTTTGTTTATTTCATCTGTTGCATCTTTTAATAATTTAGCAAAAGCGATAACTATATCTTTCTTGTTTTTTAAAGCGGTCTCGGATGCGGTTAAGCAACAGCATGGATGGTTTGCCCATGTTCCTCCTGTTGCACTTGGAAGATCTTCACTGTAAGCAACAACTTTTCCAACACCATCATATTTAATAATTTCTGGCATTGGCTCCCAAGCGATAACTGCATCTAACTGTTTTTGAGATAGCATTTGAGGCATTGTTCCCTGTCCATTACAACTGATTAACAAAACCATTGCACTTTTATTGCTTGGATTCTCTGTGTAGGTTATTCCTTCAGCTTTTAAAGCATCTTCTATCATAACATATTGAATTGATGTAGGCAAAGGATGTCCTATTTTAACTTGTTTTCCTTCTTTATACTGCTCTTTTATCCATTTTACAAATTCATCCCAGTTGTTTGCAGGAATATCTTTTCTAACTACAACTGCAGATCCTTCGGTGTGTAGGTTCATTATAACCTTCGCTTGTGTTCCTTTGTCAATATAGAATATGACTGGTGGATAACCTAACAATGCAACGTCAACTTTACCCTGAGACATTAGGTTCATTATGCTTGCTCCTCCTTTATTCACTCTTATCAACTTTATGTTAGCTATTTTTTTATCTCCCTCGTAGAGTTCGTAATCTTCCTTGTCATTAACTTTCTTTAAGTAGATTCCATATTTATCCTTGAATATATCTGGATAATCACATGCTACAAATAATGATGCATGATGATCTGTTGGAAGATATGCAACTGTTAATGTTGGGACTGAAGAGGATTCATTCTGAACGCATCCTGTAAATGCAACCAAGATCGAGGATATTAAAATTGACAGTAAAATATATTTTTTCACGATACCACCTCAAAGTATGATCATAAGAAAAATGTTAGAAAAATATTATATAAAATTTTTTATTTTATTGCAGTTTGTTTACCTTATAAGAAAAAAGAGATAATTTAAGAAAATATTTTATAATCAAAATAAAGATATTAATCAATTAAATTTAAAATGTTTATATCATCTTACTTCGCTTAACAATGTTTCTAACTATCTTTCTCCAAATAAACCGTATATGTCGGAAATGCCATTTCTATTCCTTCCTTTTCAAATTCCTCTTTTATCTTTAAATTTATCTCAGTGAGAGTGTTTAAATAATAATCGAATCCAAGATTTTTTATAAAATATTCAACTCTCAAATTTAGAGACCAATCCCCATATTCTACAAAATGAACCCTCTTTGGCTCAATTACTGCCTCGTGATTATTTAGAATGTTCTCAATTATCTCAATCGCTCTTCTGACTTTCTCAGCCGAAGTATCATAAGTTAAACCGATAGTCATCAAAACCCTTCTTTTTCTCATTGCTGACATGTTTGTTATTTTTGCATCAACAAGAGAGGAGTTAGGCATTATTATTAAGCTATCTTCCCAAGTCCTTATTCTCGTGCTTCTAATTCCAATCTCTTCCACTATTCCCTCTCCCCCATCAAACACAATCCAATCTTTTAATCTAAATGGCTTATCGAAAATTATTATCAATCCTGCGATTAAATTTTTAGTGGTGTCTTGCATTGCCAAAGCAACTGCTAAACCACCGATCCCCAAACCTGCAAGTAGTGTTGTTATATCATAACCAAGATTTCTTAGAATAAATAAAATTGCAAATGTATATACAACGCCCCTGGCAAATTTTCTTATTGAATTTACCAACTGATCGTCTATTTTTCTTTTCTTTCGTTCAGCGAAAGGAATTAAATAACGCTCTATACTTTTATCTATAAATCTTTCAACAAATACCACTCCACAAAGAGTTAATGCAACACCTATTGCTTTGTGAATAAGATCTGAAATCTGCTCTGGAAGAGATAGGAATTTTACCCCGAAGTATATTCCAATTATTACAATAGATACTAAAAGAGGGTCGTTTAATGAGAAAAAAATATCGTTAATTTTTGTATCGTTCTTAGATGTTAGTTGATTCTTCATTATCCTACTAATGATTTTTGCCAGTATGACACTTAAAATTATGGTAGAGATACAGAGGATATAGTTGGTTATTGAATTTCCATAGATAGTTATATTAGATAACACACTCCCCCCTTTTATTTTGATTTTTCTAACACTAACTCTTTTTCTTATTTAAATAACTTATTGTTTCTTGTTATCTTATTTTTGATGCAGATTTTTACTAAAAAATCAATTAAATAAAACCTAACTTTAAATAAAAAAACAAAAAATAAAACAAAAATAAAGTTTTAGTTAAAATTAGTTAAAAAAGTTAGAATCAAAAATTAAAAATCTAAGATTAAAAAGAAAAGAGATTTTTTCAATTATCAATTATTTTAAGTAGGCAGTTCCATAATCTACTTTATATATCTTGAATCCTGGTTCTATTCCGAAGTTTGTTGGATCAAATGTTGCCTTTACCAACTTTATATGTTTTAGGCCGTATCCATCTAAGAAATGCAATCTCGCATATACGCTATCTTCTAAGTTTCTTGTTGATAACCAAGCCCAACCTTTGCCCTCAGATGTCAATCTAATAAACTCTGAGAGTTGTCCATCTTTGTTTATTATTATCTCTTTAACACCTGTAGGTGTCATTATATACAACTTATGGATTTTAAATGTTCCAACGATCTTCGTTTGTCCGTTTATTTTTTGAACGATTGCTGTGGTTATATTTGTTCTATTTATCAATGTTATATAATCATATCCGTAGAGATTTACCTCTGCCAACATGGTTCCATTTCCTAAATAGTAAGATGTTCCTTTAAAGAATGCTCCTTTTTCCCTCTTACTGTTTGGTGTGTTTGGAGGTAAGGAGAAGTTCCAAAATCCAAACATACTCCAAACAGGGGCAATATCTGTCATTCTGTTATAGGTTATTAAGTAGTCAGGATTTGGATGCTCTGGATGTGTTGCATTTAACACCAATTTTGCTTCTCTATCGCTTAATCCGTATTTTTTAGTTAATATGTTGTATGCTTCACTTCTATCTACTGGAAGTATTTCATTTAATATCTTAACTACCATAGATACGTTGTTATGAGTGAAGTTCATTAAAACACTTCCCTTTTCAAATGCTTCATCTCCACTTGTTGCCAACATTCTAATTATTCCAATTGAAAGATTCTCATTTGAAGTGGCAAATGCTCTTCCAACCCAGTAAGCTCTTGGACTGTTCTGGGATCCTCCATCAAAGGTTACCATTCTTCTTGCTTCATACGTGTAGATGTGCCCGTTATCCCACCAACAAGTTATAACTGAGTTGTTTGGAGTGGTTTCTTTTATCCAGTCCAAACCGGCCTTCCATCCATTGTTAAATGTTGGGGCTGTGGTAAATGGAACAACTGCTGAAAGTGGTGGGATTATCATTCCTATGCAAAGTAGGAGTGTGGCAATTTTTACAATTGATTCCTTTTTATCATTTATGGAGGAGAGAATATCTGCCATCTTATAAATTGCAAGTATTCCAAGAACAACCAACAGGCCATAGGCAATTATTGGAACATAGGTCGTTGGAAGTATTATCTCTGGGAGTTTTGATGAATACTTAGATAGTATTATTAAGCCAAATAGTCCAACAGGTGCTCCAACCCCAAAGACGGCCATGTCATTCTTCGTTCTTATAAATCTATCCAATTGACCTGCAAAAATTCCGAAACCAATTGCTAAAGGAGCAGTTGCTAACGATGCAAATCTAATACCTTTTGTAGCAGCGTATAAAGTTACTGTGAGCCAGATACTCAGCAGTATTGCATATTTAATATCCAATTTTATCTTTTCATATCTTAGAGAGATAAAGGATAATATAATCCCAATAATTCCAATAATTGCTATTGTGTCAGATCCTATGGCATTTATAAAGATCTCACTCCAAGAACTTGGTTTTGCAAGTTCGGAGACAGTTGTATATACGTTAGGCCAACCTGATGACTGGGTGTATGTTGAAAGTATCTGGTTGTAGCTCAATGGAGAGGTTATAGGTGAGAGAGCTGCCCCTACTCCATATATTGCAGTTAATAATATTAGAGAGCCGATTATATAGATGGCTGAGAGGTAAATTATATGTCTTAGATTTCCAATATCAATGTAATCTTTTAATTTAATGTTGGTTTTTAGTATTGCAAGTGCTATAATGTATATAACTAAAAATGCAACTATGACATCAAATCCATACCACCAAGCTCCCCACATTTTTGGAGCAACTGCTGTGGTTATAATTGCCAATATTGCAAATAATTCAAATTCTACTTCTTCCCCTTTTAATCTCTTTAATCCTGCAATTATAAGCCCAATTAGAACTAATGCAAATGATACTGTGTAGAATATTACCGAGGCAATTACCACGATTTCTCCAGAGGTTAGATTTAAAAATGCTCCTGCAAGAAGTTCAAATATAAATGCCAGTGCAACAAATATTGATATTGAGTTTACTTTTTTAGCAAAGATTGCTGTTTTTTGCTGACTGTGGATTGCTTCTAATATAAACCAGACGATAAATAGGATAGGTAGAACTTCGAATATTGGAGTATCTGCAAACCCTGCACATGTTTTATACAGCAATCCAGGAGCAGTTATTAGGGCGATCGCTCCTACAATTCCTCCAATGTTGCTGTTGGTTACCCTTCTTATTGTAAAGTATAGTGGAATTCCCAACAGCATTGAGAGCACTGCTGGAACCCAGAAATCAGCGTTCATAAGTGTTACTGTTGGATCTATCGAGTGCCATAGGATATAAAGTGCAATTGCTGAGAGACATATTATTGGCGGTTCCCATGGAAGCGGATGTCCGGGAGGAGCATATTGGTAGAGATCATATGGCATTGGTTTTCCATTGATTATTTTTATTGTTTCTCCGCAGTATCCATGATCGTATAGGTTTTCAGCCAATCTTAGGTAGTAGTAGGGGTCTATTGCAATGAGATACATTCTTCCATGTTCATCTGAAAACATCTTTTTTAGAAATTCATTGCCTTGAGCAAATTTCATATCCGCTGTTTGAGCTCTTAGTTGAAAACTCATAAACATCAGTAAAAGAACTATTAATGCTATTTTTATCCAGCGTTTTTCTTTAAACAGGTTATTTATTTTTTCTAATGCGTTGGTCATTAAACTCACCCTTTGTATACTTCACATTCAGTTATTGCTATCAATCCATTATTTTTCACAACTTCATATAATTTTGGTAATACTCTATTTATATTTTCTTCAACGTCAATACACTCAATAATTACAGGAAGATTCATAGATAATCGAAATATGTCAAATTCGGCTATTCCTCTAATTCCATAACCGCATATTCCCTTATACACTGTTGCCCCACTCAACCCTTCATTTTTCATAAGTTTTATTAAGTATTTATACATGAGTTCTCCTTCAAATTTATCTCCCTCTCTAAGATATATTTTTAGTAGTTTTGCTTTTATCATATGGATCCACCATTTTTCGATTTATAAATCTCATTTTTATCCATCTGTCTTTATTTTATCTGATTTTGAAGCTTTTATTACTATTTAATTATTTTATATCATTATATTTTTAATATTTTTAATTATATTTTAATAGCCATTAATTAAAGATTTTTTTATTTTTATTCTTTATTTTGTTTGGTTTATCATTTCAATTGTTATTCAACAATTTATCTTCATTATTCGATTGATGTTTATTCATATGAGTTATCTAAATAGTGCAAGAGCCACTACTCTTCCGAAATATACCATGATTAAACATCCAAGCACGTTAATTAATATATTCAACACTGCTTTAAATACTAACCCTTCATCTATTAATGCAAATGTTTCATAAGAGAATGTTGAAAATGTCGTCAACGCACCACAAAAACCTGTTCCAATTAGTAGTTTATATTCAGTAGATATTGGAGCAAACAGTGAGGAGTATAATAAAAATCCTAAAATAAAACTTCCAATCAAGTTTACAGTTAGTGTTCCCGTTGGAAGACCGAACTTTACTGGAATAATCCCGCTTACAACATACCTAAGAACTGCTCCAAAGAACCCACCTACACCTATTAAAAGCAATTCCCTCATCATTGTCCTCATCTCACACAGTCAATAATATCTCATTTTTCAATGACATTAAGTTTCTTCTGCTTTTTCTATCATTTTTTAGTGTTATTAGTTATAAGTTATAGATCACTTCTCACTGCATATTTAACATTTATTTCTAAAATTTTTTTAAACAGGATAAATGCAAACTGTTAAGTATGAGAACTTACTTAAAGATATTTCTTTTAAAGACATTGCTCTTATTCTCTCATTTTCATATGTTAGATTTTCTAACACCCAAATCTTAGTGTTTGGATTTATTCCATTTTCTATTAAAAATCTTGCATCTTCATTTAAATTATTTGGAAGAAATATTACCTTTTCTTGATTATTAAATGCCTCTAAAAGTTTGTATTTATTATCTTCTTTACCATGCAAGGTTATTATATTGTAGTCCTCCCAAGATATTTTTAATTTCGAAGAAGCGATTTGTATTGAGGAGATCCCTGAAATGACCTCTATCTCTTTTTTATCCACTCCAAGTTTCAATAGTGTTTTTAGAAGCCCACTAAAACAGGGATCTCCTGTTGATAAAATTGCGATTTTTTTATCTTTTAGGTCTTCTCTATTTATAATTTCCTTTAACTCCTCAATTAAGTTTTTAGATAAGATCACTTTTTTTCCTTCATCAATATCAAAAAGAGCAAGTGCTCGTTTACTCCCAACGACCAAATCCGAGTTTTTGACTATCTCTATGGCTTTTAGTGTTAGATAATCTTTACTTCCTGGCCCAACTCCAACGATGTAGATCATAATTGCTCAACCTTCAATTCTTTTTCATTTATATTAACTATTAAATCTTTTAAATCTTAATGTAATATTTCTCTTTAAGTTTTTTAGTTATTATTTTCAATGCAAATTTTTAATCATATTATATCATTAAAACTATTATCCTTTAAGATATAAGATTCGTTGAGTTTAATTTAAACTCTGATATGATAAGGATTTCTAAAAATAGGGTAGAGAGATTTAAAATTAAAAACCATATTTGGAACTCTTAAAATAGAAAAAGAAATAAAAACAAACGTATTTGATAAAAAACAGTTATATAATAAAATTTAATTTCCTTGCTCTTTTTTCTTCTTTTCTGTAATCTTATATAATTTCAACAGCTTTTCTAAGCATCTCACAGTTAGACACTTAAGGTTTCTTTTTTAGATTTCTTTTTTAGTAGAATATCTGCCAGTGGTTTAGCCCATGAAGCTTCCAATATGACACTTACGATTATAGTCATGAACGTTGCCACCAGTATGGTTCCTGCCAGTTCAGTTGGAGGCATTAATTTTGCGATACTTTTAGGAACCATTTCGGGATGTTTAATGATCTCAGTGTATACCATTGCGGCAAGTGTTGCAGGCACAACACCTCTCGGCCCCTCTAATGCTAAGTATATCCTTTCAGCAAGTGGTCTGATCGGTGGAATAGCAGTGGCTATTAAAACACCGATAGGTCTTGCGAGGAGGATAGATCCTAATGCACATATAAGGGCAGGAACTGCATACTTCTCCAATAATGGAATTGAGATACTTGCTCCCAACAACACGAAGATCAGTATCCTAATAAATATTGATAATTCATCCATAAATACTGCTACTTTTTCCATATCCTCTTTGTGTTCCTTTTTATGCACAATAACGTTTCCGATGTAGAGACCCATTATAGCCACAGCCATAAATCCACTTATCTCATATCCATTAGAGAGTGAAGGGAAGATTCCTTCTGCAAAATACCAAAAAGCAATAGCCAGTCCAAGTGTGAAAGGAGCGATGTAATCATCAAATTTGATTTTTGATATAATTATCTCATAGAACTTACCTGCAATAACTCCAAGGATTATTCCACCGATGGCTAATGATATAAATTCGAGTATAGGATTTTCTGCCTTGGCAAGACCGAGGGCAGATAAACATATAAGCGTTACTACAATACCAAGAGGATCGTTGAAGACACTTTCTGCTTCCAAGGTTATGGCAACTTCTGGATCTATGTCCATTTTAGAGAATATTGGAATAAGGGTCGCTGGATCTGTAGCAGATACAATGGCTCCAAATAGTAGTCCAATGAGAGAGAGTAGTGGAAGGTGGAATACAAGATTAAACACCAATCCAGAAATAAACCAAACTATTAATAAAGCTAAAATATCAAGTTTAACTATAACATCCAATACTCTTTTCATAACATTCCATTCCATCTCAAAAGATCCAATAAACAACAGTATTATTAATCCAAAGTTTCCAATAAAATCAAAAGAACCTTCAACAATATTCTTAGGAATAACGTTCAGAATAGATAGTATCAGCCCAAAAATTAACAGCAGAGGAATATCAGGTATGCCAATTTTTCTGGCAACTTTTGCAATGATTGCTCCTCCTGCGAAAAGAATCGACAAATAGCCGAGAAATAGGACAATATCCATGGTTTCATCTCCCCAACTCGTTGGTTAGTGAAGTTATACAAACACCAAAACTTTACATATAGAAAGCATATATACTTTTTGGTGGTAATGTGGAGAAGAACGATTACGATGTTGTGATCATTGGAGGGGGCCCAGTTGGATGCATAACAGGAGCAAATATAAAAAATGGAAAGGTTTTGATCGTGGAAGAGCATCAGTCAATTGGTGTTCCCTTACAGTGTGCTGGTTTGATCAGTAAAAAAGGAGTGAAAGAACTTGGAAATCCGGGAGGAAAAGTTAATGAGGTTAGAGGGGCGTATATTTTTTCAAAAAGAAATATGCTTAAAATTGGTAATGAAGAGATTAGAGCGTATGTTTTTGAGCGTAAAGTTATGGACAAAGACATTGCAATAAAAACATCAAGATCTTGTGATTTTTTGTTAAAGGCATATGCCACAATACAACGTAAAGAGGGAAAAAAGAAAGAATATTCCGTGAAAATTTCTCATTTAGGAAAAGATATTGAGTTGCAACCGAAAGTGATCGTTGGAGCCGACGGGGCTAAATCAACCACTGGAAAAACACTTGGTATTGTAAATAATAAAAATAGAGAGATACTGTCAAGTTGTCAGTTAGAAATGGTTAATGCAGATGTTGATGATGATTTTGTCTATGTTTTTTTTGATAAGAGATATTCAGAAAGATTTTTTACGTGGATCATCCCAATGGGAAAGGATAGAGTAAGAGTGGGCTTAATAGATAGGGGAAACTGCTATAATAAACTTTTAAAATTTATTGAGGAGAATAAAATAGCGAGAGAAATTTTAAAAAACTCCACAATTTCTGAGTTCTCTACAGGTTCTCTTCCAATCGGATACTTAGAAAGAACAGTTAAAAATAATGTTTTGTTGGTTGGAGATGCCGCTTGTCATGTAAAGCCACTAAGTGGGGGAGGATTGTATTATGGAGCAATGGGTGGAAAAATAGCTGGAAAAGTTATTGATGAGTATTTAGATGGAGGAAGGAATTTAAAATATTATGAAGAGATGTGGAGAGGGGAGTTTGGTAGGGAAATAAAGATGGGGTTAATGATTAGAAGAGTTCTTTTAAAATTTAATGATGATACTTTGGATAAAATATTTGAAAAAATAAAGAAAAGTGATCTGCTCGATTATATAAATGCCCATGGAGATATGGATAAACAAGCATCCTTAGTTCTAAAGGTCTTAAAATCGATAGATATTGGATTGGGACTTAGAATTTTAAAAAATCTTATCCAATAAAAAAGAAATCAAGAAAAGATTTAATTTATCTCTGTTTTTTCTAATTTTTTCATTTCATTTTTTGACTTATGCTCTTTAAACTGATTCATCTTTTTTTCATTTTTCATGCTTTTTATATTTTTTGCGTTATAATTTTTCGTATTATATTTTTTAATTTTTAATTTCATTGTTCTTTCAATATGTTTGAGTTTTCTATATTCTTTTCTGTTTATTATTGAAATTGCTTTTCCTTTTTTTCCAGCTCGTCCTGTTCTTCCAATTCTATGCATATACGCTTCCGGGGTTTGAGGAAGATGGTAGTTAACAACATGGCTTAGATCGTTAACATCAATACCCCTACTCATCACATCTGTTGCAATCAGTATTTTTATCCTCTTCTGCTTAAACAACCTAACAACTTTTTCTCTTTGATGCTGTTTAAGATCTCCATGAATCGCTCCTGCTTTAAAACCAATATCTCTCAACATATTTGCAAGATCTTTTGTATCCTTTTTGGTTTTACAAAAAACAAGCCCATAAAAGTTTCTATCTCTTAAAATTCTACATAATGTTTCGAATCGCTTATTTTCATCTACCTCAATAAAGGTCTGCTCAATATCGGCATTTCTCTTAGCCCTCACAAATTCATAATCGTTCATGTATTTTTTGGCCAAATTTAATATCTCTACTGGCATTGTTGCAGAGAACAGCAAGATTCTCCTATTTTTATTACATGCATTTAATATTTTCTCAACATCATCTATAAATCCCATATTAAGCATTTCATCTGCTTCATCAAGTATAAAATATTCAACATCTTTCAAATTCAATGTTCCTCTGTTTATATGATCCAATACCCTCCCCGGAGTTCCAACCACTATGTTGGCATTTTTTAGATATTTTATTTGGGGTTGTATTGGAGTTCCTCCATAAACTTTTACTATTTTTAAATTTTTATTCCCTTTTAATGAGTTTATCTCATCAGCCACTTGTATGGCTAACTCTCTTGTTGGAGTTAAGATAATTGCCTTTATCCCCTCCCCTTCGTTGATCAGTTCAATCAGTGGAAGGGCAAAAGAGGCCGTTTTTCCACTCCCAGTTCTTGCCTGAGCAACAATATTCTTTTCTCCATTTAAAAATAAGGGAATAACCTTAGTTTGAATATCTGTTGGTTTTTCAAAGCCCTTGTTTCTTACTGCGTTTAAAGTATTCTCCGATAAATTTAATTCCTCAAAATTCATATATTTCACATCCAATTGTTCATCTTTGAAGACACCAAATAAAGGTATCATCAAAAGAGAGATTAAATAAACAATAAACTAATTAGTATAAAAAGGTTTGCATAGTTTTTAAAAATATTTAAATAAAGTTTAAATAAAAATTTTGAGATTATGATTAACTAACAAAAAGAAGATAGTTAAGAATAGAGAATAATAAACATATAATAAAAAGTAATAAAAAATAAGGAGGTGGTATTATTGGGAAAGATTAAAACACTCTATGGAACAATAAAAACAAAAAGCCCATGTCATAACGCTCTTAAGAAGAAGCCCACTTATGTTAAAAATGTTGAAGTTCCTGTGATTCAGTTTTTTATATTGGAAAAGCAGTTATTAAACGAGTTTAAAAAATGGAATGTTCCTGTTCCAAAAGAGTTATTCAATGGTGTTGATAGGTTAATGTATCCAATGGGAAGAATAATTCCAATATCAAGTGCTTATCCAAAGGAAAGGGAAGATAACTTTACTGAGGATGTGGGAATATCATCATTTAAAAGAAAGATTGGTGTTGAGGGAACTTATCAATTTAAAATTCCGATAAATATTAACGCTCCAACGGAAGAATTGGGACGGCTAATTGGGGCAATAAAGTCATTATCTCATGTTGGAATTGGAGGGGATAGGACATTTGGATGTGGAAAGTGTCAAATTACTCTAAATTCTCTTAGTAAATATCCTCTACAAAAGATTGGAATATTTGCAGAGGTTTGGGATGATGAACTCTTTGATCCCTCTCCTTCATTTTTTGGAAATCTTATGTTAAAGGAGTGGGTAAAATACTCTCATAAGTATGGGTGGAGGGGCGTAGAGGAATGGAAGGATCTAAGTGTCAGATATAATTACTGGGCAGAAAAGGTTAGATTACCAGAAGTTGACGTTAGAATGGTCGTTGAATATTCATTGAAAGAAGAAATACTGGAAAAATATGAAAAAATACACATTTTTGAGCCAATACCTTGGAGAATAAGAAATGATTGTAGAGAATACTGTAAAAAACACGGTTTACCTTATGTAAGATACTTTGGAGGAAGATTTTATATTGGAGAGGATTACATTGCCTATGAATCAATGGCTAAATTTAAACATGATGAGATCGTTATCGAAGGTAAGGAGGAGGATGTTGAAAAGATTTTAGAGATTGTTTCCTCTTCATTAGAAAAATATGGTTATGTTAAGAACATTAAAAAATATGAAAAAAAGCACTACTTTAAACGATGGGCTGATTAATAAAATTTTAGAGTTAAAATTAAATTAGAATGTTAAAAATGAAATAGAATATTTAAATTAAGGGATGCAGTAGGATAATAAAATAATAAACAAAAAATAATCATGAGTAAAATCAACAAAATAGAAAACAATGTTAAATTATTAAATCTTAAAAACGATTTATTTTTAATTTTTTAGCTTTTATTTTTAATTTTTTTGTTATTGAAGTAATGGCGAGGTGTATTTCTAATATATATCAAAAATTATATTTAAAGTTTGCGGTTAGATTATATTAATTATTTAATTATAATAAATCAAAATATTAGAAAAATGTAATCATAAATTTTTGTAATAATTTAAATAATTTAATAATATGTTATACTGATAAAATCTTCGATATGCTTACTTTATGTGTTATTGAACTACACATCACTCCAAATCTAACTCTCCTTACCTTATCAACGATCATCTCTTCTCTAAGTGGGACTATCTTTACAATATATTTTCTCTCTTTTTCATAGTTAAATGTAGTTATTTTTACATAACACTTTGCCATTGATCTCACCTCCTTGAATCTTTGCATATATTACTTTCAAATAAAAGGTATAAAAATATTATGCAAAGGATAGTTTTAAATATGCAAGAAAATTTTTAATATATTTGGTGAAAGGATGGAAGAGGATCAAAAAATATCTGTAAAGGGATTTTTCTTAGGTTTTGCAAGTGTTGAGGAGGGGTATTATTGTAAAGAATGCGGATTTACGTCCAAGGACAAGCGAGAATGTAGGGAGCATGGAGAGATGGAGAAGTGTAAATTGTTTTCTGGTAATTTCATGAGTCAGGAAAATGGAGTTATAACAATACTGGTGCCAGACCGAAAGATCATTCCCGATAACGAGGAATTTCTTCAATATTTAAGAAATAAGAAAGATCGTGAGGCAATAAGTATAATGAATGCTAAAATCCCTTTATTAATGCCGATAATTGTTGACGCAAGTATTGTTATTCCGAGTAAGAGGTTAGATATAACAGATAGTGGTAAAACTCTTGTCTTGTTTTTAAATAATGAAGAGGGAATGTGGTTAAATCCAGATGGTAGAATAGAGGTTATTTCCACAAGTAGGGATGAAATATTGGATGTATGGAACAAATTAAAAGAGAAATTTTGTGAAGACGTTTTATATATTTTAAAAAGCGAAGGAGGATATTATATCCCATCCATTCTTTCCCCAGATAGGTTCTTTTTAACAAGGGCATTCGTGGATAGGAGATTTGAAGGATTTGGTCATAGATTGTATATAAGAAAGTTAGTAAAAGCAGGAAATAAGATAGTTCCTGTTAGGTATTATTTAAAAAGAAACTTTATAGACCCAGAAGTGTTTAATGACCTGGGTGTTAATTTCGATGGAAGTATATACGCAGTAGTGAACAGAAAGTATTATCCTTTAGGATACAGTTCTAAGATTTGGGAAGATATTTTCTGATTTTTTGGATGTGCCTCCCAAAATATGGGTTCGGCACATCCTCTTGACGTTAAGTTTAATCGAATAAATCTGATATGTTTTTGGTTTTATATTTTTAATTTATAGGTTGATACTTTTGATTTTTTATCTTTGTTTCAACTTCCCAGCACCGAATTGTATTTTAAACCTCAACAATTTTGACATCTTTGCTTAAAATTGCTCTACCTTCTCCTTTTTTTACAACTTTTCCTACTTCAAAAGCATAAACTTTATTTTTTCTAAGTTCTTCTATTAAATCATCTTTATAATCATTCTTTGTGGAAATTAACAAACCACCAGCTGTTTCGGCTCCGTATCCATCCAATAACGCATGTCCAAACATTTTACTGAGTTCGGGCGTTCTTTTTATACATGGAAGGAGGTTTATCTCAATTAGCACGTTGCTATTCTTTGCCATTTCATTTGAGTGGCCAAGGAGTCCAAATCCTGTTATGTCGGTAAGAGCGTTTGCTACTTTATCTCCTACTTTTTTTTCTGCATTCCTTAAAGATTTTAACGCATATCTGTTGGAGGTTGTCATCAACTCTATTGCCTTATTTATTATGTAGTTCATTTCCTCTTCATCTATGCCGATCAGTTCTTTGTAATCGTCAGGAATTCTTGAAAGTGCCATTGCTGTCTGAGTTCCTAATGGCTTTGTTAGAATTAAAACATCTCCTTCTTCTGCTCCTGCCTTTGTCAAAACCTCTTCTTCTTTTCCAACTCCGGTTACTGCTCCTCCAATCAGTGGCCATGGATTCATTATTGTATGTCCTCCTACGATCGTGGTGTTGTTCTCTCTGCAAAAGTCCTGAAATCCATTCAGCATTTTTTTGACAATATCTATGGGAAGTTTCTCTGGAATGCCAAGTATTACCAAAACACCGATTATATCTAACAAACCCATTGCGTAAATATCGCTTGTTGAGTTGCATGCAGCTATTTTTCCCTGTATGTAAGGATCGTCAACGATCGGTGTAAAAACATCTACTGTCTTAGCAATAACCAATCCATTCCTTTTTATAACTGATGCATCATCTCCAAGTCCAACAATTATATTTTTTTCAGCGAGATCTTCATCTAAAATGATTCCTTTTACTAAGTATTCCAATTCGGTGCTGGGAAGTTTACAAGCTCATCCATGAAGTTTAACTAAACTTGTTAATTTTATATCTTTTTCTTTTTCAACCATGATTTCACCCATCAAAAATATATATAAATTACAATCTACAATTTTGGATCTATAAAATAAAGCATAATAAAGTATGTGAATATATGAGTTTTATGGTGTCTATCTTACATATTATCAATAAAATTGATGGCAGTATAAAATACTACCAATTAATTTTTTTAATCAGGTTTTTGGTATTTAAAATTTTAATTGATGAAAAGAGTTAATGAAGATTTAAAACTCATATCCGCAAACTTTACAAAAGTTTTTTAATATTTCACTTCCATATTCGGTGTGAGCTACTTCGGGATGAAATTGAACCCCATATATTGATTTAGACATATGTTTCATTGCTTCGACTTTGCATATGTCTGAATGAGCCAAGATTTTAAAATTTTTAGGAATTTTTTTAACTTCATCCTTGTGTGATGCCCATGCTTTAAATTTTTTTGGAACATTTTTAAAAAGATCGTCTTCTTCATCAACATATATCTCTGTTAACGCATACTCCTCTGCCTCTGCTCGTCCTATCTCTCCTCCATACGCCAATGCAATAATTTGATGACCTAAGCATATTCCAAGAATTGGAAGTTTGGCGTTTAATGCAATATCTATACATTGTTTTGCCTTTTCAATGTTAGGTCCTCCACTTAGTATAATTCCTTTTATATCTTCATTACTCTCTATTTCAGTTAAAGGGGTTGTGTTTGGAATTATTTTAGATGGAACTCCAAGATATTTTAAAGATCTATGTATTCTGTGAACGTATTGTCCTCCGTTATCTAAAATTACTATCATCATACTCACCCATTCTTTTTGTTAATCAGACATATACTCTTGTATGTTTTTAAGCTTTTTCTGTATAATGAAAACTGGGAGAAATATTTTCAGTAAAAACAGTAAAAATAAAAAATTAAAAAACACCCATGCTAAAAAATGATAAAACATAAAAAATAAAACATAAAAAAGAAGTTTAATTTTATTTAAAGTTTTTATACTTTTTATACTTTAAACTTACTTGCTGATTTTGCCAAGTTATCTGCTATTTTAGCTACTTTTTCAGCAGCTTTACCGATTTCTTCTATAACTCCGTTTAGTTCTTCTGTTGATGCGGTTAACTCTTCAGCAGTTGCAGCAAACTCTTCAGAGATTGAAGCGACATCTTGCACATCTCTTAACGCTGCTTGTATATTATCTACTGCTTTTTGAGCATCTTCTTTTATTTCCTCTATTTTCTCCATTGCTTTATCAACTGCCTCTTTTATTTTTAAGAATGCGTTGTTAACTTCATCTATTGCAACAACTCCTCTGTCAACTTCGTCTTTTCCAGTTAATCCTAAATCGATTGTTTTATTTATTTTCTCTTGTATCTCGGATATTGTCCTATTTATATCATCTACGGATTTTCCGATCTCTTCGGCTAAACTCTTGATCTCACTTGCAACAACAGCAAAACCCCTTCCTGCCTCTCCAGCTCTTGCCGCTTCAATAGAAGCATTTAAAGCCAAAAGTCCTGTTTGCTCAGCAATATCCTTAATCAAGACGGTTATTTCGTTGATCTTCTTACTTTCTTCTCCAAGTTCTTGAATTGCTTTTCCTAATTCATCAATAACGTTTGCTATCCTTTGCATTGTCTCAATTGCATGCTCTACTTTCTCTAATCCTACTTGTGAGCTTTCTTCAACGTTTGTTATTGCTTCAACTCCTCCTATCGCTGAATCATAAACACCTTTTGCAATTGTTGTAACTTCTTCTAATTCTTGTGTTATATCTTGGAGTTTTGTTGATTGATCAGTCGCGGCGGTAGCTACTTGATTTGTAGCGTCTGCAACTTGATCAGAGATCTCTCTTGCTCTATTTAGCTCTTCTTCAACATTGTGGATTTCTTTATTAACTTCTGATACTTTTTCTTTTAACTCTTTGATCATGTTTGCTAAGTTATCAAGTGCATTGTTTATAAGTTTGTAGATCTCAACTTCCTCTCCGTTTTCCTCTTTTAATCTTACTGATAGATTTCCATTAGCCACTTGCCTCATAACATCAGTTATTGTTTCAAATATCTTTTTAATTTTCTCTTTTTCTTTTATTTGCATTTCCATATCTTCTTTTAAGTTCTGAAGGACTTTTTCTATATTTCTATATATTTTCCCTATTTCATCGTTGCTGAATTTTACTTTTGGTTTTACATCATACTCTCTATTTGCTAATTTGCTTGATATTCTCTCTAATTCTTTTAGAGGAGTTAGTATAGTCCTATTTACCACTATTATCGATAGAATTCCTAAGACAATTCCTAAAATTGTGGATCCTATTGCAAGATCATTAACAAATTGTATCTTATCGTCATATATTTTTTGATATAACATAACTGCATTGTTCATCTCAGTTAGTAGTTCCATGTTATGCTTTTCTAAATAACTAAGTGCCTCTTTAAACTGAGGATCATCTGGATTTTTAGTGCAGATTATCTGAATATTTTTATAGAATGGTTCCCACATCTCCTTTACTTTTAATAATTGCTGTTTTACTTCATCAGGAGCAGGAGGAATTCCAAGTTCCTTATTACCATATATTAGATTATTAAGCGTAGTGTCAAAAAGTTTCGCAGTTTCATTTAACGTTTTTCTATATTTCTCATCACCTGAGGCAACCATAAACGCCTCTTTCGTCATTTTTTGTATTAACATTCTTTGCTTTCCAGCTATATTTATTATCTTTCCATCATTCTTCATCGATTGATGGACATAAACAACCGTTAACGAAAGCCCCACTATTATGATAATTAAAATTGATAGAATGCTTAGGATCTTTGTCCTAACAGAGAGATTTTTCATTAATATCCCCCCTTCTCCCCCGATCCACTCCGGGTTTATCTTATTACATTGTCTTTTATCTTCATATAAACAAGCATCCGAATATATCTACCCACTTATATTACCTTATGTATCTTCTATTTTTTTGACTCTGAATTTTAAAAATTTCGAGAGAAAAATGCTTAGGGGTATATTCATTTATTTTTGGGAATAATCCATATGTATATTTTTTGAGTATGTATTTGTGTAGGTAAACGAAAAAAATGCAAAGATATAAAAATTTTATAAATAAATTTTTTTGTATTGGTAAATACATTATAAGATCGGTGCGTAGATCATTAAAACCAAAAAATTTTTTAATTTTTAATGACATAATTGATCATTCAAAAAGGTGAAATCATGGGGGACTCAGACACGATGAAGATAGTAGTGTTTAGGTTAGGAAGTAATGAATATGGATTAAAAGTTGATGAAGTTAGAGAAGTTCTAAAACTTCATAAATCAGACATAACTCCTCTACCCAACGCTCCAAGTTATGTCGTGGGGGTTACAAACATAAGAGGAGAGATCACTCCAATTATCGATTTGAAAGGAAAATTAGGGGTCTATGAAAACCCAGAAAATGAAAAAGACGAAAAATTAGTTATGGTAATTGAAATAAATCAGCAAACCTTTGGAATACTGGTTGATGGAGTTAACGATGTTATGCAAATTAGCCAAGAGCAGATAACTCCTGTTTCAACTATAAAAAAAGCAACTGCGGGAGGGGATTATATTGATGGAATTATAAAACTGGATAATCGATTAATAATCTTACTAAATATATCAAGTTTGTTGGATGTAGAGTTCTAATCTGTCATAGTTCATTCATAATTAACTCATAACCAGCTAAAATTACAAATAATAATCAAATGCAATATTCAAAATAGAAAATAAATCATAAAATAAAATCAAATTAAGATAAGGGGGAGGGATCATGGCATCAAAAAAGATCAGAGTGTTGGTAGTGGATGATTCCGCATTTATGAGGAAAGTTATCTCCGATATATTAAACTCAGATCCAGAGATTGAAGTTATAGGCACTGCAAAAGATGGGGTAGAAGCTGTCGAACTTGTTCAAAAATTGGAACCTGATGTTATAACGATGGATGTAGAAATGCCAAGAATGAACGGATTAGAGGCCGTGAAAAAAATAATGGAAATAAAACCAACACCAATCGTCATGTTATCTGCTCTAACAAAAGAAGGATCTAAAATAACATTTGAAGCACTCGAAGCAGGAGCAGTGGATTTTATTTCAAAACCATCAGGAAGTATATCGTTAGATATAAGGAAGATAGGGGAAGATATAATTAAAAAGGTTAAACAGGCAGCAAAAGCCAAAGTAGTTAAAAAGATCTCAACAACAAGACATAAACCAACAACAATTAAAGAAGAGAAAGAAGAGAAAAAAACACTACCACAAACATCTGAAGAATTAACAGTTCCAGATAGTAAGTTAAAAGAGATGTGTGTAATAATCGGCTCTTCAACAGGAGGACCACCAGTAGTTACGGAAATTATATCAAAACTTCCAAAGAGAATGCCTCCAATATTTGTGGTTCAACACATGCCTCCTGGATTTACCAAGTTATTCGCTGATAGAATAAATCAGGTCTCAAAACTTAATGTTAAAGAAGCGGAACATGGAGAAAGAGTTATGCCTGGCTATGTTTATATAGCTCCTGGAGATTACCACATGCTCTTAACAAAAAGAGGGGAAAATGTTTACATTTCCCTTGACAATAAAATGCCAAAAGTTAACGGAACAAGACCAGCTGTTGATATAACTGCGGAATCTGTTGCCAATATATACGGTGGAAAGTCGGTGGGGGTTATTTTAACAGGTATTGGGAAAGATGGGGCTTATGGATTTAAAAAAATAAAAGAAAAAGGAGGAAAAATTATAGCCCAAGATGGAAAAACATGTGTTGTTTTTGGAATGCCTAAGGCCGTTATTGAATTAGGGATAGCTGATTTGGTCCTCCCCCCATCAGAAATTCCCGAAGCGATTGTGAAATTCTGCAAAGAGATCTTGGGGGGATAATCTATGGAGGACATGATGGAAGAGTATTTGGAAATATTTGCTGAGGAGGCGGAGGAGCATATTCAAACAATTAACGAATGCCTCCTCGAGCTGGAAAAAGACCCTTCAAATTTAGATCTAATTAACCAGATTTTTAGATCAGCTCATACGATAAAAGGGGGAGCGAGGACAGTTGGTTTATCCCATATATCGGACTTAACCCATCATATGGAGGATATTCTTGATTATGTGAGAAATGGTCAAATTCCCGTAACATCTGAAATTATAGATTTGCTGTTTAAGTGTTTAGATGCGTTAGAGACGATGCTTGAAGAAGTGAAATCTGGGGAAACAGAGACATCTGTTGATGTTGATTCAATAATTAATGAGATAAAGCAAATGAAAGAAAAATATCTAAGCGGGCAGGGAGGAAGTGAGCAAAAGGAAAAAGTAGAAAAAGGAGAGAAGAAAGAAGAGGAACAAAAAAGTGAAGAAAAAACAGAAGAAAAGAAAGAAACGAAAAAGATAAAAAAAGTTAAGATAAAATATAAAAATCCAAAAACCACAGTAAAAATTAAAAAAATAATTAAAGAGAAAGAAGAAGCCGAAAAATCAGGGGAAGAAAGTGTGGAAATAGAGGAGATTATTGGAAGCATAAACAAATCTGTTGAAATATTTTACACATTAACAGATATTGTTAACGATCCAGATTTGAAACCACTCCTCGAAAAGATCAGAGATTTTGTTAATAAAATATCTGAAAAGAAACTAAAAATAAATGAAAACGTCTTAGAAACGTTAAAATATATAACGAAGGTTCTTGAAGATATAGCCAGAGGATTGGAGCAAGGAAAAACAGTCAAAGAAGTTGGAATTAATATTGAAGAAGTTAATAAAAAGATAGAAGAAGCGGAGTCCTCATCTCAGGAAGAAGTGGAGAAAGAGATAGAAATCGAGGTAGAATTAGATCACGAGAAATTCGATTTAAGTGAATTTGTCGATATTATAAGGGAAAAGATAGAACAAGGTTGGAAGTTATTCCACCTAAAAGCAAAGGTTGAAGATAACTGCCCCTTAAAATCAGCAAGATTGTCAATGATCTTAACAAGATTAAAAAATATTGGGGAAATACTTCTTTCAATCCCTACGGAAGGAGAACTAAAAGAGCAATCATACGAGGAACTTGACGTAATGTTCTTATCAGATAAAAATATTGAAGAGATTAAAAAAGAAGTTGAAAATGTTCCAGAAATTGACTATGTTGCAGTGGCAGAGGTTGAAATAGAGTTCGAAGAAGAAGAAATAGAAACTCAGGAGGATGTTGAAGTTGAAGAAGAAGTTGTGCCAGATGCATATAAGATCGTGGTTATACTTGATGATGAATGCCTCTTAAGGGCTGTTAGAGCATACATGGTTATAAAAGAGCTTCAAAATATTGGAGAGATCGTTAAGACAATACCTGACATTGAAGCGATACAGAATGGGGACTTTAACGGTTTAAAATTTACTGTATTCTTAAAACTAAAAGAGGGTTATGAAGTAGACGATATAAAAGAAGTAATAATGAGAGTTCCTGAAATAAAAGATGTCCAAATAACATCTCCAGATGAAAAAGAAGAGAAGAAAGAAGAAGAACAAAAAAGTGAAGAAAAAACAGAAGAAAAGAAAGAAACAAAAGAGCAGAGTAAACCAGCACCAAAAAAACCATCTACTAAAAAAGAAGAGAAAAAGTCATCTCAAACTATTAGAATAAACATTGAAAAACTCGATAAACTTATGAATCTTGTTGGAGAGTTGGTAATTACAAGAGCAAATTTCTCACAGATCGCTAATAAGTATCAATTAAAGGAACTAAACAATGCTATAAACAGATTAAGCATGTTAATAAATGAGCTTCAAGAGGAAGTAATGGCGATGAGGATGATTCCTGTCGCATATGTTTTTAACCGATTCCCAAGGATGGTTAGAGACCTTGCAAAAGCCCTCGGAAAAGAAGTGGAGTTTATAATGGAAGGAACAGATATAGAACTGGATAGGACAGTGCTGGATGAATTGGCAGAGCCGTTAGTCCATCTTATAAGAAACGCATTAGATCATGGAATAGAACCGCCAGAAGAGCGAGAAAAAGTTGGAAAACCAAGAAAAGGAACATTAAAATTAATTGCTCAAAGGGAGAGAGATCACGTCAACATAATTGTGGAAGATGATGGGAGAGGAATAGATCCAGAAGTTATTAGAAGGAAGGCCATAGAAAGGGGGTTAATAACAGAAGAAGAAGCTAAAAAACTTTCAGATCATGAAATAATAAACTTAATATTCATGCCAGGTTTTAGTACAGCAGATAAGGTTTCGGATGTTTCAGGTAGAGGAGTAGGAATGGATGTTGTTAAGACAAAGATAGAATCACTCGGAGGAACAGTTGTTGTTTACTCTGAAAAAGGAAAAGGAACGAGAGTTGTGCTAAAACTTCCACTAACTATGGCGATCATAACCGCATTACTAATGAAATTAGATGAACAAATATATGCAATACCAATAACGAGCGTATTAGATGTAACTATGATAAACAGAAGTGATATTAAGAATATCGAAGGAACAAACGCTATCATATACAGAGATGAAATAATTCCAGTGATCTGGCTCAAGGACTTTTTAGGAATGCCATATTTAGGAGAAGAGGAAGATGAGTTAACGATCGTAGTGATTGAGAGAAGCGGAGGAAAACTTGGAGTTGTGGTTGATGAAGTTATAGGAAGAGAGGATATTGTTGTTAAATCGTTAACTGGAATTTTAAAAAATATTCCGGGACTTGCAGGGGCTACAATTCTCGGAGATGGGAGAGTTGCATTGATATTGGATTTGAGTAGTGCTTAATTGATATTCTTTCCTTTTCATCTGCCTATTCCTCTTTTTTGAATAGTAATTTTAAATGTATTAAAAATGTAAAGTGGGTTGTTATTATGGTAATTAAAGTTAGGATTGGGGGTTTGGAAGTGGCAAGAAGTCCAGAGGTATTGGAAACACTACTCGGCTCCTGTGTGGCAATAATGCTCTATGATACAGGAAAAAGGATCGGAGGAATGGCACACTCAGTCCTTCCAGAAACTCGCGAAGAAAATGTTAGAGACCCGGGAAAGTATGTAAACACAGCCATTCCTGCACTTATAACAAAAATGACGATCGCAGGAGCCAGAACCAATAAACTTATTGCCAAACTTGCTGGAGGAGCAGCAATGTTTAAAACAAATAATAGTAATATGAATATAGGGGCCAAAAATGTAGAAATGGCAAAAAAACTTTTAAAAAAATATGGTATTCCACTTAAAGGAGAAGATACTGGAGGAAATAGAAGCAGAATGGTAAAATTTTATTTGAGAGATGGAAAAGTTGAGGTTAGAAGAGAGGGAAGAATAATAACAATATAAAATAACAATATAACATAATAAAACAATAATAACAATAACAAACGCTATAACAATATAACAATAATAACAATATATCATAAATAACCAATATTTTACTGTATTAATAATTTAGATTAACGGGGAGATAATGAGGTATATGAAGATTATAATACCAAAAAAGTTCTTAAAAGAAGTTGAAGAGATTTTAAAATGCAACAATGCATACTCCATATCAATAATACAGCCACTAAAAACATCCATAGATGATGGGATAATAATAACATGTAATGCTGAGGCAAAAGATGCTGAAAGTATCGTTTTAGAATTAAAAAAACTTGGTTTAGGGGAGAAAGGCCATGGAAGTGTAACAATAATGCCTGCAAACATAACATTCTCCTGCAGAGATGAAGGAATGGCATCAACAACCTTATCTCCTCTTGAATTGTATTACAAAGCAAAAACAATGGTTAAGATAACTAAAAATGTAATAATAAAGGTTATTCTTGCAAGTATAATGGGGGTTATTGGATTGATAGAGCATAATATTCCAACATTAATAGGTGCGATGATCATAGCCCCTCTGGTTGATACGGTTATGGGAAGTGCAATTGGAACCGTCTTAGGGGATAAAAAACTCTTTATAGAAGGAATGAAAAAAGAACTAATATGCTCAGGAGTTGTTATTATTTGTGCTTTAATTCCAAGTTTGTTTTTTGTTTCAAAGGGCTTAGTTATGCAGTATTTATCAGAAACATCAATATTACTAAGTGCAATTGTAGCAATAATTGCAGGCATCTCTGGAGGAATGAGTATTGCCAGTGGAAAGGACTATGAAATTATAGGAGTTACGATAGATGTCTCAATATTAATTCCTGCCTTATTGATGGGAATGGCTCTTGCGACCGGAGATCTGTATTTAATATATATAACTTTTATTTTACTGGCTTTAAACATTATATTACTTGACATTGGAGGGTATATTGGCCTGAGATACAAGTTAGGAAAAAGTAAGTCATTAATTAAATAATTAAAATAATTAATTAAATATCCTCCATTTCTGTTATTATATAGTTTCCATCTTTTCCCTCAAATCCTCTAACTAAAAACGTCTTACCATTTAGTTTTAAGCAGATCTCTCTAATTGTGTCCTCTATTCCATACTCTTCAAGCATATCTAATATTCCGGGCATAAACTGCTCCAACGTATTTGGAGGGATGTAGCATCTTTTAGAAGATGTTCCAAAGTGGATCTTCCCAAACACTTTAATTTTCACATCTACATCTTCTGGCTCGATCTCTCCACAGTTCTTACAGATATAGATTAATCCTCTCGGCTTTATTTTTGTTTCTACTATTCCTCTACATATCTTACAGTAGTAGTTTACAAATATCGTTGATTGTGGAACTTCTAAAATTGCAGGCACTTTTACTTCTAAAACCTCTCCTTTATTGAATAATTCCTCTTTTGGAATTTCTGGAATTTCTCTTGGATATTTAATACCCTTAACCACCTTTTCTATAATTCTAACACTTTTCTCTTCGGTTATTATTCCAAATATCTCATAACATTTGCCTTTTTCTAATGGGATTGTGGTTATAAAGTTTGCAACACCATCCTTATCTACCATAGTTCCAATATAAAATACAGACCCTTCTTCGCTTTCTCTTCTCCTAATATCCACTATCTTAGCTTTTGTAAGTATTTGAGACCTTGGAAGTAGTGATTTTATCTTGCCCAATACCATAAACTATCACCCGAAATTTTAAATAATATTAATATTAAATGTTCATTATTCGATAGTTAAATAGGAAAATTATCTTCCCTTAATGGTTATTCTTCAATAACCCCCTCTTCTTCATTTTCCTCTTCGATCAATTCAGGAGCCACTCTTGGCAAAACAACTTCATCTATAAATTTTTTATGAACGAGATATTCCTTAGGTTGCACTATTACAGGCATATCACTCAACGTTAAGGAAATAGATTTTCTCAATTCCCCTTCTTCATTTCTAAATTCAACTAAACCAAATCTTACAAACCCTCTTATAAACATTCCAGTGAATATTTCTGGATTTGCTTTTATTCCAAATAATCTCAATCTTCCCCATCCATAACCGTCAAATATTCTAAATATTGTGTAATCTTTCCCAGTAGACGTTTTTTTATGCTGAACTCCAACGACAATTCCCACTATAATTCCTTTCTGTATTGGAACGCCGTTAATATCTAAATACGTTATTCTCTCGTCGTCTTCATCTATTCTTTTAATGTATTTAGCCCTACAAATTGAAAGAGGGATTGGAACAGCCGTTCTCATTTCCTGACCTTTAACAACTTTTAGATCATCCAAATTTCCTACAAAGGTTATGTCCTTTTTTGGAAACGGTTCAAATATTCCAGTTATTCTTTCATAATCATCTGCTCTAATTAACAAATACGTTTCTTCTAAATTTTCAACCCCCTCATCTGTATATACCGTAGAATATCTAACAATTTCAACTTTATCATCTTCGATCTTTATTCCATACCTTACCATGATCCCACCTGTAATACTTGATAATAATAATTAATTGTATCATATGAATCATTCTATAAATCGAATTATATATACCTTTCGCATAATTAATAAAACACTTAAAAAATATTAAAAATTAAAAAATCGAAATAAAGTAATTATTTAAAAATCATTTAGATTGGGATTAATTTAGCACTCACTTTTTCATCTAAATACAATTTCATTATTGATCTAATATTACACCTTGGAACTGTTGGAGATCCCGGATTTAACAATAAAATATCTTTACAATCATCAATAAAAGGCGTATGCGTATGTCCTGAGATTAAAACATCAACCCCCATTTCCTTACCAAGCAATCTTAATTTTAACCTATCTCCTCGGGGAAATACTTCATCTCCGTGAATTATCCCAATTTTTATATCATTTACATCCAATATTTCCTGTTTTGGTAAATTTAAATAGTCCATATTTCCTTTAACGGCTATAACATCAGCAATATCTCCCAACCACTCCAAAACATCTTTGTCCGTTATATCTCCACAGTGAATTATTAGATCGACATTAGAAAACTCGTCAAAAACGATCTTTGGCAATTCCATAGCTCTATCATAGATATGGGTATCAGAAATGATTCCAAAAAGCATTAATGATCACCACTGAGAAGTTATGAAAAATCATAATATATATGAACAAAAATTCAATACGTTAAAACCATTACAGAAAATAAAGCCAGAAATAATACGAAATAATAGTTATAGAGCGAAATCATATCGATTAAATAAATTAAAATAACAAAACTAAAACTTCGAAGGAAGAAAAAATTTCGATCATATTAAAGAAAAGTGGTGTGCATGGCTTCCTTGGGGTGGGTATCTCTCCCAGACCTCTCCTTGACCCCAGACCTCTTCTCCGTCCCGCACCCCCGTGAGCGCCGACGTCCTGCCTACCGTTGCTCCCTTCCGGGCCTGGCGGGGTTCGGCAGGTAAAGGGGGTTATCCCTCCCCTACAGGAGGGACTCCCCCTCCGCCGAGCCCCACGGGACGAGACCTCATCGAGAGGCCTGGGAAGGAGAGGACGGGAGAGTATACCGCCCCCAAGTTTTCGGCCCCCGCATAAGGGCGATTTCGGGTTACAGGGGACGCCCAACCCCCCGGCCTAGCCATGCACACCGATTATATATATAGTATGATTATTTATATATAGTTTGTGGTCATCTTTATTCCAGATTTTCTATTAATTCATACTTAATCCACAATGCGTTTGACTTATTTTTTATCGTCTATCAAAAAATCGTTTATTTTTTCACATAGTAGTATAAAATCCTCTTTCTTATGCCCTATGTTTATACTAACTCTTATTCTCTCAGATCCCTTTGGAACTGTTGGGTATCTTATCCCAACACAAAAGATATTATTGTCTATAAGATGTTGAGCAAGAGACATAGTTTTTTCTCCAAAAATAAAAGGAAAGATCGGGGTTATATGTCCACAATTTATATATTTATATTTTTTGAATATTTTATTTGCAATGTTTATTTTATTTTGAAGGTTTTTAACAACTTCCCCTTTTTCTATAATCTCAAACGCTTTAATACACCCTTCTACTACATGAGGAGGAAGTGCAGTTGAGTATATAAAACTTCTTGAAGTGTTTATTAAATAATCAATAACCTCCTCAACTCCACAAACAAATCCACCTAAACCTCCCACCGCCTTTGAAAGGGTTCCAACTTGCACTATATTATCTGAGGGCTTTATGTTGAAGTGTTTTAGTGTTCCTTTTCCATTTCCTAAAACTCCTGTTCCATGGGCATCATCTACGATAAGAACTGCATTAAATTCGTCTGCAATTTTTTTTAATTCTTTTATTGGAGCAACGTCTCCATCCATACTAAAAACTCCATCGGTTATGATAAATAAATTTCCTTCCTCATATTTACGCCAGTTTTCTTCTATTAGGTTTAATAGATGGGAGATGTTGCAGTGCTCATAAATTAATACATCAGCCCTGCTTAACCGACATCCGTCTATTATAGATGCGTGATTTAATTTATCACTTAAAATTAGATCTCCTTTTTTACATAATGCAGATATAACTCCTACGTTTGTGGCATATCCAGAAGAGTAAACCAGTGCCCGTTCTGTTTCTTTAAATTCAGCAATTTTTTCTTCGAGTTTTTCATGATTTATATTGCCGGAGGTTAATCGAGATCCTGTCGAGCCAGAACCATATCTCAACCCATTTTTTACAGCATTTAAGATTTCAGGATGTTTTGATAGGCAAAGATAGTCGTTAGAAGAGAAATCAATAAACTTTCCATCTTTGACTTTTAGAGTTCTATAAAGACCAGAATTCTTTATATTATTTAATTCCTTTTTTAAATGTTCTCGAAACATAGTTCTCACTAAAATCTCTTCATCTTTTTTAACTTCTATTTGATTTCCTGTTTTTTACTTTATTTAGGTTTTAATTTTATTACAATTTATTGTCGTTATCTTATTATACATGGCTTATTTTCTAATTTTTCAATTAATTTTTTTATATTTCTGTCATCTTTTATAAAAAATACTCTACCTCCTGGATCTCCTTCTCTTTTTAGATTAGTTATTCTAAAATACCCCTTTTTAGTTGCAACATATCCCGTAGTGTAATTTTTGTTATCTGATGTACATAACTCGGCTAACACTCCGAGATGAATAACTTTTGAAGCTATTGCGATCGCGTCTACTGTCCTTTCTGTCCCTAAATTTTTAGTTAAAATTTCATTTTTTAAGCTCTCAGAGACATCTATATTCTTCACTCTAACTCCTCGCTCTTTATCAGGATCTAAACGTTCTCCTTTTAAATTTAGCAGAGCTGCACCTCTCATCCCTCCTCGATCTATAATTTCAAACGCCTGTAAAATGATCTCTTTCGGAATTCCTTCATTAATTAATATTTCAATAGCTTTTTTTCGAGCTTCTTTTATGTTTTTACAAGGTATTGTTATTATTGGAAGATGATCGATGTATTCTATCTCCCCAACGATTTTCTCTACTTTTATATTTATAAAGTCAGGCGTTCCATTTTCATGATTTAATGCCCTTTTGGTTAGATCTTTAACAACTTCTTCGATTTTTTCTTTTTCTACTATCCTCTCCGCCCCTGAGATGTGTTTACCATTTTTCGATGCTCGCATTTTTATACTATACATAATACACACCCATTTTGGGCATAATACTAAATATCCTAAACTTAATTATACCATAAAAATTATCATAATTATAGATTATAGTATATTGTATAATTTGTCTTAAACTGTTTTTTGTATAAATGTTGCATATATAGGATGGAAGTAATAACGATTAAAATGATTAAAAATTCTTTTTGTTATTATCTTCCTTATCATCTTTATTAGTTCTATTAATTATTTCTATTGTTCTTCAATAATAACCTGGGTGATTTGGTGTGGAAGAGTTTTTAAAAAGATCTCTAAGGGGAAAGTTAACTCTTGATGATGCCCTCTACCTGTATAAAAATTTTAATGCAATAGATCTCCTTTATTTAGCTTTTAAGGTAAAATTACATTACAACAACAATAAGCAGAAGGGAATTAAATTATGCTCAATAATCAATGCAAAGAGTGGAAAATGTAAAGAAAATTGTATTTTTTGCTCCCAGTCCATTTACAATAACTGTAAAATTCCTGTTTACCCA
Source organism: Methanocaldococcus vulcanius M7 (assembly GCF_000024625.1). NCBI lineage: Archaea > Methanobacteriati > Methanobacteriota > Methanococci > Methanococcales > Methanocaldococcaceae > Methanocaldococcus > Methanocaldococcus vulcanius. Next base: position 260,491 of record NC_013407.1, read on the forward strand.
TTAAAATCTAAAACAGAGATTTTAGAGTATGCAAAAAAACTTGTTGAAGAGTGTTGTAAAATTTCTTCAACCATGGAGTATGGAACATTAATTGGATCTGAAAGCTCCAACTTCAAGAAGATAAAGCGTTTTAACATGAGATCTCCTCTACAGATAGAGAGATTCAGCATAGTTTCAAGTGGAAAGAGTGTTAATGATGATGAATTTGTGAAAATTTTAGAGGCAATATACTTAATAAAAGAAGAGACGAATTTGAAGGTTTGTTGCTCTCTTGGGCTTTTAGATGAAGAAAAATTATATGATTTAAAAAAATTAGATGTTAGAGTTCATAACAACTTAGAAACATCAAAAGATTTCTTTAAAAATATCTGTTCTACTCATGGCTATGATGATAAAGTAGATCTAATCAAAAAATGTAAAAAACTTGGATTAGAAGTTTGCAGTGGTGGAATTTTTGGACTTGGAGAAAGTATAGAGGATCGGTTAAGTATGGCTTTTGATCTTAAATGTTTAGGAGTAGATAGTGTTCCAATCAACTTGCTACATCCAATTGAAGGGACAAAAATATATCAAAAAATAAAAAATCGAGAAATAAAACAAATAACGGTATCGGAAGCACTGAAATCTATTGCACTATTTAAGTTGATTCTACCTAATGCAGAGATAAGGTTAGCTGGTGGAAGAATGTTAAATTTAGGAGATTTTCAATCATACGCTTTGCTTGCTATTGATGGATTGATGATTGGAAACTACCTAACTACTAAGGGAAGGTCTTTAAAGGATGATTTAAAAATGATCTTTGATTATATTCAACTGTCAAATAATTTTTATTAACAGATTTAAATTAAAAACTTAAATAATGATTATAACATTATGAGGGGTAGAAAAGCCATGAGATATGATTTTCACACACATACAATTTTTAGCGATGGAGAGTTATTACCTGCCGAACTTGTAAGAAGAGCAAAGGTCTTAAAGCATAGGGCAATAGCAATAACAGATCATGCGGATTTTAGCAATTACAAGGATCTTATTGAGAAAACAATAACTGCTAAGGAGAATTTAGAAAAATATTGGGACATAATTATTGTTGTAGGTGTAGAACTAACTCACGTTCCTCCAAAGGCAATTCCAGATCTTGCTAAAAAGTGTAAAGATCTTGGGGCAGAAATTGTCGTGGTTCATGGAGAGACGGTTGTAGAGCCAGTAGAGGAAAAGACCAATTATTATGCTTCCATTTCTGAGGATGTAGATATTTTGGCTCATCCTGGATTTATCGATAAAGAAGTTGCCGAAAATTTAAAAGAGAATGATATTTTTGTTGAAATAACATCAAGAAAAGGCCATAACATAACTAACGGCCACGTGGTAAATGTTGCGAGAAAGTTTAATTTAAAGACATTAATTAATACCGACACCCATTCCCCAGATGACTTGATAGATTTGGAATTCGCGAAAAAGGTTGGTTTAGGAGCAGGCCTAACAAAAAATGAATTGGAGAAAACCCTTATTCAATACCCAAAAGAACTCTTAAAAAGATTATAAAATCCAATATTAAAATTTTAAAATTTTTTGTTTGATTTATCATTTTACATATTTTTACGGTTAAATACATATTAAAAACATTCCAAAGATATTTATTGTAAAAACTTCAAAGTTTATAATATGGGTAAATAAAATTTTACCCAGATAAAAATATTTATAATCTATTATTGAAGGTGAGCTTATGCCCATTCCTCCAGACGTGGGAACCGCAATTATCTGGCTGCTTTTGATCGGTGCAATACTGTATCTTATTGTAAGATGTCAAAATCATGAAGGAGAAAAGTTAAAAAATGATGAATTATTAGAAGAGATCCGAGCCCTAAAGGAAGAAATTAAAAAACTTAGGGAAGAGTTAAAAGAGTAAATTTAGGAGGAGGATCGTGAGCGAGGAAATTGAACGGAGTTTAAAGATGTTTAAAGCTCTTTCTCATCCTACAAGGTTAAAAATATTGGCAATGTGTTTAGATAAAGAGCTTTCAAGTAAAGAAATAAGAAGATCTCTTAATATTTCTAAACCTCTTTTAATTTCCCATATAAAGAAGTTGGTAGACGCTGAGTTGTTAGAGTGTAGAATTGAATTTGACAGAGAAAGGTCAATACTGAGAAAGTATTATAAAACAAAAGAAGATTTGATGATAGATCTTCCGAATCTCTTATACAAAATAAAAAAACAGTTAAATTAAGTTGATTTGGAATATTTTTCTTTTGCTTCTTTTATTTTTTCCAACAGTATCTTTAAATCTGTCTTTTTTGTGATATCTTTCTCTACTTTTAAAAGTTCCTCAACTTTTCGTTCGAGATCTTCTAAACTTTCCGCTTCTTCAAAAATCTCTTTAATATAGTTTATGTTTGAAATGTAAGGTAGAACATCAAACATCAGCAGTTCAATCTCTCTTTTTTGGTTCATACCTATCCCTTATTGCAATTTCTCTTACGATATGAGTTATTTGCTTTTCTAATGCATCAACTTTTGAGTATAATCTATAAATTAAATAGAATAACACGACCATGGATATATAAATTAATGCATCAGTTCCTCTTCCCACTCCCAAAAAGTTTGCAAGATAACCGAAACATTCTGGAAATAGTAAAAATATAACAACAGAACTCCAAATAAATATCCAGAATATCCCTTCATTCATATTTATATTTCTTTTTTTTATCTGCATGATAACTCTCGAAAGAGCAAATAATGCAAACACTACTCCAAATATTTGAATTGGTTCCATATCTTCTATCCTCCACAAGGTTTATATTTTATCCAAAACCTATTATTATGTTTATATGCTTATTAACTTAACGACGGGTATATATATGCAAAAAATTATATATAATACTTCTAACAAATTAAATCTTTGATTTCCCTTAGTTGACATATTAATTTAGATCATTAAAGTTGGAGCAATTGATTCAATAACAACAAAAAATAGTATTATAATAGTATTAGAATTAAAATAATGATATTATAGTTTTGTTGTTATAGTTTAATAATAAGATGGCATAAAAATAATAACATCACATAATAATAAATAATAAAAGTAAATAATACGTAATATAATATCATATTTGTTTTTAATGTTTAAGAAATTTTGTTTATTTTTATTTATGGGGACGTTGGATATGTAGAGGCAAAACAATGTGTGGTTTAAATGGCTAACGCAATGAAAGTTATTGAGATGTTAAGAATTATTGACAACAGAGCCAAGTTCATGGGGATTAAATTAACTATGATGAAAAACTTATTGGAGAAGTATAAGGATAATAAAGACCTTCTTAAAGAAGTTCTGAAATTAACGGAAGGGACTCGACTTCATGATTTGATATTGGAGGCATATCCTCCATTGGAGGAATTAAAAAGAGAAATAAAAGAAGAAGAACTTGAAGTCAAAAAAGAACCTGAGATCTCCACAAATCTACCTAAAAAGGATTTCTGTGTATTTGAGGGGAGGGTTTCCCTAATTGCCTACATAAAAGAATATTTAAGAAAATATTACCTTGGAAATAATGTAAAAAAGATATTCTATGAGATTGGAAAGGATTATGCTATAAGATTGGGAATAAACAGTTATGAAGAGATGATTAGATTCATGAACGAGGATTTTGGAGAGGTTAGTATAGAACACTGCGAACCGTTGACTATAATTGTAAAAAATAATAAAGAGTGTAAAAATTGTAAGGCATCAGAGCCGATCTGTTATTTAACTGCAGGATTTATTGCTGGATGTTTGGAAAATATGGTAAATAAGTTATATCTGGTTGAAGTAACGGAAGAAAAATGTCAGGCAATTGGCGATCCTTTCTGTGCATTTATTGCAAAAAAATCGATAAAACTGAGTTAAACTATTAAAATTTTATTTTACCACATATGAGTTTATAATTTTAATTAGCGTCCTCTTTCCACATTACTGCAAAATCTTTCAATGCGTTTTTTACTCTATTTATCTCTCCCTCAATGATTACCTTATCCTTTTCATCGCTGTATTCAAATATAACACCATGCCACTCTCCTAAATCGCTTAGTCGCTCAATCTGTATCTCTTTTTGAAGTTTTACCCTTACTGCTTCAACTTTACCTCTCTTTTTAACTTCTTTGTTATAGTTGCTTTTACTTATCGGAAATCTTACATTCAACTCTCCTCTAACTGCCTTCATCATTTTATTTAAATATTTTTCAGTTAACTCTGCATCACACAAACTAAATAGTTGCGATTGCACAAAATTCAACTCTCTTTCGACATCCGCAAGGGTCTTTATCGAGACGTGAGGGTCTAAGAGGTAGTAGGAAAGGAGAGAATTGGCTAACCTAAGTTTATCAAAAACAATTTCAGGCACTTTTACCCCTCTATTGACAAGCTCAGCTGATAACTCAGACAGTACTACCCACTGTTTGTCCAAGTTTCTAACGTCTTTCATTCCTTTAACCTCTCAATATATCTTTTTAAAATTTGCTCACTATCATAGTTAAGTTTTACGTTCATTTTATTAAACTCTTCTTTTATTTTTTCTATATCTGCCTCTTTATCTATAAAGAATACTTGATAACTCATTGTTGATACTATATTAAATATAGCAACTTTGTCCTCATCTCTTAGTTTTCTCTTATCGATAGCAGCTCTAACTTTCACAAAGTTTTCCATTTCACTATTTAGTGCTTCTTTAACTGAGAGAATAGAAATCAGTGTTGCTGTAAATGTATGATCGCATTCTGCCATATTTAACCCCTCAATAAAAAGAACTAATAATTTTGTTTTATTATCCTTATATCCTAATTATATTTTTATTATTTTATTATTTTTTCTTTATACGTATAAAAGGTTTTTTGTCTCGGTTTCTTTCTTTTTTAAGGTGATTTGAATATAATAATATATCAAAAATATAATTAAAATCAAAAATTAAAAAAGATAAGATCAAAAAGAAAAAAAGGTTTATTCTTCTTCAAATCTTATCTCCTTTTCGGGAAGTATGTAAAAAACATAATTCTCTCGTTTTGATGGAACTTCTTTTAAAAATAAGACAATTCCATTAACAGGAGTATTTGCAAACCTAACATCTCCTTTCTTACTTTGTAGAGCAGCAACTCTATGCCCTTCAAGAACTCTACATCCAAAATCCACGATAGGATAAACCTTATAACCCTCAGCAGGGATCTCCAATAACCGAGTTCCTTTTTTAATATAGGTTATTTGCTTAATTCCTCCAACTTCATACTCAATAAGCATATCCCTACTAACGGTTCCCATTAAAATATAGTTATCAAAATCATCGTATATTACTTGATATAATATTTTTCCTTCTCCGCAATACTCTTCTTCCTCATCTAAAAATCTTATAACCTTACCATCCTCCTCTACAACAACTTTCCTATTTTCATGTTTTTCTGCATTTTCTACATACAACCTTGGAATTTTCATACACTCACCCAAAAAAGGTTTTAAAGATTAAGATTTTAATAAATCTATTTTAATGAATTTTTAATGAATTCTACTTATTATAAAATCAGCTAAATCCTCTAACACTTTTCTTCTTTCTTCATCGAAAATCTTTAAATAATTTTTTGCTTCCTCGGTTTTTATTTTCATTAATTCTTTTGCATATTCTATCGAGGGCTTTAATATCTCTATCGCCTCTTTGATCTCTTCTTCTCCAATATTTTTATTCCCTAAAATTTCTAATAATCTTCTCTTTTTTTCTTCATCAAGAGTTTTTAACGCATGAATAACAATGATCGTTTTTTTACCTTCCCTTATATCGCTCCCAACGGGTTTACCTATTTTATTTTTATCTCCTATAAGATCTAATACGTCATCCTGTATTTGAAACGTTAAACCAATTCTTTTCGCATATTCTTTTAATGCAGTTTTTTCCTCTTCGCTACAATCAGCCATTATTGCTCCAATTTCAACAGAGGCCTCTAATAAAGCTCCTGTCTTCTTTCTAATCATTTCTAAATATTCTTCCATAGTTGGATTGTAGTTTTCAAACTTCATATCCATTGCCTGTCCTTCACAAACCTCAACACATGCTTTTGAAAGAATTTTTAAAACATCATGTGCCTTTTTACTATCTTTTATATTTGAAACTGCTTCAAATGCCTTAGCATATAGGAGATCTCCTGCAAGTATAGCAATTGGCTCACCATAAACAACATGAACTGTTGGTTTTCCCCTTCTTTCATCATCGTTATCCATTATATCGTCATGAATTAACGTGTAGTTGTGTATTAGTTCAACAGCAGCAGCTGCAGGAAGTATTTCCTCCATATTATCTTTTTTTAGATTGTAGGTTATAACTGTTAAGTAAGGCCTTAATCGTTTCCCTCCCGCAAATAATAGATGTTTTGAGGCATTATATAGTTCATCGTTTTTATCTACATATTTTTTTAGTTCTTCATCAATTTTTTTTAAAATTTCTACATCGAAAAGCATTTTTTCACCTCACAGTTTTATCAAAGGCGTTATACAGATTATTATAAAAGATTATGTTTAAATTTAATGAAAATCATAATAAAATGTGAAGTATTAAAGATTCAAAGATTCTTAGATTATTCTTTCAAAGCTTAAACACTGCCCGTTTCTCAATAAATGAACATCTTCTCCAAGTCGATAACCTTCTTCTTCTGCTAATTTTGTATATTCAGCAGTTAAGTTAAAGTCCCCATGTGAAGGAATTATATGCTCTGGATTTAACCATCTTAACATATCTCTGTGATCTTCTTTTGATGCGTGCCCAGAGACGTGAGCTCCTTTGAATATCCTAACCCCCAATAACTTTAATCTTGATTCTAACATGTATCTTTGGGCTGCGTTCATTGGATTGGGAATTGGATCTGCTGAAAACACAACACAATCGTATTTTTCAAATTTATAGGGTGTTTTATTAGTAGCCATTCTTGATAATACAGCCCCCTCTTCTCCTTGGTGTCCTGTAGCTATAATTAAATATTTATCTTTTCCTTCTTTAACGATATTCTTTAGAGCCATCTCTATTGAACTTGGATCTCCATAAATCCTTAAATCTTCTGGAAACTTAACTAAACCAATATCTTGGGCTATTCCACAAAATCTCATCATACTCCTTCCTAAAAGGATAGGTGTTCTTCCCATCTTTTCCGCAATATCTGTAATCGATTTTATCCTTGCTATGTGGGATGAGAATGTAGTTACTATAATTCCGTTTTTATCGTTATCCGCTCCAAGTAAGTCATTTTTTAGTAGTCCTGCTGCTATGATTTCTGGAGGAGTTTTGCCTTCATGATTTATTCTTGTTGTTTCAGATATAAAGCAGAGAACTCCATTTTTACCAACTTTTTTTATTGCTCTATAATCAGGCCTCTCACCAACAACTGGAAAGTTATCAAATTTAAAATCATTTCCGTAGACGATAGAGCCGTAAGGAGTATGTAAGACAGGTAAAACAGAGTCCGGAATACTATGTGTAATTCTGATAAATTCTAATGTTATATTTGGGGTTAGATCAATTGAATCCCCAGCATTTAAAACTATAAGAGGATTTCTTACGTCAAATTTTTTCTCACTCAATATTTCCCTTTTAACTAACTCAATTGTATAAGGTGTTCCAATAATTGGAGCGTTGTATCTATGGGCTAATTTTGGAATCGCTCCGATGTGATCTAAATGTCCATGAGATAAGACAATTGCTTTAACTTCTCCTTCAATGTTTTTCATGACTGTATCGTTTGGAATTATACCCTTTTCAATTAACTCTAAGCTATGAAGCTTTGATATATCGGTATCTTCATGAATCAAGACCCTATCTAACCTTATCCCCATATCTAATATTATAATCTCTCCATCTACATTAACTGCCGTCATATTTCTACCAACTTCTTCATATCCACCAATAGCAATAATTTCCAATTTCACGTTATCATCTCCCTATTTTGTTTTATTTTTTTAATTTTGATTATTTTTATTTTTTAGAGTTATTTTCATTTCTTGATTATTGGTTAATCTATTAAACTATATATTCAATTATATTATAAATCTGTAATTTTTAATTTAATCTGTTCAAATGAAATAAACAACATAACAACAAAGGTTAAAACGACAAATTCAACAAGATCACAGCTTAATTTCAACAAGTAATAAACCAATAACCTTACACAAATTATATGCGACTTTTATATAATTTAAACGAATCAACGTGCAATAGTGAACAATAACAAACAATAATAAACCAAAACATTTATAAATTAAATTTTTATTAAACTTTTTTATCTATCTATCCAATCTTTTAACGTTCCTTTAATTATATAAGGTGTTTTTTTAAGCTCAATAATATTTTCAGCACCAACTAAAAACATCGCTATTTTTAACTCTTTTATATAGTTCTCTAAGACATTAACAACCTCTTCCCAACCCTTTAAACTTGCTTTCAGTATAGGCAGAGCAACTGAACAGCAATCACAACCAATTGCTATACACTTGGCTATATCCAATCCGCTTCTTATACCTCCAGAGCCGATAACTACTCTATCATAAACACTTTTTACCTCAAATATTGAAGCAGCAGTAGGAATTCCCCAATCAGAAAACTTTTTAAGTAATTTTTTTGTATTTGCATCTTTAACTCGATAAATCTCAACCTTTGCCCATGAAGTTCCTCCACTTCCTTGAATATCTATTGCATCAAATCCAATCTCTTTTAAGATCAATGCATCTTCTCTTGAAAAACCTTCTCCTACTTGTTTTGCGATGAAGGGTATATTTTTATATTTTCTTTTGTAATTGGTAATTACATTTTTTATCTTTACCATATTTTTAAAGTTTAAATCCCCCTCTGGTTGAATTATTTCCTGCAAAGGATTAAAATGTATTGCCATAGCATCAGCATCTATCATCTCAACTGCTCTATCTACTATTTCCTCATCCCACTTATCAACGATAAAATTAACTGCTCCTAAATTTCCAATAACAAGATTAGATGTGTAATCTCTAACAATGCTATATGTTTCAATTAGATCTTCATTAACAATCGCGGCTCTCTGAGATCCGACACCCATTCCTAAACCAAGTTCTTCAACCGCTTTGGCTATATTTTTATTTATTTCCTTTGCTTTGCTATGCCCCCCCGTCATTCCAGAAACAATAATTGGGGCGGATAATCTTTTTCCAAATAGTTTTATTTCCGTCTCTATATCATTAAAATTAACTCCACATGTTCCTCTGTGGACTAATTCCACATTTTCAAGTAGAGTTGTTTTATCATACTCTACATCACAATAACTACATAAAAATATATGTTCTAACTTCCTAATTTCTATCTCTTTTACACTACTTTCGTTATTATCCATAATTTCACCAATACAGTATATAAATATTTGGTGCCTCGCGAGGTTTTTAATAAGATTAAAAAGAAACACTTTTATAAAAACATTTGGTTTATTTTAAAAAATTGAAGAATAAGCTCTTTACTTAAAAATAAAAAATATATCAAAAGTCAAATTAAAACCTTTTTTCAAGAGATCAGATCAAAAATTATCGAAAATCATAACAAATAAGATAATTTGATCATAAGAACTAAACATAAATAATAAAAATAAAAAATAAAAAGATAAATTAAAGATAAACAATAAATATTAATGTATAAATGATACTTAAAATAATTAAATTAAAATTCAATACTTAATATAAAAATCTAAGGTTAAAAATTAATCAACATATAATAAAATAAAAATATAAAATTTATTCAAGCATTCCTAATTTCTTTAAAACTGGATCAACTGGGATCGCGTGAACGCTAACAGCCAAATCCTCTGGCTTCATTCCAAACGCTAAACCCAATAATTGACTTAAATGTAGAACTGGCAATTTATATTCTTCTCCAAATTTCTCCTTTATCTCTACCTGCCCTCTATCAAACTGTAAGTGGCAGAATGGACAGACATTAACGGTGCAATCAGCCCCTACTTCAAGCATATTTATAATTTTCTCTCTTGTCATATCTAATGCAGTGGTTAAAAATCTTGATCTGACTCCTCCTCCAGCTCCACAACACATTAAGTAATCCTTATAAATTACTGGGTTAGCTCCAGTGGCTGAAACGATCTCTTCCAGTAGTTTTGGTCTCTCTGGAGAGTCAAGGTGTTTAACATCAGCAGGTTTTAAAAAGTGGCATCCGTAGTGAATTGCAACATTTAAAGCATCTAATGGTTTAACCACTTTTTCTTTGATTTTATCAACACCTATATCTTTATATATAAGTTCTGCAAAGTGTCTGACTTTTGTGGTTCCCTTGTATTGTTTTCCTATTTTATCCAGTTTTTCGTTTACAAAGTCCAATGCTTCTTTATTCTCATGCAAAATGTGTGCTGCCTCATACAGTGATCCATAGCAACCATTACACACCGTTACAATATCTAATCCTAACTCTTCAGCAATGCATAGATTTCTTGCTGCTAAGGTTAGCCATGTCTTTTGATCAAAAGAACCAAAAACTCCCGGAGCTGGACAACATGAAGCCCCTGGCATATACTCTAACTCAACTCCTAATTCTTCCATAACTATTTTTGTCGCTTTTTCAACTCCTGGGTATCTGTGGGGCATTATACATCCTAAAAAAAACGCATACTTCATATTATCACCAACTGTTTATTATTTCATTTTATACTCTATAATTATTTTTTCTTTATTTGTTTTATTTTTTTAATTTTGATTATTTTTATTTTTTAAAGTTATTATTCTTTTAAATCCATTTTTTCCCAATCAAAGGCAATCAACTTGTCAAATTCTAATTCTTTAATTAATGTTCTAACTTCTTCTAAATCCTTCTCGCTAAATTGAGCAGTTGGGGACTTTGCTGGTAAACCAAGTTTTCCTCTTAATTCAACAACCTGTTTATTTGCTGGAACAGCATGTCCAAATCTTAAAACATAAGAAGCAGTTTTTCTGTGTGATAAATCCATATTTCCTTTCTTTGCAGCAACATTTCTTAGTGTTTTTATAATTTCTGTTATCTTTACATCTCTTGGACATCTTTCATAACAGGTGTAGCAAGTTGTGCAGTACCAAATATCATCAGTGTCTAAAACATCATCTAAACCTAATAAAACCTTTCTTAATACCTTTCTTGTTCTATAAGCAGTTCTTCTACCGCTTGGACAGCTTCCAGTACAGGTTCCACATTGATAACATGCTTTAATCGAGCTTACAACACTTTCTCCTAAAACTAATTTTCCTGCTTCGATAACTTCATTTATTAGATTTTTGTTCACTTTTTCCATATTTATAACTGCCATAATATCACCCAGTCATATTTTGGAATAAATCTTATATATAATTAGAAACTTCGAATACGAGTATTAGATAAATGTAAAATACATAGTTATCTAACTGTTTAAATGTATTACTGGAGATATTATATGTTTACATATTGTTATATTTTAGTAGATAGCTTATACATGAATTCGAATTAATAAATTATAATGGCAAAAGATAAATAAAAACATAAAATTTAAAAAATTAAGCAAAACTAAATCATTATTGAATCTTTCTATTAACTACAAAATAAATTTAAAAAATCTTTAATAAAAAGAAAGGGGATTTGATGAAAATCACAATTTACAGTCCAGACGTTTATACTTACGGGGCAATGCTTATCGGAGGAATTTTAAAACATGAGAAACACGACGTTAAATTAGTTAAAAAAATTGATAAAACATTATTTTTGAAATCAGACGTTATAATTTTCAGTTTATACTCTACACTTCATATACTAAATGAAAACATAAAAAGAACCATAACATTTATAAAAAAATCAAGAAAAAACAGAACCAAAATTTACATCGCTGGTTGTGTTTCAGCTTATCCCGAGATTATTTTAAATGAATTAAATGTAGATGGAGTTATAGTTGGAGAAGGAGAAATAACAACACCGAGAATAGTTAAAGGAGATAAAGAGGGATTAGCTTATAGGGAGGGAGATGAGATAGTCATAAATTTATCAAAAGAAAAACCCGAATTAGATCATCCCATCCCACTGATACCCAAGGATATAGGACAGCAATCAGTCAGAGGGGCTAATGTTTATATTGAAACACATAGAGGTTGTTTAGGCAACTGCACTTTTTGCCAAGTTCCGAAATTTTTTGGTAAAAACATTAGGAGTAGAGATGTTGAAGATGTTGTTGAGGAAGTTAAAGCATTTAAAAGAGCAGGGGCTAAGAGAATTGCAATTAGTGGAGGAACTGGAAGTTTATATGCTTTCAAAAAATCAGTAAATAGAAATAAGTTTTTTGAACTCTTGGAAAATGTCTCTAAAATTGTTGGGAAGAATAACTTGTCTGTTCCAGATATGAGGGTTGATTATGTTGATGAAGATATATTAACTGCAATAAAAAATTATACAATTGGATGGGTGTTCTATGGAATCGAAAGTGGTAGTGATAAAATTTTGAGAGATATGAAAAAAGGAACCAACAGGGAGAAGAACTTAGATGCAATAAAATTAGCCAAAGATTGTGAGGTTAAGGTAGCTGGGAGCTTTATAGTCGCGTATCCAACAGAGACAGAGATGGATTATCTATTAACAAAGGACTTTATTGTAGATGCTGAGTTGGATGATGTTTTTGTCTCTATCGCTGAGCCAATTCCTACAACAGAGTTGTGCGATTTAGTTTTATCTATGCCTAAGGAAGAGAATTTGTTATATAAAATACATGAAGGAGCATATAAAAAGTTGGGATTAAGTGAAGCAGAGGCACGATGCTTTGATTTGCTGATTCATGCTGAAATGTGGAAGAGTATGCCAAGACCATTAACTCCTCAACTCTATAACCTATATTTAAATGAGGCAAAGATGCAAGGGAAAGATATAAGAGATATAATTGAGTTATTGTTTAAGTATAAGGATTTACTATTAAAATAATCTGCAAAGAGGCACTAATAAGTGTAAGAGAAGTAGTGTATTCTTAGTATTTCATACCTTTGAATTATTAAATAAAAGGTTTAAATTATTAAGAGTTTTATTGGGCTAAACCTGGAGAAGTTCAACTCGTTACTCATCCAAACATGCCTAAAAACGCATATCCAAACCTACTCGTCGTGAATGTTAATAATGATTACCCAACCCCCTTATGATGCTCCAAGTCTTGCGTATTTGAGCACATATCCTAAGTCAATAAGTATTAAAGATACTGAAGCAGCCCTCGTTTATCTCACTGGATTATTCCCAGTACAAAAAATAGATTTTGAGAACATGATTATTGGAAAACAGGATATTTATCTAACTTATCCAACACAGAATTATGTTGTTGTGAAGTTTATCCCTGGTGATACTTACGGAACTGCAAAAATGGAAAGGGTTGGGGTCATAATGTTTGGAAGGTTACCTGCACCAGCCACATGGGCAGAAACTATTGGAGTAGCTTCTCCACTTAGTTTGGGAATTACTAATCCTTTAGGATATTTACTATCTTACGTAAATGGAAAGATAGCTAAACAGCTTCTTGGCTCTCCAAATGTTGTAGGTTGGGCTGGTTATGAGGGCAAGTGGCAAAAACTAAACGACTAAAAATAATTTTCCACATTTTTTAACTTTTAAAAGAGAAAAAGAAAATAGCTTTAATCTGTTTTTAAATCACTCAAATCAATACTCCAAACTCCCAATTTATGCTCTTTAGCGTATTCTTGTGCATCTATACTCTTTTTGAAGTAATTTGCTGTTTCAGTATAATTATTAGTTAGTGCATTTTGATATAATTGTTTTAAGTATTCTTCATTACCAAATCCATAACCTCTTTTTAATACTTCATACTCATAATCCTTTCCATTATCATATATGATATAAATTGCTCCATAGACTCCTGGGTTGGGGTAGTTACTAATATTTTTTACCTTATCGCAATCCAACCAACACATCAACACAACAAGTTCTTTTCCTTCCAACTCTTTTCTTTCCCATGCCAAAGATTCGTTACAAATTTTTAAGTACTCTTTATATTTTTCTTCGTATTTTTGCTTTAAAGTATCATTTGTTAAAACTTTAAAGAGATCAACTCCATTACATTTTAAGAAATCATTAAAATCTCGTTTATCTGGGGATCTTGTATAAATTAACAATTGTTCAGTATATATCATTCCAGGATGTTTATCTATGTTTTTATCATTACTGCCAATAAACTCTGCCTTACAAGTTATTCCATCATCTTCAACTTTTATAATCTTCCAAACATAATATGTATAATTCTTAGCATCTGGTGGCAAATATTGCTTAGCCCACGCTGGCAATCCTTCAGCTTGGGAGTTTTCATTTTCTGCTTTAGTTTCTTCTTTTGTAGTTGTGGTTATTGTTTGAGTTTGAGTTTCTTGACTTGTAGTAGTTGTAGTAGTGGGTGTTCCTCCTGATGTGGTTGGGGTTTTAACCTCAACATTCTCTACTGGCTTGCCACTACTACCTTCACTTGTGCATCCACAGCAGAGGACTAATCCTACAATAGAAAAAATTATAAGAAGAAACTTCAACACTCCCATACTCCCGCCTCCAAAATGTTATTAACAACAACTCCAAACTCTTCTTTAATAGATTTCAAACTTTCTCCCAAACTAACAAATCCTCTCTTAAAGTGCCTGTGGTGGTGCTCATCACCAATACAACCACAACAAACAACTAACCCAACTACACAAAGAAGCAAAAGGAAAACCTCCCCTTGCCCAAACTCCCACCTTGGGATTATTTTTGAATTGCCTCTCCACAAATTTTAACAATTAAAAATTATGAGACAAAACTATTTAAATGTTTGTAATTAAGTATTTATTTAAAAAACTTCAAAAGCTGATTATTACCTATTCAACATTAACTAACACTTTTACTTTAATTGGTAAACTACTCCAGTTCAAAACATGTGGATGAAGATAGTACAACTAAATAACTAATAAAAAATAATTTAGGTGAAAGAATGTGCATATTCTGCAAAATAATCAATGGAGAAATTCCAGCAAAGGTTGTCTATGAAGATGAGCATGTTTTAGCTTTCTTAGATATAAATCCAAGAAATAAAGGCCATACTTTGGTTGTTCCTAAAAAGCACTATGAGAGATTTGATGAAATGCCAGATGATGACCTCTGCAAATTTATAAAAGGAGTTAAAAAGACAGTTGAGGTTTTAAAAAAGCTTGGATTTGATGGTTATAATATAGTTAATAACAACGGTAGAGTTGCTGGACAAGAAGTTAATCATGTCCATTTCCATATCATCCCAAGATATGAGGGAGATGGAGAGGTTGTTAAATTTGGAGAAATTAAAAAAGTTGATTTAGATGAGGTTTTAAGAGAGATCAATAAATAACTGGGCATTGGTTAAGAGGACTTGAGGTTTTTCTTCTTTTCTTTTTTTAAGTATCAATTTAATTATTTAATATTTGTTATTTATATTTTTTAATTTTTATTAATTAAACATTTTTTCATACTTCTTGTCAGCAAAATTAAACTGATTATTGATAATATTGTTAGAAGTATTAACATAAATGCCCCCACATAATTAACATCTTCAACTCCTAAATAATTCAAAAATTGTAAAGAGTTGGGAAGGAGATATGCCAAAATCAGCCAAAAAGATAATAAAATGGCATTGATCATTATTGACCTGTGTTTCATCATGATCTACCTTAAATAATTTTTTATTCGCTATCTTGGATTTTTTCCTTTTTTGATTTTTCTAAGGCCTTTTCTAATTTTTCAGTTGCTATTCTAATTCCTTCTTCTATTTCTTCTGAGAAAATATGTCCTATGTTTATAAGAACTGTAACTGCCCAAAGAACCAATACTATTAATATAATTCCAGCCAATACAGGAGTTATTCCAGAGATTACTGGTAAGAAGAACAGATATGCAATTATTGCAACGATCAAATAAGCAAGTCCTCTTAGTCCTCTTCTATATTTTTTTAATTTTTCTTCGTTTACTCTTTTTCCAGCTAATTTTACTGCGATTATGTCTGCTACTCCGTCCATCAACTCTCCGAAGTCCTTAGTTACTCTGAGTAATACTATAATCAAAGCTATCGCTATTATAGCTGAAATAATTGGCTTTAAAGCTGATAATCCAAAGAGATAAGGATTTCCGAGCATGTCAGCAATTGGAATGAACACCAATATTCCAAACAACCATATTAACCCTGCAACTACTAAGTTTATTATGATTTGAGGTATGTTTTCTTTTAATTTTAATATCCCCTCCTCATATACTTTCTCTTCCATGTCCATTATATCACCTTTGTCCTATTTTTGTTCATTTCTTGTAAATTATATATTAAAAGGGTTATATATAATTTTTTATCATATTTTATTATATATCTATGCTTTTATATTCAAAACTAAATTTAGTGTTAAATAGTAAAAAGTAAAAAATTAAGCAAAAAATTAAAGAACAAATTTATAAACCTGAAAAATCCTCTAAAACCACAAAGTTCTTTTTGGTATTATAAATAAAATAACTTTTTGGGGACGGATTAACTATAATGGTATTTTTTATTTTATCAATGCACCTACTCTCATGGATATGACCACAAGCACAGAACTTAATTTTCTCATTAAATTTTTCGATTATGTCCCTTATTGCTTTACTTCCCACATGGATATTTTCTCTTATATTGACAATATCGGCCATAGTCCCATAAGGTGGAGCGTGAGATATTAAGAAGATATTGCTCAGCCCTTCTATTAAATTTTTAATCTTATTGTAGATCTCTTCTTCGGAATATTCGTTTGGCGTGTTGAATGGGGTCTTATTACTTCCTCCTATCCCAACAAAATTTATATTTTCAATTTTTTTTACTTTTCCGTCAATGTTTAAATGATAATTATTCAACTCATCTATAACTTCATCAGTATCGCAATTTCCCGGGACACAGAGAACGTCAATATAATCCGAAATCTCTGCCAATTTTTCAATAACGTCAATACCTTTCCCAAAGTGGGTTATATCCCCACTAACTATTAAAACATCTGCAAATTCTTTAAATTCATTTATTATTGGAGGAAATCTTCCATGCAAGTCGGTTATTCCCACAATCTTCATAATATCCCTTTGTTTATTTTTTCAATTTTATATTTTATTATTTTTATATTTATTTTTATATTAAGATTATAAGATTAACATTTTAGTATTAACAATATTTATAACATGATTAAATATGTCCACGTTGTATTTGAACATATTCATAGATGGTAGATAAACAATAGAATTATAAACTACTAACTATAATAAAAAAATTAATAAAATAAATAATAAAGATGAATGACAAAAGTAATGATGAGATCGTTGAGTCGATAAAACGTAAATAGGATAATTGCAAATAAATGTAATTATAAATTGATAAATATTGTTAGGTGAGAGTTATGATAACCTGGTATGGACATGCATGCTTTAAAGTAGATAACGTATTAATAGACCCTTTCATTCCAAATCCCTTATGTAATTTGCCTTACGATGAGGTTATGGATGGGGTTGATGTCATAGCAATAACCCATGGACATGCTGATCATCTTGGAAATGCCGAAGAGCTTTCTAAAACTTACGGAGTTCCTGTTGTAGCAAATCATGAAATATCTGTTTATCTATCTGATAGAGGAGTTGAAGCAGAGGGAATGAACATTGGAGGGACTATAAAAATAAATGGGGCTAAATTAACAATGGTCAAAGCAGAGCACTCTTCGGATATATCTCCGACAATAAGTGGAGGAGTAGCTTCAGGGTTTATTATAAATGATAGGGTTTACCATGCTGGAGATACTGGCTTATTTGGAGATATGGAGTTAATTGGGGAGATCTATGCTCCTCAAGTGGCTCTACTTCCTATTGGTGGAAGGTATACAATGGGAATAGACGAGGCATTAGTTGCTATTGAACTGATCTATCCTGAGATTGTTATTCCTATGCACTACAACACCTTCCCGCTTATTGAGGTTGATGTAATGGAGTTCGTAAAAAAGGCAGAGGCCCTTGGAGTTGAGGTAGTAGTTCCTAATATCGGGGAACCGCTGGATTTATAATTAGATTATTAAGTTGTTGTTATATTATTAATTGCTATAAAAAACCTTTTTCTTTTTTACAAATATTTTAAATAACAAAAAATCATAAAATATGTGTAGTTTAAGTTAGTTTGAACAAGTTTTAAACAAGTTCAAGGATATTAAATAAATATAGACCTTAAAAATCTTAATAATATCTTAAAATCGCGAGATTCGTTGAAGCAACATTCCCTCAACTTTTATAGGATACACTATCCTCGCTAATTTAACAGCTGATTTTAATCTTTCTTCTGAATCAGAGTATATTGTATAAAGAACATCCCCTTTTTCTACCTTATTCCCAACTTTTACGTTTAGATAGATGCCTGCTTTTTTATCATTTGGAGCTCCCGCTTCTTTTGCAAGTTTTGTTATCCCAGCATTTGAGATCTTTGTAACATATCCATCTATTGGAGAGTGAATGTCAGCAGAGTATTTTCCCAATTCAATATCATCCGAACTAACTTCTTTTCCTCCCTGGGCTACTATAATCTCCATAAATTTATCATGGGCTTTTCCACTCGCTAAAATTTCCTCCGCAAGATCTTTACCCTCTCCAAACGGTGCGACTCCACCCATTTCTAATAAAATTCCTGCCAAGGATAAAGATTTTTCAATCAAACTTGTTGGGGCTTGTTTATAATCCTCTAATGCCACAAGTGCTTCTCTCGCTTCTAATGCAGGACCTATTGCTCTTCCAATCGGCTGTCCACCGTAAGTTATTGCACATTCGGTAAGTATTCTTAATCTATCACTCAACTCTATAAACTTTCTTGCTAAACTTGACGCCTCTTTTACTGTCTTAACCTTTGCTCCATAACCTGTGGGAATATCTATTAACAACTTGTTAACACCCATTGCCAATTTTTTTGCCATTACACTTGACAGAAGAAGAGGTTCAGGATCTATTCCAAGAGGTCTCTCAACGTTTATTGTAATATCATCCGCAGGAGCTAAATCCAGAGCCCCTCCCCATACCATACAACCGTTTGTCTCTTTAACTACTTTTTTTATTTCTTCAATCGTTAGATCCACTCTTGTTAAAACCTCAACAACATCTGCCGTTCCTGCCGCTGATGTTATTGCTCTTGAAGATGTTTTTGGAATTTTTAGTCCAGTAGATGCAACTATTGGCACTACCAGCAGAGCATATTTATTACCTGGAACACCTCCAATGGAATGCACATCAAAGATATGTCCCTCCCAATTAACCATTTTTCCTGTCTCAGCCATTCTTATTGTCATTGCTTCGATTTCATCCATGTCCATTCCGTTAATGTATAAAGACGTTACAAAAGCAGATATTTCTATATTTGTTAACTTACCCTCTACCATTTCATCTATAATTTCAAAAATCTCTTCTTTTTTTAATTTATTACCATCCATCTTTTTTCTTATATAAGGAAGAGACCTTGGTTTTTCCGCATGTTTTATCGTAACTACATCCCCTTCTTTTACTCCAAGTTCAGAGACAATCTTTTTAGGTAAGCCAATTTCTCCTCTGTTTATTAACGTTGTTGAAGAATGTAAAATCCCTATAACCTCTTTTCCTTTAAACTCCACTACAACTCTATCTTGAGGAAAGTATTGCGAGTTTTTTAGGTCTTCGAAATTTATTAAAACCAGGTTTTCTAAATCAATGTCTAATACTCTAACTTTTAGAAATAGCATGTTATCCCCACATAAATTTTTCATTTTAATGTTCATTATTAATATTTTAGTCATATTGTTAATCTGTTATTTATCTTTTATTTTTTCTTAACTTAATATTTTTTTATACTCTATATTTATAACACTTTAACCTTGATCCATTTGATTTGTTAAAAAATTGGTGTTTAGTTAACTGAGATATTATGTAATTTTTTAGTTTATTTTTTATTTTATCTATATATCGGCCATCCACTTTAAAAATTTAAAATAGCCCTACATCCTCAAAAATATAAAAAATATAATAGAAATATCTTTGATATAAAACTACAAAAATCACAAAAATATTAAAAATACAAAAAAGAAAATAGAAATCAAAAGGGTGAAATAGTGAAACTTTTAAAGGATTTAACCCCTCTCTCATCTGCAAAAAAAATCGTCTATAATTATCTTTCTAATTATTTAAAAGAGATCAACTCAGTTAAGAGCGTCAATATACTAAATGCCTTAAATAAAATATCTGCAAAAGAAATAAAAGCCCCTATTGATCTTCCCTATTTTAACAAGGCCTCAATGGATGGTTATGCAGTTAAAGCAGAAAATACATTTGGTGCCTCTGAAACAAATCCAATAATATTGGATATTGTAGATAGAGATGAAATTTACGAAAATGAAGCAAAAAAAATATTTACTGGAGAAAAACTCCCAAAAAACGCAAATGCCGTTGTTATGGAAGAATTTTGTAATGTAGTTAACGGCTTTTTAGAAGTTTACAGATCTGTTCATCCAAATGAAAATGTTTCAAAGATAGGAGAAGATGTTAAACATGGGGACGTAATATTAAAAAAAGGGGAAATTATAACGCCATATCATTTAAATATGCTTGCCTCTTTGGGAATTAAGGAGGTTGAAGTATATACGTTGAGTTTTGGAATAATAACCACAGGAGATGAACTCGTTGATCTTGATAGTGTAGATATTAATAAGGACTTCGATCATCTAATATCTAAAGGAAAAATTATAAATTCCAACTCATATATGCTGTATGGTCTTGTAAAAAATCTTGGTTTTACTGCGAAGATCTACAATATTGTTGAAGACAAAAAACAGTCCTTAAAGAGAGCTATAAAGTTAGCTTTGAAAGAAAATGATGTTCTGTTAATAACTGGAGGTTCTTCGGTAAGTGATAGGGATATAACAGTTGAAACAGTTGAAGAAATGGGTAAAATTTTAGTTCATGGGGTTAATATACGCCCAGGTAAACCGTTTGGATTTGGAGTAGTTGAAAATAAACCAGTATTTATGCTTTCAGGGTATCCTGTTGCCTCAGCAGTTCAGTTCGAGTTATTTGTTAGCAGATACTTTAAGAAGAGGAAGAAAATAACCCTTCCATTAAAGAGAAATATTGCATCAGAACTTGGACGTGTTGATTTTGTTAGGGTAAAGGTAGATAGAGAAGTTGAACCAATTAGAATAACAGGGAGTGGGGTTGTATCTTCTCTAACGAGATGTGATGGTTACGTTTTGATTCCTGAGAATGTTGAGGGGTATGAAAAGGGAGATCTTGTTGATGTCTATCTTATTTAATCTTAATCATTTATTTATATATGTATAATTTATTATGGTTTATTTAATGTTTATTTAATTTTATTGATGTATCAGAACTAATTTAAGATAAGGTGTTTAAATTTGAAATCGTTTGGTATCAAAATTCCTATGTCTTAAACAAATACTTATAAATGTTTTGAATGTTTTATTAACGTTTTAGTAATTCTGTTAAAATCGTAATTAATATATTTGTAAGATACCGATAAAATTGTTCATTAATTTAATGTATTGGATATTAATTAAATTATTAAATTAACGATTATTTTAATATTAATATTATTTAGTTAAATATTGTTCATTAAACCCCCGATTGCAACTCATAACATAATAATTCGTATAAGGTGGTTATTTTGGATGTATGGATTGATCTAACAAACGCCCCCCATGTTCATTACTTCTCTCAACTTATAAAAAGATTAGAAAAAGAAGGATTAGAATATATTTTAACATTTAGGGACTCAAAGAATTTAAATAAACTTGTAAAAATATATGGATTTTCAGGACATTGTATTGGAAAACATGGTAGATCCTTAAAAGATAAGCTTATATTTTATGCAGAGCGAATAATAGGGCTAACCGAAATGATCTCAAACTTAAAACCAAAAGTAGCAATAGCAAAACATTCAGTAGAGCTTCCAAGGGTTGCCTTTGGGTTAAACATCCCTGTAATTTTTGTTGTAGATAACGAACATGCAGAGGCACAAAATAAACTAACCCTTCCAATAGTGAACGAGATCATAAAACCAATAGCCACGGATGAAAATAAGTTAAGAACTTTTGGAGGAAGAAATTTTATAAATTTTGATGGAACCTGTGAAGTTGCAAATGTGAACTCACGGTTAAAAGGATACTACCCAATAGATCACAACGTTTTAAAAGACCTTGGAATTGAAAACAACAATCCAACATTTGTTATGAGACCATGCCCAAACTCTTCATACTGCAATGGGCATAAAGATGTCATCCCACAGATCATAAAAAAAATTAAAAATAAATTTGACTGCAACATAGTGGTTTTTCCAAGAGATGAACATCAAAAAGAGATATATGAAAAAATTGGGGTTATAGTCCCAAAAGATACAATAGATGCTTTATCACTCCTCTACATGTCTGATTTTATGATAGGAGCAGGAGGAACAATGAATAGAGAAAGTGCAATACTTGGAATTCCTACCGTTTCTTGCTATCCTCAGGAACTTTTGGGAGTTGATAAGTATCTCATTGAAAAAGGCAGGATGATCCACACAACCAATGTTGAAAATATAGTAAAATATGTTGAAGAAAATCTTGGAAAGAGGTTAAGGGTTATTGATTTAGAGGATCCAACTGATTTGATGTTTGAGAGAATTTGTAGTTATCTTTAAAAAGAGGTGGATGTAGTGAGGGAAATATCTGATGAAAAGATTAAAAATTATTTAAAAAGAACTGAGGAAGCCATAGAAATAATTAAAAAAGGACTTCCTCCAAAAAGAAGTTTACTTTATGATGTTGCAGAAGATTTTTTAGTAATGATAGAGAGTTATTTTAAAGATGCAGAAGCATTTTTAAAAATGGGGGACTATGTTAATGCATTTGCCTGTTTAAACTATGCCTACGGATGGATCGATGCAGGAGTTCGATTGGGGTTGTTTGATGTCGGAGACGATGATGTTAGATTTACACTTGCCAAATAATTTTAGAGTTAAGTTTTTATACTACAACTTGTTATGTTATTATTTAACGGACTCGCATGGCTTAGACCCCTTTTTTATCTAATCAATCTTTCCTTTAACTGTAAAACACTCTTAACTTAAAAAAAGAAAAACTTAATAAAAGTTGATAGAGATAAATGCAATAAACTACTAACAAACAATCAGCATAGAATAGCAATAATTGATATTAATTAAGCAAATAATAATTGGATTGTAATTAACAACATGGAATAATAACAAACTAAGTAAAATTAAAAAATAATAAAATATAAAATAAGAAAATCTAAAAAATAAAATTAAAGGGTGTAAATATGAGTGTATGGCAAGGAAAAAGTAGAAGAAAACCAACAGGAGGATTGTATAGATTACCAAGAAAAAAGAGAAAATATGAAATGGGAAGGGAGCCAATAGAAACCCACGTATCAGAGGAAACATTTAAAACAAAAAAGGTTAGAACCAAAGGGGGCAATTTAAAAGTCAAAATAGTTAGAACAGGATTTGCAAACGTTTTGGATCCTGAAACAAATACATGTAAGAAGGTTAAAATTATAACTGTTAAAGAGAACTCCGCTAATATACACTACGTTAGAAGAAATGTTATAACAAAAGGAGCAATTATTGAAACAGAACTTGGATTAGCAAAAGTTACTTCAAGACCAGGGCAAGATGGAACAGTCAATGCTGTTTTAATCAAGGAAGAGCAATAATCTTTTTAAAATTTTTAACTTTTTGAATATTTAATTAATTTTGATTATTTTGGTTATTTATCGGTATCGTTATATACTTTATCTATATCTATTTTAGATTTCTATTTTAGATTAATTTTAGATCAATATCCTTCAAGATACATTTTGAGTTTTTCGAGTTGCTCTTTTGTTCCGAAGGCGTATATTATATCCCCAACATTTATAACCGTATCAGGAGGGGGGCTCGTGATTGTTTTATCTCCTTTTTTAATTGCCAAAATTGTTGCTCCTGTTTTTTCTCTAATTCCAGAGTCCTTTAAAAGTTTGTTATCGAGATCTTTATTTTTTACAACGTATCTTCTAACTTCCATATCCTCCTCTGTTGCAACCAAGGAATGGATAAATTCCACAATATCGGGGTTAACTGCTATTCTCGCTATTTCCATTCCTCCAACTATGTAAGGACAAACAGCTCTGTCCGCTCCTGCTTTTATTAATTTATCCAGTGTAGATGGCTGTTCTGCTTTTGCAACTATGTATATGTTTGGATTCAATTTTTTTGCTGATAGTGTTATAAAAACATTTTCAGCATCGGATGAAACTACTGAGATCAACCCTTTTGCTTTTTCTATTTTTGCTTTCTTTAATATATCATCAGACGTTGCGTCTCCAACAATACATGTAAGGTTGGGATCATGCTCTATCGCATCTCTTAATAATTTTTCATCAGAATCTACAATAACAAAGGGGATATTGCACTTTTTAAACTCTTCTGCAATAACTTTTCCTAATCGTCCATATCCACAAATTATGTAGTGATTATTTAGCCGTTTTATTTTGTCCATCATCTTTCTCAACCTAAAATACTTTTTAAAATGCCCTTCAATAAAAAAACTTGCAATATTTCCCATGGTATAAGCAACAGCTCCAACACCCAGGAATATATATATTATAATCGATAATTTTCCTAAAAATGTTTTTGGAGTAAAGTCCCCATAACCAACTGTTGAAATTGTAACAACCGAGGTATAAAATGCTGTAAAAAAATCCCAATGTTCTGTATTCATAAGAATTAACGATTCAGTTAAGATCAGCAAAAATATAAAAAATATTCCAAGTTCAATTTTCTCGTATGTTTCCATTTAATCTCCCTTTAATGCTTTTTGTAAAGAAGTTAATAAACCAGATATAAATATAAGAACTGAGAAGATTATTATAAGTTTTCCCATGTCAGTTTTTGGAGTTATGTCTCCATATCCCACAGTGGTTATAGAAATGGTAGTGAAATAAAATGCATCAAAGAAATTGTTTATCTTCGGATTAACTCCCGATTCCACAATCCATATTAAACAAGAAGAGATGAAACAGATAGTCAACAAAGTTAAAAAGTTCATAAGGGCTGAGTTTTCTTCCAATTTTCTTAACTTTATTACTCTGAGCAATACTAAAATTCTCAGAAGATTTATTATTCTAAGACCCAAAAAGGCCTTTGAATAGAATATCTGTAAAGAGTAGAGAAGAAAAGCTATCACTACAATAGCATCAATTATATTATATATATCTTTAAAAAATTCTATTTTATCATGAGAATAATAGAAGTTGTAGGCAAACTCAAAGGTAAAAAACATTATTGAGATGTAATCTAATTTAATCAGTATGGGTTGATAAGGAGGATTATATGTTGAAAGAATAAAACTTATAATAATCTCAAACGTAAAGATCAAGCTTAAAATTTCAATTATCTTTCTAAATTTATTATTTTTTAGATTCATTTGGCATCCCAAATATATTAATGCATATGTTTTATTCCTTATTACTATTTCGTTAAATTTTTTGGATAGTGGTGATAACATGGAAATTGGTATTTTGGATATTAAAGGATCTCTTCCACTATTTGAAGATTTCGGAGATCTTCCAACGAAGATTATTGACGAAAAAAATTTTAAGGAAATCAAAGACCTCGACTGTTTAATAATTCCTGGAGGTAGTTTAATTGAGAGTAAATCCCTAACTAACGAATTAAAAAATGAGATTTTAAATTTTGATGGGCATATAATTGGAATATGCAGTGGATTTCAAATTTTATCAAATAAAATAGATATTGGGAGAAAAAGCAACGTTCCAATAATTAAAGAAGGTTTAGGTTTGCTTGATGTTAACTTTTCGCCCTTAGTTTGCACTGACAGGGTTGAATTTAATCTAAAAAAGTCAATTTTTGGAGAAGGGGTTGGATTTGGCTTTCATTGCCACACTTATGGAAATATTGAAATATTCAATAAAAGAACTAAGATATTAACCACTTCAATTGTTAAAAAAATCGATTATAAAGTAGGCCTATCCAAAGAAATTATTTCTGGAGCTTTTAAGGGAAAAATATTTGGAACAATGGTTCATAACTTTTTAGATAATAAATTTGTCAGAGATAATTTTTTAAAACATCTTAAAATTAGCGATGATGAAAAAGAAAAAATATTTGAAAAAAACAGAAAAATAAAGAAGGAACTAAAAATTAGATCCTTAAAAAACCAACTAACCTCTGAAATCAACATATCCAAAAATATAAACAATACTAAAAATAGAAATCTTGAAAGAGGCAAGAATAAATTAAACAATATGAAAGGTATTGTCTTGCTCTCAACATCCTCAAATTCTGGAAAAACTTTTTTGACAACTGCACTCTCAGCAAAGTTAAAAGGAAAAATCTTTGTAGCAAAAATAGGAGGAGATGTTAGAGACATTGTCCCCTCCCTCTACCTCCTAAGAGAGAAGATGACAAAATACAACAGTATAAAGATTGGAAATAGGGGCTGGGTTGATGTAGAGGAATTCTTAAACCATGTAAAAAGAGAAAATTATAATTATGTTATAATAGAAGGAGTTATGGGAGCGTTTACTGCATCATTTAAAAACATGTCCTCTTATCAAATAGTAAAAAAACTTGGATTTCCTGTCTACATAGTAAGTGCATGTAATTTAAGTGGAATGGAAGGAGCTTTTGTAGAAGCAGTTTCTTACTATCACTTATTAAAGAAAATAGGAGGAGTTAAAGTTGAGGGGATCATTTTAAACAAGATCTATGACCTGGAGATATTTAATGCATTAAAAAATCTTGCTAAAAAGTATGGGATAAAACTTTATGGAGTTAAAAAAGTAAATAAAGAGGGGAGAGGATTAATCCCAGAAGTAGAGATTGATTATGAAGAATTTTGCAGAAGTGCATTTGAAATTGATTTAGATATAGAAATTCCAGAAATTGATTTTAATATCAAACAATTAGACAATAAAACCTTTATTGAAGAACTCGACCTTTGGATGAGATCTTTAAATTTTTAATTCTAAATATATCTAAAACTTATTAAAACTATTACAACTTTCCAATATTATTTATGATATTATTATCAAAATTATCGAGAGAGATTATATAAACTAAAATTATTCACAACTATAAAAAATTATAAAGGAAGAGAGAAATTAGATATTTATTAGGCAAATATTAAAATTGTTAAAGTGTTAGTTATGTTTTAAGTTTATTGGTGTGTGATATGATGGGCATATGACCTTATATCAACATATCAAACATACATTAAATTTATACAAATTTATATATTAAAATTATTTCAAGTCAGTTTATTATGTGGAGTTTAGATTTATTTTATGAACGAGGGATTAACAATGCAAAAAGAAAATGTGAAAAATTATCTCGTTCTTATTGTTGATATTGATGACGATGTTGGTAGAAAAGCAGGTCTAAAAACCCCAATATTGGGAAGAGAAGAGAACATAAAAGCACTGATAAAGCTTGGATTAGCAGATCCCGGAGATAGTGATGTTAATGCGATTCTTGGAGGAGTTAAAATATATGATGAGTTAAAAGCAAGTGGAAAGGACGTTGAAATAGCTACGATTTCTGGAGATGTTGATGTTGAATCAGAAAAATGTGCTTTGAGAGTAAAGGAACAGATCGATTTTCTAACATACTTATACAATCCTGATTTCATTTACCTTGTTTCAGATGGAAAAGAAGATGAAATGATCTTAAAATACTTAGAATCAAAAAATATCTTTGTTTGGAAGAAGAGAATAATTGTAAAACAAAGTGAGACATTAGAATCCACATATTATTTAATTCAAGAATTTATTAAAAAGACGATGGAAGAATATATTCCTCTAATTCTAACGTTTATTGGGTTTTCTTTGTTGTTGTATGCTGTGTTTGCAGACATTGGTTGGAGAATAGTTGTTGGATTGATCGGATTGTATATCTTATCAGAAGGCGTTGGAGTTAGAAAAACACTGATGGAAAAAATGAAGAAAAAAGAAGAGTTCAGCGTTGGGAGAGTTTTTCCAATATCTGCAATTATTGCAGTATTTGTTCTAATCATTGGGCTTACATACTCTATCAGTTCTTCTCGGCTTACATCCCCTAACGAATTTATAGGAGAATTTCTACTCCATTTTGTAAATTCACTGGTCCTCTCATTAATAATATTAACAGTTGGAAAGTTTGTTGATACAGTTATTCACTCAGAGGAAGGGATCTTAGAAATCTTTAAAAAGTATTTCTTCTATTTGATATGTATATTCGTTGCTCGTGAATTAATAATCACGGGAGGAAACTACTTACTTGGAAATATTGGCTTTATATCATTCGTTGTCTATATTATAATATATATCTCTATAACTATAATTCTTTCAGTAATACTCTTTACAAAATCAAACAAAAATAACAAAAAAGACACGCAGTAAAAAACAGTAAAAAAGAGTTAAATCATTAAATTTTAAAAATAAATAGATGAAAAGGAGAAAATAACTAAATTAAAGGGCTAATATGATTACAGTAATTGCAATAACAAAAGACAATAGAATTGAAGAACCAAAACTTGATGAATTAAAATTCGAAGATTATAAACTAATTTGGATTGACTGCTATGACCCAAAAGATGAAGAACTATATAAACTATCAAAAAAGATCAACATTCCAACTATGGATTTACAAATTGGTTTAGATGAACAGGAAATTCCAAGGGTAGAGGAGGATGAGGACTTCTATTTAATAATCTATAAAGCACCTCTCTTTGAAGAGGATATAACCACTACATCACTTGGGATATTTATAAAAGAAAACGTTTTATTAACAATTCATACAGATAAAATAAAAGCAATTGGTCGACTACATAAACTCATCTCAACAAAAAAACCAACTACAATATTTGAAAGAGGAATCGGTTTTCTACTCTATCACATCCTAAACGAAATCACAAGAAGTTATTCGAGGATATTAATGAATTTAGAGGATGAGTTAGAGGAATTAGAGGATAGATTACTTGAAGGATACGATAGAGAGGTTATGGAGAAAATACTTGGTTTAAGAAAAACTTTGGTCTACTTTCACAAGTCCTTAATTGCTAATAGGGATGTTTTAGTTTTATTAAAAAGAAAATATTTACCAATAACTACAAAAGAAGACAGAGAGAACTTTGAAGACCTATACTACGACACACTACAACTTATAGACATGTCTGCCACATACAGAGAAGTTTTAACGTCTATGATGGACATTACCCTGTCATTAGAAAATATAAAAATGAATCAAATAATGAAAATATTAACGATGGTTACAACGATATTTGCAGTTCCAATGTGGATAACTGGAATATATGGGATGAATTTTTCATACTTGCCACTGGCAAACAATCCAGAAGGATTCTGGCTGATCCTTGCCCTTATGGTTATAATAATAATGACATTTGTTTACATATTCAGAAGATCCGGATGGTTATGAGGGATAAATATGATCATATGGCCTGCATATATTGACAGAAAGAAGAGTAGAAGAGAAGGTCGAAAAGTGCCAAAGAACTTGGCAATAGAGAACGTGAAATTAAAAGATATTGAAAAAGCATTGAAAAAACTCGGTTTACAACCAAAAACATACAAAACTAAAAAATATCCAAGACAACATTGGGATATGTGTGGATGTGTCGAGGTTGATTATAACGGCAATAAGTTAAAATTATTAAAAGAGATCTGCAAAACAATAAAGGAATAACTACTAAAAAAATAAAAGAATCAGATAATATATATGTGGAATAAAAGATAAAAAGTTAAAATTATGTTAAAATGATAATATAAATAATTAAAAAGATATAAAATAAGATAAGCTTATTAATATATTTGGATTATTCTGGCTTCTCCATTAACGCTTTTTTGTTCAACCTTTTACCTTCTGGATGATGTGGTTTTCTACTAACTGAATCATTGGCTTTTTCTAACTCTCTCGCTTCGTCTACCAACTTAGCAGCATACCTTATCATTTCATGGGCTGAGGCAACAATTGGAATATATTTCTCTGCCTCTTTTGTCATGAAACAGCCCTTAACATCAACATCTCCAACTTTCTCAGCTATAACAAAGGCCGCCATTGCCTTTGCCTTTGCGTAAGGGTTGGTAAATTCCATTGCTTCAACTGCCTTCTGCTCATTGATTACGATTTTTGGCAATTCTATCTCTTTACCCTCTTTAACTGCATCGATCATCTTATCTATTGCTTCCTGAACTACTCTTAAAGCTCCCGTTCCTGCCAAAACTCTTAAAACATCTGAGTTAAATAGAGCCATCTCTACAGGATCTAAAAACTCTCTTCTCGCACCAATCATCGGATCGCACTTAATAATTATGTATCCTAAACCCTGCTGTTCCATCTCATCTTTAACTCTCAAACCAGGAGCATCTCCAATAATAACCGCAGGAATTCCACTCTCACTTAAAATTTCTCTTGCTTTTTTTGGTCCAGGAGCTCCAGGATTTGGACCTATATATATTATAAAGTCCGGCTTAACTTCTTCCACCATTTTTTTAGTAACCTCTTCCACTGACTCTGGATCCATCTTTGCCCCACTACCTAAGACCCTAACCGCAATATCTTTCCTATCTGCTCTCTCATCTAATGCCAAGTCCACAACAGGAGACATTCCTATATTTCCACACTTTATTATACCTATTTTAACTACCAAAGTATCACCCCAAGTTTGGTTAATTGATTATCTAATAGTAGATATTAATTATTTTTTACACTTTTAGAATAAATACTTTACCAACCAATTGGTTGATATATAATGTTATGATTAATCCTCATTAAAAATAATATGTATTGTTTTTATTTACGTATGATATTAGAAAATCTAATATTAACGTTAAATAAAAATCATAAAATCAAATACTGAAATAAAAGGATGAAATCTAATAATTAAAAAATCAAAAATCCAATAATAAACTAAAAACAATTATTAAATAATAATTAAAGGTTTCTAAAATTATTTGACTAATTGGTGAGGAGTATGAACCAAATTCCTTTATTTATTGCTGTATTATGTTTCTTTGTAATGATAATAGGAGAGATATTGGCTTATCGATCAGTTCCAATTAAATACAAGTATGAGTTTGAGGCAATTTCTTTCGGATTTATACTTGGAGTTTCAACCCTAATTCTAATTCCAAAAGCATATTTTAAGATGTATGCAATTTATGTGATTTTTGGATGTATTTTTGTTTACCTTATAGAAAAATACCTTTCTTTTTGCCCAATGTCAAAAAAATATTGCTTAGATTGCAACAACTTGGAATTAAAAAATATTAAGTATATATATCCAATTTCATTTTTTATACATACGTTTATAGATGGCGTAGTTATCGCAGTATCTTATATAAGCAAAATAGGTCTTCCCCTATATCTTGCAATACTAATGCATAAATTTCCAGCAGGATTCGTTTTGATCTCTCCTCTTAAAGGAGTTTATCGAAATCCTCTCTCTATTGGAATCATTATATCATTAGGAACTATTTTCGGAACAATATTTGGATTAGTAGTTCTAAATAGCATAGATCCAAAAATATTACTTGCATTTTCTGGAGGGGTGTTTTTAGGGGCTTTTCTAATGCTTGTTCCACATATTTATGAACATAAAAAAGAAAAAACATTAACTTACCTTCTTTTTGGTTATTCTCTTGCAGGCCTTATTAGTATTTTTAGCTAAACCTATCAAAATATGAAAATAAATGGAACAATTATAAAAAACTAAAAATAAACTATAACAGTTATTTCATCATTTCTAAAAAATTTAAAACCTCTTCCCTATTTGGAAAGATTGGGAAACCAATAATTATATCATTGTTATTTTTTATAGCATCGATATTCTCTTTATCGTTTAGTGATAAAATAAACTTTTCCCAATTACCATGATAGTTTTTTCTTCTCTTTAAATAGCCCTTCATCAATGTTAACACCGAATTATTAATGTCTTTGGCAAAGGGAACATATATTGCCTTTTTTGAAGATAAGGTTAATCCTTGCCCATATATATAATAAGAAACAAGATCGTTATCCTCCACAATATTTTTAACTAACTGTTCAACCCCCTCGGTTCCTACCCAAACGTCAACATCATATTCCAATGCTTTTTCAATAACCTCTAAAATTCGATTATTTTTATACTTTTTCTCTCTCTCACTTAGGTAGTAACTATTTCCTAAAACTATGCATTGTATAAAATTATAAGATCCATATAACTCCACCAATCTAAACGCGTTTTCTCTTTTTGCCTGAATTGTCATAACTACGTTTGAGAGTTTGTCCAACTTTTCAAGTATATCCTCATCAGTTATTATATTGTTTTCCGCATCTATTACGTAATAATCAAAATATTTCCGAACAAATTTTCCAAAATTTAAAATATCTTTTATTTTGCTTGGTTTTACTGCAATTCCCAACATATAACCACCCACTACATTGAAAGAATTTATTTTAATTTTATTTTTAATATATAAAAAATTGATTTCATAACTATTTATCTTGTTGTTTATTTTTATTTTTTTGATTTTTAGGTTTTTGGTTTAGATTTTTGTTTTTTATTTGGTTTTAGTTGGTTTCTAAGGGGTGGTTTGTTTTATTGTTTTGTATATTTGGATGTGTTTGATTATGGAGTTTTTTTGAAGTTTTTAGTTATTTGTAGTTGTTTTTAGAAATCCACGGTTGATTAAGTGTGTTTTATGTTTTTATTTTCTGTTTATTGTTATTTTTTAAATAAAAGTTTGAATTGTTTTGTTAAAAGGTTTATAAAGGAAAGGGGTTATCTATGGGTAGAAATTTTATAGTGTAGAAAAATATAAATATCAGTAAAAATATTATAATGAAATAAGGAAAATTACCCTATTAAAATCAGCACAGATCGTGATGGAAACTATAACTAAAAGTTGGATTATGGTATCCTCTTGCAATTAAAATCAGCACAGATCGTGATGGAAACTTATTATTACCTATTCTAATACAGTATGATGTTTTAGTATCATTAAAATCAGCACAGATCGTGATGGAAACTAATTTACTCCCAGCATTGTTCTGATTGCAAAATGTGTTTTATTAAAATCAGCACAGATCGTGATGGAAACTCACGATGAGATATGGAGCAAAATTTATCTTTTTTATATTTTATTAAAATCAGCACAGATCGTGATGGAAACTTTACTTAATCGTCTTAATGCCTCTTCAACTTCTCTATTAAAATCAGCACAGATCGTGATGGAAACTTCTCTTTTTTATCCAAATAATCTTTTAGCATTATTAAAATCAGCACGGATCGTGATGGAAACAACTATCAACTGAATTATATTGGGTATATAGACGAGTGATTAAAATCAGCACGGATCGTGATGGAAACAAATAACTAAAAGATCGGAAAGAGAAGTTGAAGAGGATTAAAATCAGCACGGATCGTGATGGAAACTCAATAGACGATATTATAAACAACAGCAATCAAACAGCAAATTAAAATCAGCACGGATCGTGATGGAAACTTGATAATGATGATAGGAGTTTGTTAAATGTAGATGATTAAAATCAGCACGGATCGTGATGGAAACTTTATATTGTTTCTTTCACAATACACACAATTATCAGTCGATTAAAATCAGCACGGATCGTGATGGAAACAACAACTGCTGCTTTTATTCCATTTTTTTCAATTACTATTAAAATCAGCACGGATCGTGATGGAAACCGCAGATAGATTTGTATTAATGTCAGCAACAATATCAATTAAAATCAGCACGGATCGTGATGGAAACTCCAATATGTAAAACTCTGTTAAGTTTGTTAAATCATTAAAATCAGCACGGATCGTGATGGAAACCTAAAACAAACTCTTTCCCAACTAACTTTTCAGCAAAATTAAAATCAGCACGGATCGTGATAGAAACCTACCAAAATAAGGATTTACTTTAACAACTTGATTTTAAAATTAAAATGTCCTGTGATGGGAAGATTTCTATTTTATAAGTTCCAACTCTTCACTAAATAACATAATACTCTTTTAACTTTAAATTAATCGATGGGATTTTTCTGATAAAAAGTTTTTAAAAGAGGTTATCTTTAAAATAACAAGAGCTGCTTTTATACCCGTTAAACACAAGATTTATATTATAAACTAAACTTACCTTTACATAAACAAATTATTAAAAGCGGGATTTTTATGATAGTTTTAAGAAATGAAATTTGCGATAAATTGGAAAAAATAGTTAAAAATTTAAAATTTGTAAGGCATTGCATTGGTTGTGAGGGTATAAATTTAGAAATAGAGGATCCTCATCATCACCCCTCCATAGAACTAACTCAAAAGTGCAATCTAAATTGTATATACTGCTATTCACGATTAAAGAGTATAAAAAGCGGAATATATGGAAATCTTGATGAAGCAGAGGCATTAACAATATCTCAGTATGGAGAACCATTATTAGATTTAGAAGGTGTTAAAAAAGCCATAGAGTTTGGAAAAGATTTAGGACTTAGGGTTGATTTACAAACGAACGGAATTTTATTAAATGAAGAAATTATAAAAGAACTCAGAGATTTAGGTTTAGATTTAATAATGATCAGTTTAAGCTCATTTGATAATGAAAAATACAAATTATTGACTGGAAAATATTATTTGGATAGGGTGGTAAATAATATAAAGATTGCTTCAAAGTATTTGCATACAATAGTTAGATCTATATACATTCCAGGATTTAACGATAAAGATCTTTTAAATCTCTCTAAGGAACTCAATAATTACGTTGATGAAATAATGGTGCATCAACTTATTTCATACAAGGAAAATGAAAACCTTTTAAAGAACGTTGGAATAGATCTGAACAATTTGGGAAGAATTAAAGATTTGTTATTAATAGTTGATGAAATGCAAAAAAATGCTCCAAAAATCAAAAATATTACCATTAAAGGATGCTTATTGGCACAATTAAAAGATATGGATGGTTTTATATTGAACAACGTAAATTATGATGTTTTTTCTGAAGTTCCAGATATTAAAAGAGAGTATAAGCCGCTACCTTGGTGATTATATGATTATTAACGTTGATCTACACATACATTCAAGATTCTCAGGTGGAACGTCAAAAGATATGAATGTAGAGAATATCTTAAAATATGGAAGGTTGAAGGGATTAAATATTATTGGGACTGGTGATTGCACACATCCAACTTACTTGGAAGAGATAAAGCAATATAAAGATAGGGAGTTAATTTTAACAACAGAGATTGAAGATAAAAACAGAGTTCATCATCTTATCTTACTACCATCAATAAGCAAGGTTGAAGAGTTAAGAGAAATTTTAAAAAAATACTCTAAGGATATTGATAAAGAGGGAAGACCAAGAGTTCATATTAATGGAGCTGAACTTTTAGAGATTGTTAGAAACGTTAATGGCTTGATAGGACCTGCTCATTGCGTTCCTCCAGATACACTGCTGATATTAGAAAATGGATTTAAAAGAATAGTCGATATAAAAGTTGGAGAGAAAGTATTAACTCATGAAAATAGGTTTAAAAAAGTTGAAAAAGTTTATAAGAGGAGATATATTGGAGACATAATAAAAATTAAAGTTAGATATTTTCCAGAGGAAATAATATTAACTCCTGAACATCCCGTTTATGCAATTAAAACAGAAAAGAGATGTGATGGCTCTCATGGAATTTGTAAATTCAACTGCTTAACTCAATATACAAATCCTTCATGTAAGAAGAAGTATAGAAAATATAAAAGAAAGTGGATTATGGCTAAGGACTTAAAAGTGGGAGATGTAATCGTTTATCCAATACCTAAAAAGGTTAAGGACATTAAGTATTTATCATTAGATAAATATTTAAATAATATTAAGCAGAAATCTTGGAGAAATAGAATTCCAGAAAAAATCGAAGTTTCTGAGGACTTTTGTAGGTTAATTGGATATTTCTTATCTGAAGGTTATTGTTTTAGAGATGGAATTGGATTTGCATTAGGAGAGAATGAGAAAAAAATCATTGATGATATAGAATATTTGATGAAAAAAATATTTAACTTAAAACCAAAAATAAGGAATGATGAAAGACGTGAAGAAATAGAATTAAAATATTATTCAAGAGTTTTAAGAGATTTCTTTGGAGACATGTTTTATTGTGGAGATGAAAAAAGAGCTTGGAATAAAGCTTTGCCTAATGAGTTTTTATACCTTCCTGTGTCTAAACAGCTTCAAATATTTATTGGGTGGTGGAGAGGAGATAAAGGAGTAACTACCTCAGAAATTTTAATGAATCAACTAAGGTTGATTTCTTTAAGATTAGGTTTTATAATAACATTTAGTAAGCATGTTCCAAAAAATCCAAAAATTGGAGACAGAGAAGTTATTAAGTGTCATGCAAGATGGCAGGGAAGAATATCTCCATTAAATGAAAACATCTTAGATGCATTAAGGGATGAAGATATTAAACTTCCAAAAAGGGATGTTAGATATGGATGGATTGAAGGAAATTACCTATATGCTCCAATTATAAGAATAGAAAGAGAGTATTATGATGGTTATGTATATAACTTGGAGATTGAGGATGATTCAAGCTATGTAACTGTTTCTGGAACTTTGCATAATTGCTTTACTCCATGGACATCCCTCTATAAATCTTTTGATTCAATATATGACTGCTACAACAAAAAACCTGACTTTGTAGAGCTTGGTTTGTCAGCAGATACAGATATGGCAGATATGGTTCCAGAGTTGAGGGACTTGCCATTTCTATCAAACTCTGATGCCCACTCCTATCATCCTCATAGATTAGGAAGGGAATTTAACCAGATAGAGGTTGATTATATTGGAGGAGTTGAGGATAACTTTGAGCAAATAAAAAAAGCCATAAAACATAATAAAATTATAGCCAACTATGGATTAGATCCAAAGTTGGGGAAGTATCATTTAACCGCCTGCTCTAAATGCCACACAAGATTTAAGTTAGAGGATGCCAAAAAATATAATTGGAAATGTCCAAAGTGTGGAGGAAGGATAAAAAAAGGAGTTTTGAGTAGAGTTGAAGAGCTGAGTGATGGAAAGATAGAGCATCCAAAGTTTAGACCTCCTTATTATAAGTTAATTCCTTTGGCTGAAATGATTTCTCTAACCATTGGCAAGGGAATATTTACAAAGGCCGTTCAAGGTCTATGGGAGGAGTTTATTAAAAAGTATGGTAATGAGATTGAGGTTTTGATAAATGCTGATATTCAGGAATTGGCTAAAATACATCCAAAAGTGGCAGAGACGATTAATCTGTTTAGAAAAGGGAAAATATATATTTATCCAGGTGGAGGAGGGGAGTATGGTAGAATTTCATTTAAACCTCAAAAGGTTGAATGGTATAGAGAGGAGATAACGTTAGATAGGTGGTTAAAACAGTAAAATTTAATTATTCTGAAAAATCAATTTCTGTTCCTTCAACATCTCCCAATAAAGCTTTATATACATTATTAGCTTTATTCCCATTAAATACAAAACTTTTACATTTATTTTTTTTAATCGTTTCTATTTTATACTTCATCCCACCGGTAATATCTATGCTGTTAGAACCACTTAAATAATCCAAAATTTCATCGATATTATTTTTATCAATCCTCTTTATTGGCTTATTATTTATTAAAACGCCATCAACATCTGTGGCATAGAGAATTAAATCTGCCTTTAACTCATTTGCTAAGTAAGGGACAATATCATCCCCAGAGATTATTCTATATCCGTTTTTATCATCTACTACAATATCTCCATGAATAACTGGAACTAAATTCCTTTTAAGCATCTCTTTTATAGCGGAGATGTCAAAAATTAACTTATCTCCAAAAACTACAAATGAAGAGGGTTGTATAGAAACAGTTGGGATGTCATAACTCTGTAGAGTATCTATAATTATGTTGTTAAATCTTCTCATTGCTTTCTGTATATCCCAAAATCCTTTATCCATGTTTATAAATATTTTTTTTCCGTTTTCAATTTTTAGGTATTTCTTAGCTACTGGATGACCAAAAGCCCCTCCTCCATGAACAAGGATTAATTTTATTTCTATATTTCTATTTTTATAGCAATCTAAGGCATTTTTTATCTCCATAGCTATTCTTTCCAAGTTATCCCACTTTATCGAATAAGGGACATTTTTGTCTGATAAGATACTTCCTCCTAATTTTAATATCACCAACACAGTCCCACCTAAAACTTTTATTTTGCTTTTATTTTGTATTATCTTCTTATAATTAGAACTTTGTTTCCTCCTTTCATAAATTCATAATCTGTCTTTTCAATCTTTGCTTTATAGTCATTTAAAATTTTATCCAAAAATAATGATTTCTCCCCTTTTAAATTTAAGACAGGGAATATTCTAATCTCTTCAGAAACCCTCAGGAGTTCATCAATCGTCTCTTTATGAAACTTATAGTCAAATATGTTATCATATAATAACAAAAAATGCCCTACAACTGACAAATAGAACTCATCATCCTTAAATTGTGTTTTTGGGTATATAGTGTAGATATATCTTCCTTTATTTATTTTATAATCTTCAAGAAATGTTTTATAAGTTCTTTCTCTTGTTTTTTTCCAGTCATCAATACTATTAAACTCATTCCAATTAAAACTATCTTTAAATTTCTCTTTCAGGTGTTTTTCCATAAAATCCAGGTCTTTTTTACACCTTTCTTCAATCTCCTCAGCTTTTAAATTATAAATTTTGTCTGAGGCAGTTATTTTGTATCCCTTTGCATTTCCCTCTGCACAAAAAGAACTAACACCAGAAGCAACATCCAAAATTTTATTACCTAATAAATCTTCATTTAAATTAAACATTCTAACATATTCATTAAAATTTCTTCCAAGAAGAACAGGCCTTAATATCAATCTACCACCAACTTAAATATTAAATATGTTAATTTAGCTTCTTCAGTATATAAAAATAGTCCTTATAAAAAATAATACCTTTAAAATAATCATCATTATAGTAGATACATCTACCAATAGGACTTTTAGAGTTGATAACGCCCAATAAAAAATCTGTTTTTAATGTTTTAGTGATAAAAAATAATAATTAAACGAATTCATTTACGAAATAATTATGTAATATCTTTTCAGAGTTTCTATCCCCTAAGAAGTTTTATTTTACCTAATTTTAAAATTTTTATATCTCCATCCTCGAAGAGGTCTGATTTTAATTTCAGATGCATTATTAAAAAAACTTCCAGTAATTTACAAAGTTTCCATCCTCGAAGAGGTCTGATTTTAATATATTCTTTTATTAATCTCTTCCATTAATTCTATTTTCCATCCTCGAAGAGGTCTGATTTTAATGAGGATGAAGACACTTTGGAAGAATGGTTTAAAAGGGCTAAGAGATTTTCCATCCTCGAAGAGGTCTGATTTTAATGGCTCACAGGCAGTTATAACCGTAACATATACATTTCCATCCTCGAAGAGGTCTGATTTTAATTTAGCTTAGCATCAATAACTTTTAAGATAATTTGTATTTCCATCCTCGAAGAGGTCTGATTTTAATTTGATATTGTTATGCAAATATATAACACAACAGAATTTCCATCCTCGAAGAGGTCTGATTTTAATGGATTAGTTGAACAGTATTTCTACCCAAACTCAATTTATAGATTTCCATCCTCGAAGAGGTCTGATTTTAATCAAGTATTTTTTTAGAACTTAATAAAAAGGAACTAACCCTTTCCATCCTCGAAGAGGTCTGATTTTAATAGGGTAATTTTCCTTATTTCATTATAATGTTTTTACTGATATTTATATTTTTCTACACTATAAAAATTTCTACCCTTAAATAACCCCTTTCCTTTATAAACCTTTTAACAAAACAATTCAAACTTTTATTTAAAAAATAACAATAAACAGAAAATAAAAACATAAAACACACTTAATCAACCGTGGATTTCTAAAAACAACTACAAATAACTAAAAACTTCAAAAAAACTCCATAATCAAACACATCCAAATATACAAAACAATAAAACAAACCACCCCTTAGAAACCAACTAAAACCAAATAAAAAACAAAAATCTAAACCAAAAACCTAAAAATCAAAAAAATAAAAATAAACAACAAGATAAATAAAAAAATATAAATAGATCCTGAAATCTTTTAATAATAGCCAGCAGTGTTCATCGTTTCTAACTTTTCCTTTAATTTTAAGGCCTCTTTTATCTCTTCCTCCTCAAATGGTCTTTCTGAGGCAATGGAGACGATAGCTTTGTCTATATAGGTGTTTTTAACTCTCATCCCTTCTGGAAACACCCTTCCCATGAAGTCCATAACTTTATCTAAAAAATCCTTGCTTGCATCATAAACCTCCATATCTAAATCAATATCTGAATCTGTAATAACTTCAAATCTTGAAGGTTGATCGATAACGTGTATCTTTTTTAGTAGGTAGGGGAGATATGTTTCATCAGTTATTTTAAGTTTGTAGATTGTTTTTCCATTTTCTTTTTTCTGCTCCGCAATTTCAGCAAAGTCCCTCAACTTAATAGCCCTTCTTGTGTGCTTTGGTAGAACCCCTAATATGAAGTATGGAACCTTCTCCTTTGCTATAAATTCAACCCTAATTATTGACTTTCCTAAAATTAAATCCTCTAATGCCGTTTGTATAACCTTTGTATAGATGTTTTTTCCTGCTTCATCTTCACAATGAACAATTATCTCAGCCATACTATCACCATTTGTTGTCGCTAAGGAAGTTCCGCTCTTTAGAGTGGAGAGGAATTCAGATGAAAACCTAACGGTTTTCATTACTCTCCTCGCTACGCTCGAAGATAGGGGAGGCGGGCGGGGATAAGGTTTATATATTCAAATTGGCTTATTATTTATCGAGGCGGTCTGACCCCGCCCAATGAGCTGAATCTGCCCAATGACCCCTCGGCGACGAGGATGAGAGGGTGTTCCCAGTGGGAACCTCCACCCTTTAGGGCGGAGAGGAGGTCAAGAAACTTCTTCTTTAAGCATTAAGTCCAAAATCTCTTTTAGATTTTTATGTTTTAATTTACCCATAACATTTATAATTAGAATTGGCTTTCCCCCAACATAAGAATAAATTATCTCTTTATCTTCATCAGAGAGTTTTTTACCTAAAATCTCTTCAGCTAAAAAATCCATAAACTTTAAAGCTGTCTCTTTATCAAAATCATCCACTAAAATATAATCAGCTCTATCCTCCAACTCTCCAGCATTATAAACATATTCAATGAATAAACTATCTGAACTTAGGCAGAAAACATGACATAGGTGTTGTTCTTTAGTTAAAGAAACTAAAAACTGGAATAACTCTTTTAACAGATACTTTTGTCCGTTGAGGACTACATCTCTAATCATTTGCAGTTCATCAAATATTAAAATTGGCTGTTTCCCACTCTTTTTAACCTCTAATAATAAGCTATTTAAGTATTGAAAAGCATCATTAATCTTCTCCTCAAATAGTTTATCAAATTCAACCTCTGGTATTGGAATCCCAGTTAAAATCTTAGCCCCTTTTGTTATCAGATTTAAAACTTCTGATTTATCTATTATTTTTTCAAAGAAGTCATCTTTTTTAGTGGTAAAAATTGCCTCAATAAACTCCCTCTTTTCTGAGATTAAGTAAGTTCTAAAATTTATATAAAAAACCTTATACTCATCATTTAGTTTGTTTTCAATAATCTGCTTTATTAGAGCAGTTTTTCCAGAGTTTATAGAACCATAGATAAAATAAATTAAATTTGGTTCTCTTTCTAAGATTGATAGAATTTCATTAATCTCCCTCTCCCTATTAAAGAATTTCATAATTCCACCAAAAAAATTAAAAAATTATGCCTTCATCTTCTTGTATCTATAACCAGATGATAGCAAAGCGGCTCCAACAGCACCAATTAATTGAGAGTATTTAGGAACAACAATTTTTCTTCCTAAGACCTCCTCCATAGCAATAACTAAACCCTTCAACAAACTACTTCCTCCAACCAGTATGACTGGATCTCTAACATCAACTTCCTGTAATTGTTGCTCAAAGACCTGCTCAGCGACTGAATGAGCTGCTGCCGCTGCTACATCCTCTGCCTTAGCTCCCTCAGCCAATGCAGTAACCAAATCCTGAATACCAAAGACAATACAATAACTGTTCATGTTTATCTTTCTCCAGTCCCCTTTTGCTGCTAACTCTCCCAACTCTTGGAGAGAGACACCTAATCTTCTTGCAGTAATCTCAAAGAACCTACCGCTTGCCCCAGCACAGATTCCTCCCATTGTAAACCCATCTGGAATGGCATCATACAAGGAGATAGCTTTATTATCCATCCCTCCAATGTCTATGACTGTTGCCTCTCCTTCTTGCTTATCAGCCAAATAAGCAGCTCCTTTTGAATTGACTGTTAGCTCTTCTTGGATTAAATCAGCTTTAAAGTAATTTCCTACTGTGTATCTTCCATATCCAGTGGTTCCAATCGTTTCAACTTGATCTAAACTTATTCCTGCCTCTTTTAAAGCGTTATCAACTGCCTCTTTAGCTGACTCAATAACATCCTTTGTATATATCCATCCAGTTCCTGCAACTTCATCATCTATCATAACAACTGCTTTTGTTGTTGTAGATCCGCTATCAATACCTAAGCTTATTCCTTCCTGCTTCTTCCTTGCCAATAGAGATTTTCTTTCAACAATTGTGGTTAATGCCTCCATTCTTGTTAATAACTCAGATGCTTTTGTTCTCTCTGTGAATGAATACATAACTACTGGCAAGCTTGTGTTTTGTTGTATAAGTTTTCTTACTTCGTTTCTTACTAAGGCACCTTCAGCACATCTGAAACATGTTGCCACAAACACTGCTTCAGCATCGGTGTTTCCTTCCATGATAGACATTGCCCTTGCAAACATCAGTTTTAGGTTGTCAGATCCGACTTTAAATCCTAATCTCTCCTCAACTTCATCAATATATGAGAGATCAACCTCTGGAAAAACAAGTTCTCCTCCAACTTTTTGTGCTGCTTTTTCGATTTCCCTATAAACACCGCTCCACTCTGCTCCACAGGTTAATAAAGCGATCTTTACCATAAACATCACTCTCCAATAACTTTAATGCAGATCATTTACTTATCTTTTATATGCCTTTTATCT
Organism: Methanocaldococcus vulcanius M7; assembly: GCF_000024625.1. Classification (NCBI taxonomy): domain Archaea; kingdom Methanobacteriati; phylum Methanobacteriota; class Methanococci; order Methanococcales; family Methanocaldococcaceae; genus Methanocaldococcus; species Methanocaldococcus vulcanius. Next base: position 303,679 of record NC_013407.1, read on the forward strand.
TTTTTTATCTTTATTTTTTATTTATTGTTATTGATTTTTATTATTTATCCATTGTCTATTACTTTCTTCATTATTCTTATTATTAAATTCCCATCGGTTTGTATGGAAACCTCTTTATCAATTCAAGCATTTTCTCTTCAGATAGATACTCTTTCGTGCCAATAACCAATTTTGGATCTTCTATTATTCTACCAAACAATACAATGGGGCATTTATTTTTTAATGCAATGTCTAAAATTTTTTCATATTCCTCTTCAGGAACTGCCAATATATAACTTCCTAAGTATCTTGTAGCTCTTGGATAGGGAAGGGACTTTATTTCAGCTCCTTTTTTTGCCTTAATTAACATCTCCAACAAATTTCCCAGCCAGCCACCTCTTGATGCATCTTTACACGCATTTACCTTTATTCCTCTCTTTAAGATCTCTAAGTATGTATCAAATTTTTTCTTTGCCTTATAAACTCTCTCTCCAACATCTCCCTCAACAGGATCTCCGAGCATAATTAATAAATCTCCTTCCTTAGCTCCTCCATCTCTAATGATTAATTCCTCATCAACCAAATCTCCAAAAACAGCAACAGCAATGCAAGATTTCAACTCTTCAACTGTTTGAGTGTTTCCTCCAACTATTGGAATATTTAAGCCAATACTCTGCTTTCTTAAACCATCAACAGCCAATTTTATCTCATCCTCATTTTTTGCTTGAATGGCATTTAACGCAAATTTTGGCTCTGCCCCCATAGCCACAACATCACAAGCGGTGTGAATTAAAGCTGTTTTAGCCCCTAATTTTAAGGGATAGGGACCTTCCATATTCACAACCATGTTTTTTATAACCACTGCATCATCTCCAGCTTTAATTCCACTTTTTAAATCATCAATTAAATCATCAAAGTGCCAAAATGCCTTTCTCGGATAATTGGTTTCTAATATATGCTCTATTGCATTTTTTAGCTCATATTCAAAGTTCTCCATACTTACACCAACTTTTTTAATTTTTTGGCTTTTTCAACATTTTTAACTTCTTTATAAGTTAGGGCAATGATTTTGTATATTTCATCGTGATAAAGGTTTATTTCCTTCAACTTTTCAAAATATTTTATTGCTAAATCTCTTTTATAGATATTTAATAAGGCCTTCATAAAGATCATTAGCAGTTTCTATTATCTCATCGATCTCTTTAATAAGAATCTCTGTAAGTTCTTCTCCAAATATATGGCTGTTTCTAAAACCTTGTTTTTTAGAAGATTTAAAGTTTCTAATGTGAATTTTTCCATTTTAGTCCCAAATGTTTATTTATTCATTTCTCAATGCTTTTATTGGATCCAACCTTGATGCCTTGTATGCAGGATATAATGCGGAGATTAGAGATGTTAAGATTCCAAAGGTAATGCCAATTATCATATAGAAGATTGCATAATAAGATAAAGAGGTTTTTAAGAGATAATGAACGATCAAATAACCGAAGAATAAACTCAAAAACGCTCCGATTAAAGAACCAATAATTCCCAAGATCAATGCTTCATAAAGGAATAAAATTATAATGTCCCTTTTTGATGCTCCAATGCTTCTCATAACTCCAATCTCCTTCGTTCTCTCTACAACACTCATTAACATGACGTTTCCGATTCCAATGCCTGCAACTAATAATGAGATAGCTCCAATTCCCATTAAGAAGTAAGAAACCTTTGTTATAACACCATTGATCGCTTCCAATATAGAGTTTAAAGATATTATTATACATTTTTTCTCTTTTCTGTTTAAAATTTTATCTGTCTCATTTTTTATTTTATTTATATCCTCTATATTTTTAACATAGAGGATTATTCTTGAATAATTATAATTATTTTCTCCATAAAACCTTCTGTATGTTTTTGCCGTTAAAATTAACGAGTTATCTGGAAATAAAAATGTGCTGTTGTATATTCCGCTAATTCTCAGTGAGATGTTTTTAATCTCCAACTGATCTCCTACATTAACATCATTAACATTAGAAAAGAACGTATCAACAGCAACAGAAGTGTCGGAAACCTTCACTTTCAAATTTAAGTATTTTATATCATTTTTATCAATGCCGAAGATGTTTGCGTATGCTTTTCTATTCTTTCCTTTTATATAAACAAAATCAGAGGTTGCATAGACAGGAATAACTTTGCAATTTAAAACTCTTAGTTTTTCAATATCTCTTTTATCAAAAGATGTATAACCATTTTGATAATTTGGAAAAACAATTATATAGTTGGATATACTCCCCAAATTTTCCATAATTCCCTGCTTTAATCCCCCTCCTAATATTCCCAAAGAGGATATTGCTGCAACTCCAATAATTATTCCAAGTAATGCTAAAACGCTCCTCAATAAGTTTCTTTTTAAGTTTCTCTTTGCTAATTCAAAATACATGCTCTCACTTTTATTTTATCCATTATTTTTATTTATATTTAATTTATCCAGCTTTTCAAAGAGATTTAAAAGAAAGAAAAATAATATTAAAGTTGTATAGCCACTCATGCTTATAATATGCTTTTCAAGAAATGTTAAGACCAAAAATAGCCCAATTCCTAATATAAAGGCAATTCCAAAAAATATAACAAAAGATTTTGCAAAGTCCTTAACGATACCTTTTGAAAACATCCATGTTGATATTGATAAAGATAAAAGAAAGCCAATAACATAAACAAAATCATAAAACTTTACAAGGTTGTCTTTATCAACTGGATAAGTTATATAATCCCCAATAAAAGAGGAGATGCTTCCATCTACAACCAAAATTATAAAAATATAAAACAATATCGCTATTGCAACTGCTCTAACTTTATCGAAGTTTGAGATGTTATTTATCATCAAATCCCCTCAATTTTTCTTCCTTCTCAATTTCTCCATCTTTTAAATAAATTATTCTCTCCCCAAATCTTGCAACATTTATATCATGAGTGACAACAACAACGGTCTTTTTATCCTCTTCATTTAATTTTTTTAATAATTGCATTATCCTTTCTCCTGTTTTGCTATCCAACGCTCCAGTTGGCTCATCCGCTAATATAATAGGTGGATCGTTTGCCAAAGCCCTCGCTATTGCAACTCTCTGCTGCTGTCCCCCACTCAACTGATTTGGTTTGTGGTTGGCAAATCTTTCTTCCAACTCAGCCATCTTTAAGCACTTTAAAGCTCTTTCCCTTCTCTCTTCTTCACTCATCGAATTTCTATATTTAAAAATTAATGGGAGTTCAACATTCTCCAAGGCAGTTAATAAAGGAATTAAGTTGAATTGCTGAAAGACAAAACCAATTTTATCTCTCCTAATTTTTGTTAATTCGTCATCATCTAAATCATTGGTCTTTATATTGTCAATATAAACCTCTCCCTCTGTTGGTTTGTCTAAACAACCAATAATATTTAACATTGTTGATTTTCCACTGCCAGAAGGTCCCATTATAGAAACAAACTCCCCCTTCCCTATTTTCAGATTTACATTTTTTAGGGCATAGATAATTTCTCCTCCCATTTTGTAGGTTTTTGTTACATCTTTGAGTTTGATCATGGTTTCCCCTAAAAGCCCTAATATATGTTGATGTAATCAGTCATATTGCTTAGAAAATTCAGTAAAAATATTAAAAATGGTATAACCAAACTTTTTTTGAATGTCAATTTATAGTTGTACTGGATTCCTTTTGCAAACAGTAACATTGCCCATAACGTTACCACTATATCCATTAACTTAATTATATAATCTCCATCAGCATATACTGTATTTGTTAAAATAGAAACAATCTGAATAATTAAAGCAACTGTCATTTCAATTAAATATACAAAAGAAACATATCCAATAATCTCAAGCATTTTTTTAAAATCTCCAATTCCATTAAATAATTTTATTAAAATTATATAAGAAAATCCTGCAATAATCAATAAAATTACTACATTGGATAAAAATGTAGCTATAAACAAAATAATAAATTTTAAAATTAACAACATAACATCTTCAACTCCTTCCAGGTATATAATTGGGGTTAAAATAACAACTGAACTAACTAAAGACCATAATAGAACGATTATTAAAGGAAGTTTTAAGTTCATTGGTTTAGTTACAATCTCTTTGAAAAATTTATCAGGACTTAATATTAAGTCATTCATTATTTCACCATTAAATCATATTTTAAGATTTAAAGAATGATGAAAATAAATTATGAAAATAAATAATATAAAGATACAAATATTCTAATATTTTATATCAAATCCTTGTCTGGGTCTATATCATCAAGTTTTAAGTCCTTTAAATCTATTCCGAGAGATTCTGCTGTCTGTTGGATTATTGATATCACTTCGTTAAATCCCATTAATCTACCAACTGCATAAATATGTTCTTCTTTATCTTTATCTCTATGTTTTTCAGCTTTATCTTTTTCTTTTTTAGCTTCTAAAGCCCTTTCTTTAATAGCTTCGCATATCTCATAAATAAATGCTTGTAGCGTATCTATATCCACATTCTTCATTTTATTCACCTTTTACCTTTTATTATCTTAATTCACCTCTTTCTATTAAGATTCCTTTCATAATATCTGCTAACTCCTGATTTCTTTCCATATCTTTTTTCCATTTATTTAATAGTCCTTTCTGTTCTTTGTCTGATAGTTGATAAAAATTAGGAATATATTTTGTAGGGTTATTAATTTTATCACGATGTATTTCCACCTGTTTTAAGTAACTTTTCATAGCTTTATATATTTCTCTTGTACTCTTTTTTTCATATTTTTCCAATAATCCACTATGTTTTCCACCATTTTTTGCAATCATATACGCTTTTGGTAATTTCTTCTCAACTTTCCCAGCAAGTGCTAAAGCTTTAATTCCTTTAGAAATTTTAACGGCTTTTAACACCTTTGCAAGTGGTATTAGAGTTATTACATCAAATGCTAGACCCCATCCATTATACTTTTGACCAGTAGCAAAATGATACAAATCCTCTCCAACAATAGTATCCACAACAAAATCTTTCCACGTGTAGCTATAGTATGCCCCTTCAGCGAATACACTATTTATCATACAGAGTATAGTTAAGATAGCAAAACCTTTTAATACAAATTTTATTCAAGCTCATCATGTCACCTCTGATATTGTAATTTGTTTTTTGTAGGTTAAGTTAGCTCAGCCCATAAAGGGCATCATCGCCAATTTTAATTATTTCACATCTTTTCTTACAAAGCCTCTATAAATCAAATAAACTACTCCAACACAGAACAATATAGCTATTCCAACAACTAAATAATTAATTCCTCCATTACTTTCATTTTTTGATGGAATTATATTTTTATCAATTTTTACTGTCTTATAAATGGTCATTAAGTTGTTATCTTCATCTCTATAAGTTATTTTAAGAGGAATTTCACTTACATTTCCATTAATTTGGCAGTGGAGTTCAAAACTACCATAATCATCGGGATTTAGAGTTCCAACGAAATAATTTTCATACGGCTTTTTTGGAATGATGTTTTTTGTTTTTTCTATTGATATTAAAACGCTCTTTGCCTTTCCAGTTCCGATATTGTCTATATCTCCAGTTATTTTTATTTCGTTAAATGAGCTTTCTATATCTATACCACTTAAAACCAAATCTGCCTTTCCTACAACATTTATCGTTAGATTTTTCTCAATCTGATTATTATCAAAATATATTAATATAGGAATATCGACCACTCCTTCTTTATCTACTTTTATTTGGAAAGTTAGATTTTTTGCCTCTCCTTTTTTGATGAATATTGATTTTTGATTATCTCCAATGAAATATTTACCTATCTGAACAACAAATAAGGAATCTTTATAATTATTTTTTATTGAAATTGTTAGATTTTCTATCTTTCCAACTGTAATGGTTGGGTTTTTTATATTTATTGAAACCAACTCATTTGGAAATACATTGAAGGTTAAAATTCCTGTCTCTTCAACTGTATTTTTATTTTGATAGGTTAATGTCTCAGATTTTGAATCCTCATTTATCGTCTCTGATTTTTGCGTTAATTCCAATAAATTGTATGGATTTTTATATGATATTTTGTAATTTATAGAATAAACTCCTTCTTTTTTGGCAAAAATTGTTAATGGAATGTAGGTTGATTCTCCAGAGTTGAGAGAGGATAGAGTGAAAGTGTTATCCCCCAAAATTATTAAATTATTTGAGTTTTGAAATTCTATTTTTATATTTTCAGCAGTTCCTGTTCCTTTATTTGTCAATAGGAGGAGAATTTTATTATTTCCAACATTTAACATATTTTTGGTAGTTTCTATTACCAAGTTTGCCTTTCCTCTCACTGGAAGAGTAAAGATCCTATTTTCAGAATACTGCTGATCATCCTTTGTATAGTTGCAATAAACCGTTATTTTATAATCATAATTTGGAGCATTTGGCTTTATTTTTATTATTAAATGGGCTACTCCATACTCATAAGGAAAGAGATGTCCAATCCACTTCTTTCCTTTAATAATTTCTATGTTCTCTTTTGATATTTCATTTGTTGGTTTTATATATATGACTGTATTGTTAATCTCTTTATCTGATTCTATTGTTATATATAAATCATAGGTTTTAGACGGCTCCAAGTATTGGGCTTTATAATCAAAATTTTTAAAGATTATGTAAGCAGAAACCTGAGATAAAAGAAATAGGAAGATAAATATGATAAATAATTTTTTTAAGCCCTTCATCTTTTTCCCTCATCTTATAATAACTTTAATACGCAGTATAGTTGATACAAACCAAATATAACCGTTGGAATTAAGGCAGTGATAAATGCGTTTTTTAACGTTAGGTTTCTTGCATATTTAATTGCATAAGTCCATATATATAAATTCCATATAGTTACAGCAAAGCCAATTATTGCATTTGTATAGATTAAAGTTTTTGGGATTATATGCTTTATAACCTCTTGAACAATTATTGGATTCTGCATCTGAGTTATAGTTAATGGTTGAATATGAATTTGAGATAAGTAGTAATAGGCAATAGGGACTGTTATTAAAGCTCCAACTATATTTGGAAGGAATCCATAGCCAGTAAAGGATAATGTTTTCTTAAAGCTCCCTTCCCCTTTAAATGCCATTGAAATGAGATGCATAACTCCTGCTATAATTAACCATGCAACAATTCCGCCAATAAATGTAGATATTAACGCAATAATTTTAGTAAAAGCCAATACTTGCTGATACTGTGGAGGAAAGATTTTGTATATAATTGAAGTTGATACGTAGGCAGAGATTGCTATCAATATGGAAAATATTAAAACAATTAAAAATGGTTCTTTTAGAGAGATCTCTTTCTGAGAGAGTTTTTTGAAGAACATGTCTGGATTTGTTAAAGCTTCTATTATATTCATTAATACCACCTATTAGATTTTTCAATGATTGTATTTGTTGCTTCAACTATTTAAATCTTACGTTAGTAGATAAGTGGCTATCTTTGGAGTAATATAAACTTCGATAAAAGCGGCTATTATGATTAGAATTATTGAAATTATTGCTAATTTTAAAAAGACCTTTATATCTTCCTCTGTTATTGGTTTTTCTTTTTTATCTAATAAGTAGAGAGTTATCTCATAAGGAATTTTAAAACCAGCTACTGCTGATATTAATATAGCTGGGATTTCGAATATTCCATGTGGTAAAATAAAACCAGCAATAATTTTTAATGGTTCGTTAGTTAAGAATGTAGAGCCAATTAAGGCACCAACATTAAAACCGTTAAATAATAGGTTTATAAAAGTAGATAAACCGAAAGTTATTGCTCCTGCCAACATTAGAAATATAACTTTTAAGTTGTTTGATAGTATTGAAATAAAATTAAACTCTATTTTAGGTTTAAAATTTGATAAATCCTTATCATTAATTTTCGAGAAGTTGTTTATTGATATTAAGCCAAAAATAAAACCTAATGAAAAGATTATTAGAGTTAAGATTATTGGTATTTTCATGGTTTCACAATTAGCTATTTGTCTTAACTCAAAAACCTACATAAGTTTGCTATTAATAACCCAATATATGCCAAGAATAATATTATATAGGTTAATTTCTTTCCAAACATAGCATACATTTTTACATATTTTTTAGTATATACAATAAATCCAAGAGCTAAATAGAACGTAGTAATATTGAATATAGCGAATATGTTTATTTTATTGTAATGGATATATAAAATTATTAAAAATATTCCTGATAACCATATGAATATTGCAATAATCCTATGAAGTGATGTATCTTTCAATAATCTCACCATTTAATTCATAAATAATACAAAAAATTGAATAATAGAATTATGGAATATCATTACTTCTAATTAAGCTATGCTATAGCAGCTAAACCAAGAGCTACTACGGGAGCTCCAGCAATACATAAGCCTGCACCCACCATATACATTATTGATCCTTCTTCAGCTACTTCCATAAGTATGCCTCCTGCAGTAACCGCTGCCCCGCCAGCTTCAGTAGCAGATACTCCATCATTAAATATTTGGTGCCCTTCTTTATTATGTAAAATATAATACATAGTTGCTCCAACATCCCCTACTGCAACTGGCTCAGCCACCAAAGCTCCAATCATGCTTACTAAAACCAGACCTGCAAAAACCTTATATACTCCCTTTTCCAAAAATTTCATATTGCCACCCTTTTATGTGGTGTTAGCAATTCCCGAATTGGCTCCGCCTCTATACTGAGGCATCATCGCCAGTTGGCTCAGCTCCTACACCGGAGCGTCATCGCCGACTATATTTTTGTCTAATATACTTCTTTACCCTACATATCGTTTTACACTTTTTTCATTATCATAATAATACAATCCCCCTATATATATATATTACGATTTAATTCAGATCGTAAAATATTTATACGGAAATAAATGCCCTATTAGAAACTTTAATAAATATAAAAAAGTAAAGTAGTTTAATTTAATGAAATAAACTATTTATTTTAATTTTTTAATTAGATCTTCTTTTGAAATGTTATTCCATTTAGATATGTCATTTAAAATAGCATTTAAGGTTCCTTTTGCGATTTCTTTAATGATAAGGTATAGCTATATTGTAAATCCTAAATTCTGTTTCTTTTTTTAATCTTACATGACTTCCTCTTTGTCTAACTAAACCAAAGGTTATCGCTCCAGCTAACATTAAAAAAATAACTTTTAAGTTGTTTGTTAGGATTATAGGAAAGTTGAATTGTATTTTAGGTTTAAAATTAGATAAATCTTTATCGTTAATCTTTGATAAATTGTTTATTGAAATAAACCCCACAATAAAACCTAATGAGAAGATTATTAGAGTTAAGATTATTGGTAGTTTGTTCATGGTTTCACAGTGCTAAGATTATTAAAACTTTTATAAACAATTCTGCTATGTCTATTAAAGATATTAATAATAATATAATTGCAGCGTATTTGGTAGTTTTATTTAATTTCTCAGACTGGTATTTAATATATAATATTACTCCAAGCCCAAAAAATATTGTTGAGATAAACACGTGGGACAATGTTTTTAGACCGATATTTCCTATAACATAATAACCAAATATACTCAGCAATGCATAAACTCCACAAATAACAAATATGGTTGCAGATTTTTTAAGGTTAATACCAATTTTATGTTTTAATAATACGATAAATGATAAACTAACAATAAACATTGCCCATAAGTTTAATATTACACGCCAATTATTTAAAAAATAAAGAATAATAGATTTAACATTTACCATCCTATCACTCATTAAATATTAACAAATCAATGTAACACCTACAGCTATAAGTCCTGCTCCAGTAAGACCAGCTGCAGCCCATAATGCCACTTCTGCTGCTCCTTCAACACTTTCAACTTCAGATACAGTTAAAAGAAGTTCTGCTCCACAGTCGCCCCATTCACGCCCATCCTCAAGGTACCCCTTATCATCATGATATTTGTAGTAGTATGCTGCTCCTAAATCCCCTACAGCAACTGACTCAGCAACTAACGCTCCTATCATGCTTACTAAAACAACTGCCCCAAAAATCTTATATACTCCCTTTTCTAAAAATTTCATATTGCCCACCTTTTAGTTGGTTGGCAATTCCCGAATTTGGCTCCGCCTCTATACTGAGGCATCATCGCCAGTTGGCTCAGCTCCTACACCGGAGCGTCATCGCCGACTATATTTTTGTCTAATATACTTCTTTACCCTACATATCGTTTTACACTTTTTTCATTATCATAATAATACAATCCCCCTATATATATATATATTACGATTTAATTCAGATCGTAAAATATTTATACGGAAATAAATGCCCTATTAGAAACTTTAATAAATATAAAAAAGTAAAGTAGTTTAAAACTTTGTTTATAACAACCTTTTTATAGCATTCCAAACCAAAAATGATTGTGGTTTTAAAATTCCTTTTTGTGGATTTAAGAATAAAATATTCTCTTTAATTAAAAATATCCTAATTTTCCTTTTTATCTTACTTTTTGGAAGTTCATAGTTGTCTTTAAACAATTTCAATGCCTCTAAGACATCATCATAATTTATTCCCTCATAACCTTCTTCAATCTTCTCTAATAACTCTTCCAAGTGATTCCGCTCCTCTTCAAGTTTTGTCTCTAAGATGTATTTCAAATCTTTAACAGCTTTTAACTTGACAATAACATCATAAATATCCTTTGCCTTTCCACCAACATAAGAATAAATCAACTCCTTATCATCATTAGTTAGATTAATATTTTTTTCTTTAGCTAAAAAATCCATAAACTTTAAAGCTGTCTCTTTATCAAAATCATCAACTAAAATATAATCAACTCTTCCTTTTAATTCAGCTTTTCCGTATATGTATTCAATAAACAAACTATCAGAACTTAGACAAAAGACATGACATAGATGTTGAACTTTGGTTAATGCCACTAAGAACTGGAACAAACTCCATAATAACAACCTATTCCCGTTTAAAGTTATCTCTTTAATCATTTGCAATTCATCAAATATTAAAATTGGTTTTTTACCCTTCTCATTTAATTTAGCAAATAAATATTCTATATATTGATAGACATCTGCTGATTTATCTCTTTTACTAAAAATTTTATCAAAGAATGGTTTTGGCACTTTAATAGGCATGCCCAAGTAGTATTTACTAATCTCTTCAGAACCTCTAACTAATAAATCAGCTAATGATTTAGCATACTCTCTAAAATCATCTATTTTTGATTTCTCATCCACTTCAAATAAACATTCAATAAAATTATCAACGTTTAAAATATTCCTCGTTCTAAAATCAATAAAGAATGTAATGTATTTGGACTTATCTAACCTATTAGTTATAACTTCTCTTATTAGGGTTGATTTCCCACTATTTAAAGGACCATAAATAAAATAAATATTATTTGGTTCTTCTTCTAAGATTAAAAGAATCTCATTAATCTCCTTTTCTCTATTAAAAAATTTCATAATTACACCTTTTTTAGTAGTTATTAAGATCCTTAGATTCTTTTCATTTAAATCTTACGTTATTGAAGGAAAGTTAAAATTTATTTTAGGTTTAAAATTTGATGAATCCTTATCATTAATTTTCGAGAAGTTGTTTATTGATATTAAGCCAAAAATAAAACCTAATGAGAAGATTGTTATTGTTAAAATTATTGGTAGTTTATTCATGGTTTCACATTTGATAGCTTTTTAATACCCAATATTATCTAAATTATCTCTTAGTTTTTTAAAGAGTATTATTATTTCAATGTAAATCCATATAAGTGTTGTTAATAAAGCAAATGCACAATACCACTCAAAATCTTTTGGAAATTGGTTTTTAACCATTTTTTCAATCATATTAAAATCCAATAATAGATTTAATGATGCAATTGTTCCTACAAACAAACTAAATCCAATACCTATTAAACCACTTTTAAATGTAGGTAAATATATACCGGCAAAGACTATCAATGCAATAGATATGATATAGTATAACACAATTCCAAGAGTTGTAAATATAATTACCGCTTTAAATTTATTGGTAACTTTAATAATCTTATATTTGTATATAAAAAGCATGATTAAAAAGATACCAAATGTTACAAATAATGCTTGAGATACTATTCCATCGTAAGATGATTCAAACATGTATGATATTGCCCCAATACATAATCCTTCAACAACCGCATGTATTGGAGACAGATATTTTACAACTTGAGGATGATTAAAATCAAAATAAACCCAAACAAATAAAATCAACATAATAATAACTCCTACAGTACTGGTTAAGATTATAAGTAAGGGTGAGTGAATATAATAAAAAGAAATTATGGATGATGCTAATGTGATTAAAATTAAAATAGCTGATTTATTTACCACTCCATTTAAACTTATAAACTCTTCTTTAGTTGTTTAATGGTATTATTATTCATATCTAATACACGTTTTAACAACATATCGGTCATACTTATCCCTCTAAATATTCTTCAAGAAAGCCATATAAAAAATTATTTTACATTTTTTATTATATTGAAGTATAGTATTAAACTAATAACTGTCAATAGTAGGTATTTACTGATAAGCCATAACATATACGGCTGATTTAGAGCTAACAATAGTACTAAAATCACTATATAGCACAACAAAATTATTAACATAATCTTTGTATTTGAGTTGATTCTTTTTGCTTTTATTGAGTGTAATATTTTATTATAGGTTAGTTTTGACATTTAGATTCACCAAACTTAATTTCATTCAGATTTTTACTACCCTCAAATATTCTCCACAAATATGGCCATTCTTTTTCTTTTCTAATAGCATTAGGAGAAATCCAATAAAATCACCTCTTTTAGCAGGTTTTATCATTTTTTCTTCGCTAATTTTGTTACTATAAATTTATAACAGATATACAATATATTTAATAAAATTGCTAATATTGCCAGTTTCATTGCCAATATCCCATAGGGATGTTTTAAGACATATTCCAATATAGAAAGGGTTAAAATTATAATAATTACAATACTACCATATCTGTCTATTTTTTTATTATTCATACTAATATTACCTCACTTCCCGAATTTTCAAAGTTTTTAATATATACTACAAAATTCTAACATCTTCTCTAATAGTATTTTAACGATATTAATGTAATTCGACTGATTTAATGTTATTAAAGAATTTTGAATATATTTTGCATCTGATTAGGTAAATTACATAGGTATAAATGACTATTGATGCCAATATAAACCAAATATTGAATTTTAAATAATACCCACATATTATAAAGCCAATTGCTAAAATAATATCTGCTAATATAATTATTATCGTGCTTCTAAATCCCAGTATCTTTTCATGCCTATATCTAACAAAATTATATATTGTCATGATAATGTCCTCTTCTTTTAACCCCAAACCATCTTTGAATTTCATATATACAACTACATCCATCAAAAATGGCAATATCACAAACAAAAATGCCAAATATGTTAAAAATATTATACTCTCAAAATCCATATCTTCACCTTTTTTACTTTAATGTGAGATTGTCAAGTTAACAATTTTACCCAATTGTAGCATAATGAAGCTTTTTATCCAACTAATAGAGGGGCATCGAATTTTACTATTATTGGAAAATCTATTATAAAATTATAAAATACTTTTACTTAGATTCAACATCGATAGCAGATCACACGTAAGTATGTTTTTACCTCCAACCTTTGATTATTGCCAATATAGCAACAATATAAAGAATGAGATCAATATTCCTCCTCCAAACCCTATAGAAAATGATAACGGTAAATAGTTGATCGCTTTAAAATAATTCGATATAATTGGTTGAAGTATCCAATCGAAGAGGTATACAATAATAACTATAGCTACCAAATATATCTTAAATAAATTCATATTCCTTAATAGTTTTTTTTCATTATCATAATAATACGATCCCACTGTATACATTTATATATTACGATTTAATTCAGATCGTAAAATATTTATACGGAAATAAATGCCCTATTAGAAACTTTAATAAATATAAAAAAGTAAAGTAGTTTAAAACTTTGTTTATAACAACCTTTTTATAGCATTCCAAACCAGATAACTTTGTGGTTTTAAAATTCCCCTAATAGGATCTAAAAATAAGATGTTCTCTTTAATTAAATAGATATAAACTGGTTCTGGTATTTTATCATCACTTATCTCATAAGTATTTTTAAATAATTTTAACGCTTCAATAATATCCTCTTTTTTAATTTCGATAAGTTCATCTTTAATACTAACTTTTGGTTTTATATAATCCAAGTCATTTAAAAAATACTTTAGCTTTTGCATGTCATCTTTAAGCATTAATTCTAACACATCTTTCAAATCCATAATACCTAACTTATTTATAACCCTAACAATAAGTTTTGGCTTTCCACCCACATAAGAGTATATTAATTCCTTATCTTCATTATTTAGCTCAATATTATTATCTACTGCTAAAAAATCCATAAATTTTAAGGCAGTTTGTTTATCAAAATCATCTACCAAAATATAATCAGCCCTATCCCTTAACTCTCCAGCATTATAAACATACTCAATGAATAAACTATCTGAACTTAGACAAAAAACATGAGCTATATGTCTTTCTTTTGTTAAAGAGACCAAAAATTGGAATAAGCTTTTTAATAATGGCTTTCCTCCATTCATAACAATATCTTTAATCATCTGCAATTCATCTAAAATAAATACTGGCTGAATGCCCTTTTTATGCAAACTCATAAATAAGTCCCTAATAAACTTAAAAACTAACCTTCCTCTTTCTTTCTCCCCAAATAATTTATCTAAAATTGGCTCTGGAACTTTTATGCCATAATATAAGTTTATAATATCATTAACTCCCGTTGTAAAACTCTCTATGTATGATTTTATCTTCTTTTCTTTTGAATTTTCATCTATTTCAAACAATGCCTCGACGAAATTATCCATTGATGAAATATCATACTCTCTGAAATTAACATAAAAGACAGCATATTTTTTACTGCATTTTTTTAATTCATTGTTTATTATGTGGTTTATTAAAGTTGTTTTTCCACTGTTTAAGGGTCCATATATAAAATAAATATCATCTGGCTCTCTATTTAAAATTCGAAGTATTTCATTAATCTCCTTTTCCCTATTAAAAAATTTCATAATTACACCTTTTTTAGTAGTTATTAAGATCCTTAGATTCTTTTCATTTAAATCTTACGTTATTGAAGGAAAGTTAAAATTTATTTTAGGTTTAAAATTTGATGAATCCTTATCATTAATTTTCGAGAAGTTGTTTATTGATATTAAGCCAAAAATAAAACCTAATGAGAAGATTGTTATTGTTAAAATTATTGGTAGTTTATTCATGGTTTCACTTTTTTAATTAATCAATTGCCTTTATTTAAAAATTTTAGAAGAAAGCTTAAACTGATCTCATATATTATAAAAAATAAAGCTAATATTATTGAACCTAAAGCATATGGAATAAAAGATTTAGAGCTAAAACCAATATTTATTATAAAATCAATACTATATTTCATTACTACAAATGATAAAATTATTGGTATCACAAACTTATAAACTACTTCAAAATCATTAAGTTTTACAGAACTTTTATTTAATTTTTTCATTAGAGAATTATATAATAATATGCTTATTAATACTGAAATTGTTAATATAATCATTGTAAATATACTAACCATAACTATCACACCTATTGCCATAATAATATTTTTTTATTATCTATTTTACACTTTTTTGTTATTAATAATCAATAGTAAAGTAGTTTAAATTTAGAAAATAAACTGTTTATTTTTAGTTTTTTAATTACCTCCTCTTTTGGAATGTTATTCCATTTAGAAATATCATTTAAAATAGCATTTAAGGTTCCTTTTGTGATTTCTTTATGATAAGGTATAGTTATATTGGGAATTCCAAATTCTGTTTCTTTTTTAATCTTACATGGCGTCCTCTCTGTTTAACAATCTCATAACTCAATTTTTTTAAAATTTTATCACACTCACAACTGGAAGTTTAGGCAATATTTGACACTTCCATCTCAGAAACAGAGAGGATTTTTATAACTTCTCCTGCCTTTAACTCATCTTCAAAATGCAATTCTACAGCTTCTTTAAGATTTTTCATTAATTCATCTAAACTTTCACCCTGAGTAAAATACTTACGCCAACACCCTCTGCAATCCAATAATTCCCATCATAATAAACTCTAAACTTAATCATTCTCATTATTAATCACCAAAATTTTGTTTTCATCAAATACTCAACAACCTATCAATAAGTCATGATTGTTAATTTATTTAATTTTATGTTAGTAGATAAGTGGCTATCTTTGTAGTTATGTAGATCCCAATAACAATTGAAGAAGGTTTTAAAAGTCCTTAATCGAGAGTTAGTTTTGATAAATTGTTTATTGAGATAAATCCAACAATAAAACCTAATGAGAAGATTAGGATTGTTAAAATTATTGATATTTTCATAGTTTCACATTAATTTATCTAATTTTGGGGATTTTAATAAACAATAACAACTACTTGTTCTCCTTTATCTTCAATACTCTTTACATGTCTTTTTAAATCACTTAAATTAGATATGACTTTGTTATATATGAGTTTCTTGGTAGGATAACACAATATTCGTGCAAATTTGTCGGCGAGGTCTTTTCTCTTAAATACGAATCTTATTATCGCGTCTACTGGTATTAGCAATACTGCAAACAGTGCAGAAACCAGCATTAAAATTATATTCCAATAATTCCATCTCTTTAAACAGTTAGATACTTCCTCATCTTTAATATGGTAATGAATGACGTCTAAACCATGTTTTTTAAGCATATTCTCTATTTCATTAACCTCATCAAATACATGAGAATACATCTGTGGATCGTTAATATAAGCATACGCGCCAAGCTCTACCAAAATCACCTTTGGATGTTTTTTTACTAATTCACTGATAATTTTGTATTTTTTTTCACAAAAATCTGGTAAAGTTATGTATTTAGCCATTTTTACCCCCAAATTAATAAAAAGTAATGAAAAATACTTAAAAATAATTTTGAAAATTTTTGCTATTATAATAATACGATCTCACTGTATATATTTATATATTATGATTTAATTCAGATCGTAAAATATATATACGGAAACAAATGTCCTATTAAAAACTTTAATAAATATAAAAAAGTAGAGTAAGTTAAATTTATGTAATTAGAGATTTTATAAAGAGAGATAGGAGATCTATATCTGATATTATTATAATTATAATTGCAATATGTTTTGTTTTTTGTTTTTGATGCAAGATTATTCCAAGTCCTAAAAATATTGTTGATGTAAAAACTTGAAGAATGTCTTTTAAATCAGTAGGGGTTTTCTTATAGTGTATTAAGCAGAGGACACTTAACAACATATAACCCCCACAGATAAACAGTATTAAATATCTCTTAAATTTAAAATCTATATTATTATGCTTTAAAATTGCAATAGATACTAAAATAATGATAAGCATAGTCCACAAATACAAAATTTCTCTCCAATTATCTAAAAGATAATAAATAATAGATCTTAGCATTAGTATCTCCCATAAATCGTTATAATTTTCTCATATATTGAAAATGAAATCATATTACTGAAATTATAACATCCATGATCTCCCTATTTATTATTGTCGATAGTAGTAATTATTTATGTTTTAAAAGGAAGAGGCATATAATATCTATAATTACGATTAGTATGAAGCTCAAAATATTTAAAAGCGGGCTTTTGAAGTTGTAAGATAATAGAGCAGTTATAATAATCATATTTAGCGTTAAAATTAAAAAATAACTATTTCTATCTTTATTATTTTTTATCATTTTGTTATTTTTAGTTATGGGCATTATTCCACCCAGTATACTAATAAAGGATTTTAAATAAAACAAATATTCCATAGGGTTGCTAAAATGATATGGTAGATTATTATGTATAAATTATTATTTATTATATTATTACGTTGACTAATATGTATATTAAAAAAGATTATATAAGGTTATTGGTTTAGTCGAATTTTTTCATTTTCAACTGATTTAGCCCATTTTATCATCTCATTATATATTTTATCCTGTTTTAAAAGATTTTCATTTCCTATTAAGACCAATTTTCTTTTTGGACGAGTTATTGCAACATTTAATCTTCTCAAATCTTTTAAAAATCCAAACTTCTCTGTTCTAACGAATGAAATAACTATTGTCTCATTTTCCCTACCCTGAAAACCATCTACTGTATTAACTTCCACATCTATGTTGTTTTCTTCAAACATGCTTCTTAGATACCTTACTTGGGCGTCGTAAGGGGTTATAACGCTTATTGGAATTCTATATTTCAAAAGTTTTTTAACAATATCAAAAACCTGTTCTGCTTCTTCTATGTTGTAGTAAGAGTAGGATTCTTTATCTCGTCGCTCTTTTCCTTCTACATTAATAAATTGGACAGGAATCTTATTTACGATGCTTTTATCTGTTTCTTCTATCTCCTCTTCTTTAACCAAGTCCAACAATGTTATGTTTTTTACACTTTCATCTGCTTTTAGTTTGTTGTCATAGAACATTCTATTTGGAAATTCCATTATTTTTTCGTTCATTCTATATTGAATTTCTAATATTGACGAAAAATCTGGATATTTTTTAATTAAACGTTCGAATAGGGTCTTTTTTAATTCTTTATTTTCACTTAAAACTGTTGGGGGTAGTTGTTTATGGTCTCCTGCCATTATTAGCTTATTTCCTTTAACTATTGGGATTAAGCAAGATGGTTCCATTGCTTGGCTTCCTTCATCTATAACAACCACATCAAATTCCCAATCTTTTAACACATCAGAACCGGCCATTGAGTTCGTTGACACAACAACATCCGCTTCTGAGAGTATCTCATTTATAATTTTTTCAGTTAGATCATCTAAATTTCTGATTATTTTCTGTATTTTCTTATTTTTTGTAATCCATTCTGCCATACTTATGATTTTTTCTTTTGGAATTCCTCGATATGATTTTTTCTTTTTCGATATTTTTAAAATCTGCTCATCGCTCATTCCTCTCCTCCATCTTGGAGATGGTTTTAAAAATTTATCTCTTTCTTCTTTAATCTGTTTAATTCTCTCTTTTAGAGATAAAACCTCTTGATATTTTTCATGATTTTCAATTAAATAAGGAAGAGAGTGTTCAATTAAGTCCTTCGAGATTCTTGTTGGATGTCCAACCCTAACGACTTTTAAATCAGGATATTTCTTAACTAAATACTCTAAAATGTTATCAGCTGCGGTATTCGAATCAGCGGTTGCTAAAACTTTATGTTTATTGAAATTAACCTCTTGAACTATTACTTCTGTCAAAGTTCTTGTTTTTCCAGTGCCTGGGGGACCATGAATCAAGTATAAATCTTTACTTAACACTGCTCTTTTTACTGCCAATTTTTGGGAATCATTGAGTTTATCGTCATAAAACTTTATTTTAATATCTTCTCTTAACGGTTTTTCTGGACGTTCAAGTCCTAAAATTATATATATAAGCTTATTTTTTCTTTTTGCGAACTCTCTTAATGCTTCTTTCATTCTTTTAAATGTTATGTCATTGACATAGAGATCAATTCTAACTCTATCTTTGTAGACCCATTTTGGAACATCTTCATCAAAAGCCACATCTATGAAGTTTTTTCCTACTGAGATTACATTTGCATAGAGATCACTTTTTAGAGGATCTTCTCTACTTATTAAAACAACATCTCCAGGGGATATTTCAGTTTTAAATGGCTTTTTTCTACCAAATCTCACCAATGTGCAACCTAAACTTTCTCCCAAAAACTTTCCTTTTAAATTTAAAATTGCTCTTCCTACGTTTTCTCTCTTCTTTCCTAATCGAATAATCTCATTTTTATGGAAGTCCATTTCACATCTTCTTTCAATCTCGATAAGATCTTTGAATTTTTTAACATAAAGATCTATAATGTTCACTATATCACCTTAATTTTGATATTATCCGCTCAATATTGTTTTAAAATATTTAAAATGTCAAATTACAACTATAATGAAATAACTTATATCTAATTCAAATTCTCTCAGCGACAATAATGTTATCTTTATTTCTCAAAATCCTAACCTTGATGACTTTCCCTATTAATTTTCTTTCATTTTGGCAATTAATTATCTGAATAACCCTATTTTTTGCAACTCCCAAAACTTCTCCCTTAACCCTTCCATCTAACTCAACTTTTGCTTTCACAATCTCTCCAACTTTAAAAGGGTAGGGTAATCTTTTCCTTTTATGTGTTCCGAAGTCCTTTGGAGAGGTTATCAACCTAACGTCAATTCCTTTTTTTGCATACTCTAATTCATAGCTTCTTAATAAATTATAAAATCTTTCAAAATCCCAAATTTTCATCTTTTTAGGTCTTCTTCCAAATTGGTAAACTCTGCATAATTGACAACCTAAAATAGGGTCTTTTTTCCCTGTTAGTGGATTTAGTATATTTTGAGGATTTTTCTGCTCCAAATCAATAGCAAAATCAATAACTTTTTTAAATTCATTATCGTTCACGTTTGGTAGTAGAAGAGGGGCTACAAGTAGATGAATCTTAGAGTTTTTTATATATTCTGCTAAATCTAAGATCTTTTCAACATTATAATCTTTCCTACCAGAAAGCATTTTAGCCATTTTTTCATCTAATGCGTTAATTGATAGATTTATTCTATGTAATCCTACTTCTTCTAACTCATCTATTAGTTTATAGCTCAAAACTGTTCCGTTAGTTTGCATAGAAACGATACCATTGCCTTTTTTGTTTATATCTACCAAGTTTTGCACCAAATCAACTAATGGATAATAAAGGGAGGGCTCTCCTTGCCCGTCTAAGTGGGCTTCTAAGTATTTATTTTCTTTAAATTCAGATAGTTTTTTATACTCACTAATTAGGTAATCGAGATCTACATAATAATCGTTTTTTCTTGTTTTTGAAAACTCTCCTTCGTCCACAGAGCAGAATATGCAGTTTAAATTACATCCGCAGTGCCCTCTAACTTGTATGATGTTTCTTCCTCTTTCAATCAAACCAAAGGCAGTGTGTCCAATCAAAGGAATCGGTTCATTTATATATATAGTCCTCCTTTTGGTTATCTTATTTTTTAAATTGTTTGCAATAGTATAGGAGATCAGATTTAATATACCTATTTTTATATTCTCTGCTCTTCTTGGGTGGGTATTAATTTTTATTATTGGAGGAGATACCTCAACTTCTTGATAAGGAATTTCTAAAACAACTTCATAGTTTTTATTTATCTCTAACAATAGTTTGTTATTTTTGCATTTAACATCCGTTATCATTCTGTATTTTGAAAGATCTAACGTTATCATAGTCCCCCTGTTTCAAAAATACTAATTCATAATGAAGCTAAAAAATTAAATAAAATAACGAAATAACGTAAAAACCTCTACTTAACGTAGATAATTAAAGGATAAATTCTTAAAAATGAACTAAATTAAGATAAAATAAAATTATGGCAAAAATAGAGAAATTAATTTATTGAATCAAAAAAGAACTTTTCTCTCAATATTTGGTGCGGGGGACGGGATTTGAACCCGCGAACCCCTACGGGACCAGACCCTCAATCTGGCGCCTTTGACCTGGCTTGGCGACCCCCGCAATCAAAGACAGATTTTATTTATAAACATCCCTATATAAAACTTACGCCGAAAAGTATATATATGTGTTTCTGTTTATTAAGGTATTGCATGCCGAGGTGGCTTAGCGGGTTATAGCGCCCGGCTCATACGGACATCCCAGCTGCAAAGCTGGGTCCTGGGAAACCGGGAGGTCGAGGGTTCGAATCCCTCCCTCGGCACTATTTATACTATTTTATCAAGATATTAACTTCCCTTGTTTATTGAAATATACAAATTAGAATCGCTTTTGATGATCTAACTTTTTAACAAGTAAGCATGATCTTTTTTCTGTTCAATTATCTTATACTAATGTTATAGGGTGGAGAGGTAATAATAACATCAATTGATTTATCTTTTAATTGTTTCATCCCTTCTAAGCAATCCATACAGTAGATTTTGTTTATCTCCATCTTTATTCCTTATTTTTATTGAGTTTCTGTTATTTTCGTCATTCAACCATTTTACATTCAAAAATCTTTACATCTTCTTTATTTAGTTCTTTTAAAAGTTCCTTCTCTTTTTCTTCATTAACTAAGATTATTACACAGCCCCCTCCACCAGCCCCTGTTAATTTTGCCCCAAAACCTAATCTATTACCAATATCTACAATCCTATCAAGTTTTGGTGTTGAGATATTTAGCTTTTTTAACAAATTATGGTTTTTAGCCATCAATTTCCCAAAATCTTCTTTATTATTAGTTTTTAATGCCTCATTAATAACTTTATCTATTTCCTTAAATATCTCATCTTTATTCTCGATCTTGGCAACTTCATTAACTAATTCAGCAGTTTTTTTCTTTCTTTTTTCAGCATAAACAATTAAAAACTTGCAGTTTTTTAAAAAGTCCTCAAACTCTCCTTTAATTTTTTTGAACTTGTTGTTTTTTATTTCTAAAATACCTTTATAGGTTATTGTTGATGTATCAGTAATGCTTGCCTTACCTTGAATTTCTTTCTCAACTAAATATCCAATGTTAGCAATATTTTCATTATCTAACTCTTTTTCATAGAATTTGCTAATTGCTTTTATAGTTCCGATTGTTATTGAGGCAGAACTTCCCAAACCACAACTTACTGGAATTTTTGAGGAAATATTTAATTCGAATCCAAAATTTGGATTAATTTTACAGTAATTTAGTGTATTTTTGATTGCACAGAGGCAGTATTTGAAGTCGTCAAATTTGTTATATGTTGAAGGGTTAAGATTGTAAATACTGTCCAAATCAAAGTTTTGAGCTTTGTTTAAATCTAAAAGGTTTAATCTTACCATGTTTCCTTCTTTTTTTACGATCTCTACTGTTGACATTAAGTTAATTGCAATAGATACTGCTCTATATCCATAAACTACTGCATGTTCCCCAAATAAGATTACTTTTGAAGGAGTTTTTATGATCATAGTAAAAACCTCAGTAAATTACTCAATAAATTCTTTTATTCTTTCTAAACCTTCTTTAATATTTTCGTAGGAGTTTGCATAACTAATTCTTACGTGGTTTTTTCCATTACTTCCGAATCCAATACCTGGGGCTAATGCAACATGTTTTTCTTTTAGGAGTTTGTAGGTAAATTCTTTTCCGTCCTCTCCAATATTTGGAAATACATAGTAAGCTCCGATAGGGTTGTTAACTTTCCATCCAAAATTTTTAACATATTTTAGAACTAATTTCCTTCTTCTATTAAATTCATTTAACATTTTTTTAACTATTTTTTCTGTTTCTTCTTCGAATGCTTTTAGAGCAGAATACTGCGAGATTGTTGGGGCAGATATAAACAAATTTTGTTGTAATTTTAATATTGCATTCATAATTTCGTTGTTTGAAATAACATATCCAAGTCGCCATCCAGTCATTGCGTAAAGTTTTGAGAAACCATTTATTAATATTGTTTTTTCCATGTTTTCATCAAACTCTACTGCTGAATAATTTTTTCCGTCGTAAACTAAGCCATTGTAGATTTCATCTGATATGATGTAAGGTATGTTATCATATGCAAACTCGTATATTTCTTTTTTTACTGTTTCTCCGAGAGGATTAGATGGAGAATTTATAATTATTGCCTTTGTTTTTTTAGATATGGCATTTTCTAAACTCTCAATGGTAAAATCACAAAAAACTGGCTTAGCTCCCAAGAATCTGATAAAGTTTTTGTAGCATGGATAGCATGGATTTTGAATTAGAACCTCATCTCCATCGTCTATTATTGATGATAGAGCGAAGAATAACCCTAATGAACTACCTCCTGTAATAATAACATTATCTGGATTTAAATCTGCTCCATATTTTTTGAGATATAATTCACAGATTTTCTTCCTAAGTTCTATTATCCCCCTGCTATCTGTGTAGTGAGTTTTTCCATCTTTTAATGAATTTATTCCTTCTTCGATTATTGGTTTTGGGGTGTTAAAGTCCGGTTCTCCAATTTCCAAGTGGATTACATGTTTTCCTTCACTTTCTAACTTCTGTGCTATTGTCAAAATATCCATCACTTCAAAGGAATCAAAATTTAACATTCGTTTTGATAGCATATACTTCACCGATCTGATTTTAATTAATTCTCACATTTTTAAAACATTATTTTAAATAATTATTTTTAACTAATTTAGGAATAATATAAACCTAATGAGATTTATTAATAAGGTTTATTTATCTAAAACTACTTTCCATTATGTAAGAACTATTTCTATTTAATTAACTAAGAAATATTTTATTTTTAATTGAACAATGAAATAAAAATCACTAAAAATTATTTATGGTGAAATTAATGATTATTGCAGTGAGCGGAAAAGGGGGCGTTGGAAAGACGGCATTTACAACATTGTTAATTAAAGCCCTATCTAAAAAAACAAACAGCATTTTGGTTGTTGATGCCGATCCTGACTCGAATCTACCAGAGACGTTGGGAGTTGAAGTTGAGAAGACGGTTGGTGATATTAGAGAAGAGTTAAAAAAATTGGTCGAAAAAGATGAAATTCCCGGTGGAATGACAAAGTTGGATTATTTAAGAAGTAAGATTTTTGAAATTTTGGTTGAGACAAAATATTATGACTTGTTAGTTATGGGAAGACCTGAAGGTAGTGGTTGTTATTGTAGTGTAAACAACTGGCTTAGACAAATTATAGATAACTTATCTAAGGATTATGAGTTTGTTATTATAGATACAGAAGCTGGCTTAGAGCATCTCAGCAGAAGAACAACACAAAATGTTGACGTGATGATTGTTATTACGGATGCTTCAAAGAGGGGCTTAGGAACTGCTAAGAGAATTAAAAAGTTAGCTAATGAGTTAGAGGTTAAGTTTAAAGATATTTATGTTGTTGCAAATAAGGTCAAACCAGAGTATGAAGAGGTAATTGATAACTATGCAAAAGAGCTTGGTTTGAATTTGATTGGGAAGCTTCCTTATAATAAGGAAATAGCTGAGTATGATTTAAAAGGTATACCTTTATGGAATCTACCAGAGGATAATGAGGTCTATAAAAAAGTTGAAGAGATTGCTGAGAAAATAATTAAAAATAAAAAATAAAAATTAAGTGAAAATTTAAAATAATAAAAAAATAAAATAAATAGTTTTATACGATCATTGAATTTGCCATTTTTATTAACTCATCTTTATTTAGCGTTCCGGTTATTACAACCTTAACACCACTGTATTCAAACATCATCATATTTACTGTATTTCTGCTCGTTAGAATTGCCTTAACTCCGTTTTTTAGAGTTATTGTGTTATTGTAATTTTCTGGAATGATCAGTGGAGTTTTACTCTTAACTTCGTAGATATTTACTTCTCCTTTCTTTCCATAGGTTAGCACAACGGTCTCTTCTGTTTTATTATCGGTATTTTGTTTTGTAGCCATGGCATTCTGCAATTCAAGCCCAGCAGTGTATTTTGGAACTAAGATTTTAAAGCTAACGTCTTTTTGAACTTCATCTATATTTTTTGATGTTGTCATGGATCCTGAACCCACGAGCTTTGCTCCCTTAGGAGGGACAAAGTTGAATTTATCATTTGGTATATCTACATTGAATTTAACGTTCTTATATTCAATTGTTAGGCCATTCATCTCTATCTTTAAGGGTTGCCAGTATTCTTCATCAACATACATTGTCATCTTTTCTTCGGGGTTTTCTTTAGAGATTAACTCCAAAACATAACATTTTCTTCCATCATAAGTTTTTTCTCCGACATATGAAACATTAAATTTGTCAAGCATTGATTTTATGAACTTTCCATAATCAGGGTTAAATATATTGCTTGTATCTCCATTTACATCCATTTTTGTGTATTGATTCTTTATTTTATCATACATGTAGTAGGTTTTTCCATTAAAGACCATTAACATTTTATTGTTTTCCATGTAAAATTTATTTGGTTTTTCAAACGCATATTCGTATTGCATTGTCTCTGTCTGCCCCATCATGTTTGTTGTGATTACAACATCTGCTTCCATTGACTTCATTGCATCGTACTTCTCTTGCATTTTCTTTGCGATTTCATCTGCGTTCATCTGTTGTGTGCATCCTGCAAAGAAAATCCCAACTATTAAAAATAAGCAAAGCATTATGTATTTGTATTTCATCATGTCCCTCTCATTATTTATTATTTAAGTTTTTAATGAAGTTGATAAAAAATACTTATAACTTTAAGGTTATTTAAATGTTTCTAAAATTTTAAAGATGTGAAAAGATGGATATTGATGCGATTGTTGAATTTATAAAAATTAATGCAGAAAAAAAAGAATGTAGAAGGATTGTGGAGGTTGGAATTGGTTTTAGCTTTGAAATTGCGAAAAGATTAATGAGATATTTTAATGTCACGGTTGTGGATGTTAATGATAATGCGGTTGATAAAGCAAGATCGTTGGGGTTGGATGGTAGAAAAGATGATATATTTAACCCAAATATAGAGATATATAAAAACGTAGGGTTAATATATGCTATACGTCCTCCGAGAGATCTTCAACATCCAATTTTGAATTTAGCTGAAAAAATAGGAGCGGATGTTATAATAAGGCCTCTCTTAAATGAATCTCCCGTAGATGGTTTACAATTAAAAAATTACAAGGGAGAAGTATTCTATATCAAATCGAACGAAAAAATTTGAAAATATTAAAAAAAGTAATAAATAACATAAAAATTAAAAAACTAAATAAGAAAAATTATGCTTTTAATTTTTTTCTCCTCCAGTATCTCATCTTTGGATGGAATCTAACTTCTCCTCTTGTTTTAACAATAACAAATAGAGGAACTCTTCTGTTCTGTTTTAATGCCTTTGCCAATCTCAACTTTTTACCTAATGGTTTGTTGCTTCCCATGCCTTCTCACCTTTTGCATTAAATATATTGAGATTTTACGTATTTTGTTTTTTGTTTTTTATTTAGGTTATTATGTTTTTTATATATTCTTTTTTAGTCCCAATACCCTTGTCTGCTTATGTTCTGGGAAGTATTTTGAAGGATCTTCTCCTCTCTCCTTTAATAGATGCCTAATCTCTGCTTCATAATCAGAACTTAATTTAGTTCCACTTTTTATCTCTTCTAATTCAAAGAACTCAGCAGTTAACTGCCTTAGTGTTTTATAACCGAATCCCATCAGTGGGGTTAGATACTGGATATTTTTTCGCATTTCCAAACTCTGAACTTCTGAATAACTTAACTTTGGAACTTTATCGTCCCTTCTCGTCCCATCTGCTAAGATCTCAAATTCATCAGCCAATATTTCTAAGACGGTTTTATGAACGTATTGTATGGCTGGGGATGGATATTTTTTTTCAATTATCATATCAACAGCTTTTTTAATTATTTTATCATCTAATTTAATTACTTTATGGTCGAATCCTAAAATTTTAGCTGTCTCTTCAGCTAATTTATAGGATGGGATAATATCAAAGTTTATTGTTATTAATTTTGGAGTATAGCCAAGTTTTTTTAATATGATCGCTGAGAGGGAGCTGTCTTTCCCTCCGCTAAAGAGAACATAGGCATCCATATATTTCACTTTCTAATGATTTTAATATCTCTCTTCTTCTTACTCATAGCACTCAATCTTTCAAGTATTGCTTTGAACTCGCTATCTTTTAAAGGGATTGGTAATCTACCAAGTTGTGCTAACTGTATTAGCTGTATTTCCACTGCTTCAGCAAATTCTGGTCTTGCTAATCTTATTCTCTCCAGACGTTCTCTTGCTTCAGGAGTTAAGATTTTTCTAAGTAGTGATCTTTTCTGTAATTCTGCTTCGATTAGGGCTTCTTCCTGTTCCTGCTGTTCTGCAAGCTTTTTTTGAAGTTCGAGAAGTTTTCTTCTCTTTATTTCTTCAGGATCCATTGGTATCCCCTTAATATTTAGCAAGAGCTGGGATTTCATCGACGACCTCGTCCCTAACTTCTTTTGCTATGTTGTCTAAGAAACTTCTTCCTTTTGGTGTGATAACTCTCCCTTCTGGTGTTTTTTCAACAAAACCTAATCTTTCTAATTCTTGTAGGGCTTTTCTGATGATGTTTCCACTACCCTTATAGAAGTGTTCTGGCTCGTGTCCTCTGTTTTTTCGTCCTCCATAAGCAGTTCTTAATCTTGATATTCCTACAGGTCCGTAGATGTAGATCTTTCTTAAAATTGATGCACACCTTACATACCACCAGTCGTCCTGTTCTGGTCTTCTCTCTCTACTAACTCCGGTTTTAACGAAATTTACCCATTCAGGAACATTAATATCTAATTCTTTTAACTTCTCAGCTGTTTTTTGGATTAACTTCTCAGCTGGAACATCGTAAACAGTTACCATTTTTGCACCTCTTTTAATTATCTTTTTGATATTTCTTTTTGATATTTTTAGTTTTTATTTTTTATTTTTATCTGTTTTTTCATACATCAATTAAATGCTTTTTACTAATTGTTGGTATCATATCCTCTTTAATTGGGGTTTATAGTTTAAACCAATAAAACAAGCTTAGTATTAATTTGATTAGGTTATATTTATATCTTATTATTGTGTGATGAGTTAAGATAAAAAAGAGAAATTTTTACCAATGTTGGCGTGAATTATTAAAAAGTAAAATTTCCTGAATTCAAATGGAGCCGGGGGTGGGATTTGAACCCACGTAAAGCGGATCTGCAGTCCGCTGCCTAGCCTCTAGACTACCCCGGCTCTTGCATAGATTAACTAATAGGAAGTAGTATATATAGTTTATGGTTAGTAATGTGGGTTTAATGGTCAATATAAAAATATTTATAAATGCTTATTGGACGATTTTCTATTAAATCAAAATTAAATAAAGGTTTTGTTTGAGTAATATTTCTTCCATAAGATCCTTAAACACTCTAAAACCATAAGTTTGGATATCTCGTTTAAAGAGTATGGGGTTATTGGTTCAAAGTCCCTTATAAACTTTTCAGTTCCAACAACTATATGTCCCTCCTCTTCTAAGTTCAAAAACTTGGCAGGTCCTTTCGCATATTTTGCATCACACACCTTTACTTTTTCGTCTATTCCAAATACTCCATTAGTTCCTATTGTTTTAATTCCTCGATTTTTGCAGTGTTCAATTATCGATCTTGTTGTTGGGATTGTATCTCCTCCAGCAATGCATATAATTGCCACATCTCCTTTAATTAAGTCCAAATTTTCTTTTGTTATATTTTCCCTAACTGCTTCAACCCTATCCTTAAAAAATCTTTTTACGAGGTCTACCTTATAGTCCCCAATTTTTCCACCGAGTTTTCTGTGAATTATATCATTCTCCTCTATTTTTGCATTGTCGAATACATGGATTCTTTTAACTCCTCCTCTATGCACTTCTAATAAGTCAAAAGCAACTCTAATCCCCAATCTTCCACACCCAATTATGGAAACTTCTCCTTTTGGCTTTAATTTATTTTCGATTTCTTCTATATTCATTTAAACCACCAAAGAGACGTATTAAAAAATAAAAGCCCATAATCAAACCATAATTAAATATAACAATTCCTGCCATGTTAAAGTATTTATTTAGGAAAATTTAATGTTGATTATATAAAAGCTTATGGAGGGATCATTTTGATTTATGTCGCGTTTACACCATTTGGGGCATTTGGAGTAAAAGAAAATACAGAGGTCAAAAAATTAGAAGATATATCTTATAAAAAACTTTTTAGTGATGAAGATATTCCCAATATGATGTTTAAAGTGAAGATGCATCCGAATAGTGTGGCAGATGAGCTTAAAAAAGAGTGGAATGATGAGGTTAGGTTAGAAGTTGTTAGCGTTGAACCGTTTAAGATAGGGGACTTTTTAAGAGAAAATATGTTTGAAATTGGGAAACACTTTGGATACTTTGAGGATTATGAAGATTTTAGAGAAAAAATGCATTTTTGGAGTACTGAACTAACAAAAAAAGTCATAAAAAGTTATGCTCAGCAAAAAGATAAGATTATAATTCAAGTGGCTGAGGCAATTTCTGATCTGGATAAAACTTTAAATTTACTATCTGAAAGATTAAGGGAGTGGTATTCTTTATACTTCCCAGAACTTGATCATTTAATAAGTAAACACGAAGTATATGCTGATCTAATAACAAAATTAAAAACTCGAGAAAATTTTACGAAAAGTCAGCTGAAAAAAATACTTCCATCAAAATTGGCAGGAAAAGTTGCTGATGCAGCAAAAAATTCAATGGGAGGGGACTTGGAGGATTATGATTTAAATGCGATAGTTAAATTTGCTGAGGAGATAAATCATCTTTATGAAAAGAGGAAGGAGTTATATAATTATTTGGAAAAGTTAATGAATGAGGAAGTGCCAAATATTACGAAAATTGCTGGTGTTTCTTTGGGAGCAAAGCTTATCGGATTGGCAGGAGGCCTGGAGAGGTTATCAAAAATGCCTGCTTCTACAATACAAGTTTTAGGGGCTGAGAAGGCGTTATTTGCTCATTTGAAGATGGGAGTTGAACCACCAAAACATGGGATTATATTTAATCATCCGTTAATTCAGGGTTCTCCTTACTGGCAGAGGGGAAAGATTGCAAGAGCATTAGCTTGTAAGTTGGCAATTGCTTCGAGAGCTGATTATGCTGGGGATTATATTGCAGATGAACTCTTAGAAAAACTTAATAAGAGGGTTGAGGAAATTAAGAGAAAATATCCAAACCCTCCAAAGAAAAAGAAACAGAAAAAATCTAAAAAATTTGATAAAAAACCAAAAACTAAAAAAGATAAATCAAAACCTAAATCCAAAAAATCTAAGAAAAATAAAGAAAAAAAGAAAGAAAAATCAAAAAAAGAGAGGAAAGTTATTGGAAAGACAAAGAGTAGAAAATAATTAATGATTAATTTTATTTTTTGTGATATTTTTGTAATTTTTGAAAAAAGGGGGAAATTATGGAGTCATATTATGATACAATTCCAAATTTTAGATATTGGGATGTAAATGCATGGAGAAAATATGTTCAAGAGTATATCGTCCCAATGTATGAAACTACAAAATGCCTATTAGATTTTAAGAATGAACTTTCTTTTTATGTAGGTATGTCATTAGAAAACGTAAATCAAAGCAATAATTATCTCATGCCTTTTTTCATTGGGGGAATTGATGAAGAAGGAAATTACAAAGAAAATGCTCTTGCAAAATTAATTTATTTAATGTTTGGAATATATGTTGATGCTAAGGAATTTGTTAATACCATGGAATTAACTGGAGAGGAAGGATTAAAGGACATTAAGGTAGAATCTAAGGATATGGACAACTGGCCATTTATTAAGTTCTTGGAGAAGATAAATAAGCATAGTTTAGAGATTATTAAAAAGTTAAATATTGATGTTCAACCTTCTATTAAAGTTGAGGATATATTAAAAAATCCAGATAAGATTTTAGATGTTCTAAAAGAGCTTTATAAAGCATGTGTTTCTTTTAATGCAAGTTATAATTACTATACATTTTTTATTTTGAGTTCATATGGAATACATTTTAGATATTTGATTTCAGCATATCCAAAATTAAATGAGCATTTTGAGGAGATAAAAGAGTTTTTAGGATTTTGTCCAATGTTTGTTCCAGATGTTGATAATAGCACAATTAAGAAATACTACACCATATTACGTTATGAAAAAGATAGTATTGGAGATAATTTATTTAAGATGCAACTACACTTGTGGAATTCCTTTGAAAAATCTGAAATTCATGAGGTTTTTAAATATATTGTTGAAAAACCAGAAAACTTGAAAGAGAAATACAAAGAACTTGCTAAAAAATCTATTGGGGAAGAGTTTAAAGAGATAAATATTGGTGATGAATGCATACATTTATATGAAGATTATTTTTTAATAGTTAATGGGGTATATGTTAATTCAATATCAAGGTCTAGTTATGACGAATATTGTCAAGCCCGTGAAAACTGGATGAATGGGATGATTCATTGGAGTGAATTAGAGTTTTATAAAAGACCTATTAAACGTTCATTGCAAATAAAAATTTACCTTTTTGACTTTTTAGATAAAATTGCTCCTGTTCTATTTTTAAAACTTGCAACGATCTTACCCAGTAAAGTAGGAAAATTTGATAATTATTATTTAACACATTTAAAAGATATAATTAACGACGTACCAAATCTAATTTACTATGGCAATTTTTTAGAAGATTATCCAAGTTTGAAATTAGGGAGATTAGAATGAATGAAAAAACTTTATTGGAATTAAAGTATGAAGATGAACGTAAAGAAAGAGAAAGAAGAAAAATAACTAATAAAAAACAAAAAGAAAAAGAAAATAAAAGTTCTCAAATTAAATTTTCAAAACAGGAAGAACTTAAAGAAAAAATTATAATCAAGGAAATAAAATTTTCTGAAATTCCAAAAATTGTTTTTGATGATATAAAAATAAACTTTAAACATGTTGGTTTAGAAAAAAATCTACTTATACAAAGAGAAAAACTTAATCTAAAACTACCACACATCGAACTAACTAAACCATCTTGTAAATTTTTAAATAGCTGTGTAGATAAAAACTTTAACATTGCAAAAGCTGAAAATTCTTTTTTAATCCCAAAATTTGGCATAATTCCTTTAAATTATAGATTTCTAAAAACTGAAATTGATAAAGATTTTTATAGTGCAAAAGATAAAAACTGCTTATTCATTCCAAATATCGAGATTTTAGAGTCAGAAATTAAATATCCTCAAAATAAATTAAATAGGGAATATCAACTTCTAAAACTGAATAAAGATATAAAAATGTTTGAGATTCCTAAAATTTCCATTCCAACGAGTCCAATAACTATATCTAATTTTAAGGGGATTGAGATGTCTAAAAACTTAGAAATTAAAGGAATTGCTAAGATTAAAGAAGAAGACAAGGAATATGCAATAACAGAAGAAATTAAAATAGCAAATACATCTATTCCAAATGAAAATGAAACCAATGAAACAGAAATTGAAATGTCCAAAGATCCTATGGAATTTTTATTTGGTAGCAATATTGAAGGGATGAAAAGGGGAGGACCGTTAATTGTTTTATTTAAAGATTATAAAGACGACAGCTACATTCAAACATTTGAAACATTATTATTAAGGATTTGTAGAGAGAAATATGGAGGAATTCCAAAAGTTAAAAAACTAAGTTTAAAGGAAGATTGGAATAAATATGAGATTGAAAGATACCTCGATGAAGGAAACATTTTTATTGTAGAGTTGGACTCTAAAGAGGAAATAAATAAAGACAACCTCTCAGATCGATTATGGGCAATATTTTCAAAAGAAAGAGGAATCGTCATCTTTTACACAAAATCTGAAAATATCTTTGAAAAATACAAAACAATTCTAAACGAAATAAATTGGACTAAATTAAATTTAAAAGCAAAAATCATTGAAATAATCCCAAAAAGGTTATCATTTAAAGAAAAAATTAATGTTGCAAAAGCACTTTTTGGTTTTATAGATATAGAAAAGGATGTTCCACCAATCGCTCCAATGGACGCTGTTCTCAATTTTGCCAAAGAAAAATACAAAGAAAAACTCGAAAAAATCAATAATAAATATTATATAAACTTGGGAATTATAAATGAAGGAGAAAATGAAAGTGAAGAACACATGAATTTAAAATCCTTTGTTGCCCATTATTTAATCAAAAAACTTGAAAAAGAAGGAAAAATCCCAAAAGAAGATAAGGAAAAAGATTGGGACTATATTAAAGAAAATATTATAATCACTGAACATTCAAAAGAAGGAAAGAACAATAATCTAATTGTTGACGTTTATTTTGATGATAAAAATGAAAACTACGAAATTGAAACATTATTTAAAGAAGGTTTTGGAAAAATACATAAAACATTGGAAAAATATAACCCAAATGAGAAAATTAATATTGTTATTGAAAACATAACTGCCTTTTTACATGCAAAGGAATTTTTAAATTTAATAAATCTTATTGAAAAGAAACAAAGATATAAAAACTTAGAAATCAACTTTTACACTCTTGACCTAAAAAATAATAAATTAACTGATCTAAAATATTATTACAAAAAAAATAAAAATTAGATTAAGAAGCGGTGTGTAAGAGGATTGTATTTATATACTGGTTATTTCCTGCCAATAA
This sequence comes from Methanocaldococcus vulcanius M7, assembly GCF_000024625.1. Classification (NCBI taxonomy): domain Archaea; kingdom Methanobacteriati; phylum Methanobacteriota; class Methanococci; order Methanococcales; family Methanocaldococcaceae; genus Methanocaldococcus; species Methanocaldococcus vulcanius. The sequence continues at coordinate 337,916 of NC_013407.1, forward strand.
AAAACTAAAAATATAACAAAAAAGGTGAAATAATGATTACCTATAAGGATGCTGGAGTGGATATATCCCATGAGGATAGAGTGATTAAAGCATTGGTTTCACAGATAACATTTAAAAGAAGTGATATAAAACCTGCTGATCTTGGCTTACATTATGCTGGAGCAGTTGAGTTTGGAGATTATTATCTGGTGTTATCTACTGATGGTGTTGGAAGTAAGATGATTGTTGCAGAGATGGCAAATAAGTTCGATACTGTTGGAATTGACATGATCGCTATGAATGTAAATGATGCAATCTGTATCGGTGCGGAGCCAGTTGCTTTGGTTGATTATTTGGCAGTTGGGCATATAACTGAAGAAATAGCGGAGCAGATTGGAAAAGGACTGAATGAGGGAGCTAAGGAAGCGAATATAAATATTGTTGGTGGAGAGACAGCTACACTACCAGACATGATCAAGGGCATAGATCTGGCTGGAACTGTCTTAGCAATAGTTAAAAAGGATGAAATAATAACTGGGAAGGATGTTAAGCCAGGAGATCTGATCGTTGGTTTGAGAAGCTCTGGAATACATAGTAATGGTTTATCATTGGCAAGGAAGGTGTTTTTTGATATAGCCAAGTTAAACATCAATGATAAACTTTCCTATGGAAAGACCGTTGCTGAAGAGCTTTTAACTCCAACAAGGATATATGTAAAGCCAGTTTTAGAGATGATTAGGGATGAGGAGATATATGTTAAGGGCTTAGCACATATAACAGGAGGAAGTTTTAGAAAGCTTAAACGGCTAAATGATAAAGTTGTATACTATATAAACGATCTTCCTGAGCCCCTTCCAATATTTAAGGAAATTCAGAGATTGGGTAATGTTCCAGATGAAGAGATGTTTAGAACGTTTAATATGGGAGTTGGATTTTGTGTTATTGTTGGTAGTGAGGAGGAAGCTGAGAAAGTTATAAAAATATCTGATAAGTATGGAATCTCTGCGAAGATCGTTGGAGAGGTTGTAGATGAAGTAAATATTAATAATAAAAAAATTAAAAGTGGAGCGGTTGTAGATTATAATGGAAAGCATATCCTCCTAAAATAAAGGATTCAAGAATTGAGTGTAATCTTATAACAAAAATAAAAAAATAAAAAAGAAAATAAAAATCATAAAAGGGAATCAATATGTGTGGGATATTTGGAATCTACTCCTTCGAGAGAATAAATGTTGCTAAGAAAATATACTATGGATTATTCGCACTACAACACAGAGGACAGGAAGGAGCAGGGATTGCCACAAGTGATGGGAGAAACATCCATCATTATAAAAATATTGGTCTCGTTACGGATGTTTTTAGGGATGATGTTCTCCAAAATCTCTTTGGTTATATTGGGATAGGGCATGTAAGATACTCAACAACCGGAGGAAAAGCGGTAGAAAATTGTCAACCCTTTGTAGTAAAAAGCTCCTTTGGAAATATTGCAATAGCACATAATGGAGATCTTGTTAACTCCAATGAACTAAGGATGGACTTAGAAAAAAAAGGACATATATTCACTTCTTCAACCGACTCAGAAGTGATCGCTCAATTATTAGTAAGGGAACTGTTAAAAACATCTGATAAAATTGAGGCAATAAAAAACACTCTAAAAAAATTAATAGGGGCTTATTCTCTCCTAATAATGTTTAACGATTCGTTAATTGCGGTTAGAGATCCTTGGGGTTTTAAACCTTTATGTATTGGGAGAGATGATGAGAACATCTACATCTCTTCTGAGGACTGTGCTTTAACAACCCTTGATGCAGAGTTTGTAAAAGATCTTGAACCAGGAGAAATCATTGAAATAAAGGATGGAGGAGAAATATCTTCCTATAAGTTAGATTTTGATGTTCCTGAGTATATGTCGATAGATGTTGATGTTCCTTCAATTTACAAGGGAGCTACAACATGCATGTTTGAGTATGTATATTTTGCAAGGCCTGATTCAACTATCGACGGCATTAGCGTTTACAAGGTTAGAAAAAGGATAGGAAAGATATTGGCTAAGGAACATCCTGTAGAAGCAGATGTCGTTTCTCCAATTCCTGATTCAGGAGTTGCATTTGCTTTAGGATTTTCAGAGGGTTCAAAAATCCCTTACTATGAGGGATTAATAAAGAACAGATACGTTGGAAGAACATTCATCCTCCCCTCACAAAACGAGAGAGAATTAGCAGTAAGATTAAAATTAAGCCCAGTAAAAAGCGTATTGGAAGGGAAGAGGGTAGTGTTGGTAGATGATAGTGTAGTTAGAGGAACAACTTCTCGAAGGATTGTAAATATGGTTAGAAAAGCAGGAGCGAAGGAAGTGCATTTGAGAATTGGGAGTCCAAAGATCATTTCTCCATGCTATTATGGAATAGATATGGCTACCAAAAAGGAATTAATTGCCTCAAATAAAACAGAGGAAGAGATTGGAAAAAAGATTGGAGTCGAGTCAATTGGCTATTTATCATTAGAGGGATTAATAAAAGCAATTGGTAGAAAAGATTTATGTCTGGCTTGCATCACTGGAAAATATCCAACTGATATAAATTTTGAAAAAATAGCAAAACGATTATAGTGTTTTATTTAGGCGGATGAATTTTTATTTCTATTTTTGGCTCTTTTTAATTATTTATTTTAATTTTTTAATTATTTATGTTTGGGGTGTATTAAATGTCCTACAATTACTACCATAGCTATTATTGTCAAATTTAAGAGCATATTAACGTCTATATAATTATTCCATATCAAATAAGCGTTTATGACAGCAACTACAACTGTAATTGTCCATAAAACCTCTCCAACAATCTTTTTATTTTTCATATTTTCCCATATTACCGATCTATTACTAATTTTAATTAGTTATATATTTATAGTTATTATTTATAAGTTTTTACCTTTCTTAAAACTTCCTTTAAATCTTAAAAATGATTATGAGATAGTTATGGAATGCCATACTGAGGTGGTTGCAAAATGGAAGAAATCATTAAAAGGGCATATTTAGAATCGTTAGATGGGAGAAGATTCGGAGATAAAAAAGAAGAAGTAGAGAAGATTAGAGAAAAGATACTTTCTGCTAAAAAGATTGTAGTTGCCACAAACAACCAAAAGAAATTTAACATAATAAAGGACATTATTTCAAAAATATGTAATGCCACTATAACAATGATAGATATAGATACAAGATTTGCTGATTTAACAAGAGTTCCGGCACTGAATAAAGGATTAATGGCATTAGATACTGAAACGGCAGATTTAGTGATTGCAAGAGGTCGACTTGGAGTTCCTGGTTCAGGATCAATGCTTGTAATATTAGATGGAAAGGGAAGAATTTTAACGGCCTCTCTCTCCCCTTCCTCAATAGTTCATAGAGAGAATATAGAAGATAGGATAAAAAAAGAAATCATAGAAGCACTGAGTAGGATCGGGATAAACTTAGAAAAGTATTAAAACCAAAAAACTATGAAGTTAGAATAAAGAGAATAAATGAAGAAAAATAAAAATGAGTAATATTTAAAAATCTAAAAGGCAATTTAAAAGATAATGAAAAATAAAAATTAAAAAATAAAAGGGGAATAAATGATTAGTATATTTTACAAGAGACGATTTGGAGTGTGAAATTATGAAATATGGAATAACTGAACTGGTTAAAACGATTGATACTAAAACAAGGGTTGTAGATGTTATAAATGAAATAGCCAAGAAAAAATATCACGCAATTAGAGATTTTTTAGAAGGAGAGGAGTTTAAAGAAGTTGTTATATTTGGGGTATATTTATGGGGAAACTACACTGCTCAGATGATTTCCAAATATGCAGATAAAGTTTACTTAGTGGATATTCATGAATTTATGAAAGGATTTGTTCCAAATAACAATAATATTAAATTTTTGAGTTTAAATGACTTTAAATTAAAATGTATGAGAAAAGAGGTAAATCCCGACTTAATAATCGATTTAACAGGATTAGGCGGGTTAGATAAGGATTTCTTATCCAAATTCACGCCAGAGGTTTTTATAATAGAAGATCCAAGGGGAGTTTTTGATGTTGATATTTATGAGGTGGATGATACATATGATAGGATTTCTCCGTTCATTAACAACGCAAAGATTGGTATTTTGAAAACATACAGAAAGGCAAGAGTGTCTAAAACCTCAGGAACGATGACATTAACGATCGATACAATAGTTGACGCTTCGAGGGAAATAACATCGTTAGATGGCGTTTTATATGCAATTCCTAATTTAAGATATTATGAAGGAATATTATTCCACGAAAATGACACCCACAAATTTTTATCTGAAATTTCACAGCCAGCAATTACAATAAGCACATTAAATGATGTTTTAGATAAGGCAGAAAAGATTTTATCCAAAAATATGGATCTCGTTTATTCTTTTATCGAAGAAATTTAAATTTTTCAAATTTTTAAAATAATTCAAAATATAAAAATAAAAAAATAAAACGAATAATTACAGATAAGCATATAAGAATATGTAATTTTACAATCTTTTTTGAGGGGAAATTATGAAAGTTTCGATAATAGGAGCATCAGGTAGAGTCGGCAGTGCAACAGCCCTACTTTTAGCAAAAGAACCATTTATGAAGGACTTAGTTTTAATAGGGAGGAAAAAATCAAAAAATAAATTAGAAGGATTAAAGAGAGATATATACGATGCATTAGCAGGATCGAGAAGCGATGCAAACATCTTCGTTGGAACAGATGATGATTTGAAAATAGTTGATGAGAGCGATGTAGTAATAATAACAAGTGGCGTTCCAAGAACTGAAGGAATGAGCAGAATGGATTTAGCAAAAATAAACGCAAAAATTGTGGGAAATTATGCAAAAAAAATATCCGAAATATGCGATACTAAACTATTTATCATAACAAATCCCGTAGATGTTATGACATACAAAGCACTCATTGATTCAAAATATGAGAGAAATAATGTATTTGGCCTTGGAACTCATCTTGATTCATTAAGATTTAAAGTAGCAATTGCCAAATTTTTTGGAGTCCATATAGATGAAGTTAGAACGAGGATAATAGGAGAACATGGAGACAGCATGGTGCCTCTGCTAAGTGCTACATCGATCGGAGGAATTCCTATCCAAAAATTTGAAAAATTTAAAGATCTTCCAATAAAAGAGATAATTGAAGACGTAAAAACGAAAGGAGAGCAAATAATAAGATTAAAAGGAGGATCAGAATTTGGTCCTGCCGCTGCAATCTTAAATGTAGTAGGGTGCATAGTGAACAATGAAAAAAGATTATTAACATTATCTGCATATGTGAATGGAGAATTTGACGGAATTAGAGATGTATGTATAGGAGTTCCTGTGAAAATAGGAAGAGATGGGATTGAAGAAGTGGTTTCAATAGATCTTGATAAAGATGAGATAGAAGCGTTTAGAAAATCAGCTGAGATTATCAAAAAATACTGTGAAGAGGTAAAATTTATTTAATAGGTGAATGAACATGTGGAAAGCGGATATTGGAAAGTTGATGTATTCATTAAAGGCGTTTAGAGGATCGAAACCTCTATTTGAGACAGATAATCTTTTAATGGTAAAAGGTGTTTGTAGAGATACAACCGTTGAATCGCATAAAAATATAAAGGACTATTTAATTGAAAAGTTAAAACAAGAGGGGTTTGAGATAGTTGAAGATGTAGAGGAAATAGACACATTTGTCAGCAGGATAAATGAAATTTTTAAAGAAAACCCAATATTTCCAGATACATTCGGATTTGAAAAGATGAAAGAGAGTTTTGAGATGATCGGATGTAATTGCGATTATGCCATTGCAAAGAAAGGAAACATAATGGTGGGAATATCAATGTATTTCGATAAAAAAATAAAAAATCCGAAATTTATAGAGGTTTTAGGAGTATTAATACCCAAAAAGGCCTGAACTAAAAATAAAAAAGTAAGAAAACAGAAGAATATCTATCTTGTTCATTTGGAGGTCTCAACATGTTCATTCCAGGGCATATAACTGGATTCTTCGCAGGATACCGCTCAAAAAATATACTAAAAACCGGATCCATCGGTGCAGGGATAACAGTAAATAAGGGAGTGAAGATAGAACTACAAGAAGGAGATGGAAAGATATTTTACAACGGAAAAAAGATAAAGATCTGTCCCGTAGAGAAAGTTATTCAGCAATATAAAAAATTAGGATATATTGGAAATCATGATATAAAATTTTCAGCTGATTTTCCACTTGGAAGTGGATTAGGCATGTCAGGAGGATGTGCCCTCTCATTATCAAAAGAATTATTCAAAAATCAAAATAAAATTCAAAATAATCTAAATCTAAATCCAATAGATTGTGTAAAAATAGCCCACATAAGTGAAGTTGAATGTGGGACAGGACTTGGAGATGTTATTGCTCAACACATCAAAGGTTTTGTGATAAGAAAATCCCCAGGTTTTCCAATAAACGTTAAAAAAATCACGAATATAGGAGATGAATACTACGTGATAGTAGAGATATTTGGACAAAAAGAAACAAAAGAAACCCTCTCAAACCCAGAAGTGATGAAGAGAATTAATGAAATAGGAAAATCCTGCCTTAACTCTCTATTAAAAAATCCAACCCTTGAAAATTTCATGAAATTATCTTTAAAATTTGCAATTGATTCTCAACTGATCAATGACAGGATATTATCAATCTGTGAGGACTTAAAATTTACAGTTGGTGCCTCTCAATCAATGTTAGGAAATACCTTATTCTGCATATCAAAAAAAGAAACACTAAATGATGCACTATCTATTTTAAACAACCCCATCGTTTGTAAAATATACCCATAAACTAAAATTAAAAATTAATATAAAATAATTGGATTAAAGATTGTATTAAAATTTAAAAAATTTAAAATAGATTTAAAGGGTGATGACATGAAACATAACTACAAAGTAAAATTATTTGATGAATTGGGATTTGTAAGAAAAAAATGCAAAAAATGTGGGCAATGGTTTTGGACTTTGGATGAAGAAAGAGAAACCTGCGGAGATGCTCCCTGCGATATTTATTCATTTATAGGAAAGCCAATAACAAAAAAACCTTATGATTATAAAGAGATGGTTAAAGAGTTTATAAACTTCTTTAAAGAGCATGGGCATGAACCAATAAAAAGAGCTCCCGTAACAGCGAGAAGATGGAGAGATGATATTTTATTAACAATCGCTTCAATAGCTGTCTTTCAACCATGGATCACCAAAGGAATAGTAAAACCAAAAGCAAATCCCTTAGTTATAGCACAGCCATGCATTCGACTGAACGATATAGACAACGTTGGAAGAACTGGAAGACATTTAACCTGCTTTACAATGGGAGGACATCATGCCTTTAACAGAGAAGATGATTTCAAATACTGGCAAGATGAGACAGTTGAACTCTGCTTCAACTTCTTTAAAAAATTGGGCATAGATGAGAAATCTATAACATTTATTGAAAGTTGGTGGGAAGGTGGGGGAAATGCAGGACCCTGCTATGAGGTAATAACTCATGGTGTTGAATTAGCAACCCTTGTTTTTATGCAGTATGAGAAGGTTGGAGATAATTATAAAGAGATTCCATTAAAAATCGTTGATACAGGTTATGGGATTGAGAGATTTGTCTGGGCTTCAACTGGAGAGCCAACGATATACGATGCCATATTTAAAAATATCGTCAATAAGTTGAAGGAAGATGCAGGAGTTAAAGATATAGATAAGGAGATATTGGCTAAAATTACAGAAGTTGCTGGATTAATGGATGTTAAGGATGTTGGGGACTTGAGAAAGTTGAGAGAGGAAGTAGCTAAAAAAGTAAATATCCAAGTTGAAGATTTAGATAAGTTAATTTCTCCTTATGAGGATATTTATGCAATAGCAGACCATACGAGAGCTTTGGCATTTATGTTAGGAGATGGGATCGTTCCATCAAACGTTAAAGATGGTTATTTGGTTAGAATGCTGATAAGAAAGACATTGAGGCATATGGATCGGCTAAACCTCTCAACACCAATAACTGAGATTGTTGCAATGCAGTTGAATGAGTTGAAGGATTTATATCCAGAGTTATTAGATATGGAAGATTACATTATGGAAATTTTAGAACTTGAGGAGGATAAATATAGGCAAACAATTGAAAGAGGTAAAGGAATTGTTGAGAGATTATTAAAGAATAAAAAAGACATTGATTTAGAGAACTTAATTGAGTTGTATGATAGCCATGGATTACCTCCAGAGATCGTTAAAGATGTTGCTAAATCGTTAGGGAAAGATGTTAAAATTCCAGACAACTTCTATACAATAGTTGCAGAGAGACACGAAAATAAAAAAGAAGTTAAAGAGAAAATTAAACTTCCAGAAGTTGATGTTGATAAGACAGAACTGTTATTCTATGAATATCCAAAAATGAAAGAGTTTGAGGCAAAAGTTCTAAAAGTTGCTGATGATTATGTAATCTTAGATAAGACAGCATTCTATCCAGAAGGAGGAGGGCAGAAGGCAGATACTGGCTACATAATAAAAGGAGATAAGAAATTTAGAGTTATTGATGTGCAGAAAGAAAATAATATAGTTTATCATAAAATAGAGGGCTTAAATGATGATATAAACGAATTAAAAGAAGGAGACATTGTTAAAGGAGTCATTGATTGGGATAGAAGGTTAAGTTTAATGAGAAATCACACAGCAACACACGTAATAAACGCAGCAGCTCAGAAGGTTTTAGGAAGGCATATTTGGCAGGCAGGTTCAGATGTTGATGTAGATAAAGCGAGATTAGATATAACTCACTATAAGAGAATAAGCAGAGAAGAACTGAAAGAGATTGAGAGAGTAGCTAATGAAATTGTTTTAAATAATTATAACGTAAAGAGTATATTTATGGATAGAAATGAGGCAGAAGAGAAATTTGGATTTAGAATATATCAAGGAGGGGTAGTTCCAGGAAATGTTTTAAGAATAGTGATTATTGAGGATGAAAACGGCAATATCGTTGATGTTCAGGCCTGTGGAGGAACTCACTGCCAAAACACTGGTGAAATAGGATTTATAAAGATAATTAAAACAGAGAGAGTTCAGGATGGTGTTGAAAGGTTGATTTATTCAAGTGGTTTAAGTGCTTTAAAGGCAGTGCAAGAGATGGAAGATATATTAGAGGAGAGTGCAGAGATATTGAGATGTCCAAGTGAAGAACTGCCAAAGGTTATAAAGAGATTCTTTGAGGAGTGGAAGGAGCAAAGAAAGAAGATCGAGGAGTTGGAGAAAAAGATAGGAGAGCTTAAAAAGTTTGAGTTGATGAATAAATTTGAGAGAGTTGGAAATTACAAAGTTTTAGTTGAGAAAGTTGAGGCAAATCCAAAAGAAATGCTAAATATAGCTGATAACTTAGCAACTGAAAATACCATAGTTGTATTATTAAATGATAAAGGTAATATCTTATGCAAAAGAGGAGAAAATGTAGATATAAAGATGAATGAACTTATAAGATATATTGCCAAAGGAGGAGGAAGAGAGCATTTAGCCCAAGGAAAGTATGAAGGAGAGGTAGAGGGGATTAAAAAGAAGGTTATTGAGTTTATTAAAAATAAATAAAATTTTTTTATTTTCCATTTTAAAATTTTAATAGTGTGCGTAAATATGAACAATGAATGGTTGAGCTTTTTATATAAATATTGGCTTAAAGGATGTGAGTTTTATAATAAAAAGGACTACAATAAAGCAATTGAGTATTCTAAGTTAGTAAATAAAGTTTTTAAAGAAAATGTCCAAAAATATGATTACTATGAACTTAGAGAAGAAGCATATAAAGAAATTTTAAAAAATAACGTTGAAGAAGGAATTAAAAAATTTATCTGGTTTGTTGAAGGGATTTTGTCCGATGGGGATTATTACGATTTAAGTAGTGAGTTATCAACTATTGCCTCAATATTTGCAAAAATTGGGAGATGGGATATTGCTAAGAACTTTTTAAATATAAGTGCAGAGTGGATTTATAACGAGGATATTAAAAATGCTAAGCCAGAAGATATTTTAAAGAGTATCTTGACCATTGCATTTAGTGATGAGGAAAGAAAAGAAATTTTAAACAAAGAACCTAATTTAAAAAAGTTATTTGAAGATAAAGCATATTACTTCAATTTAGATTTCTTTAACTTTATGATGAGCTTTTTTATAGAAGCAGGGAATTGGGAGAGGTTTTTAGAGGTCTATGAAGAATTTAAAAATAAAATTAAGAACTATCAAATATCAGAAGAAGATAAAATTATTAAAGAAGTTGAAAAATACTTAAATAAAGAGTTAGCTACTGCTAATCTATTGAAAGGAGATTACGAAAAATGCTTTTACTATATAAAGTTGAATGATCATAATGATGTTGGCATTTTAATAACTGAAATTGCAGATAATTTAAAAAATGGTATCGTTAAAAAAGAAGAATGGCTAAATAAGTTAAATGAAATCTATAAAGATATTTTAAACCAGCCACTACCAAAGACATATAAAGAAGCTTATCATAGTGATTTATGGGAAATATCGGATTATTGTATTCTAAAAGAGTTTATTGAGAAGATATATTAAATTAAACGTGATAGCATGAATGTTATTGATTTATTTTCTGGCTGTGGAGGATTTTCAAAAGGTTTTTTAGATGAAAACTTCAGAATTTTGGGAGCTATAGAGAACTTTAAGCCGGTTGTTAAAACTTACCTCTATAATATAAAAGCCCCCGTCTGGATGGATGACATAAAGAGGATTCCCCCGAAAGCATTTGATGAATTTATAAAAAATGAGAAAGTTGATGTAATTATCGGCTCTCCCCCATGTGAGCCATTTACAAAGGCAAATAAATTAATTAAAGACAATCCATCAGATAGATTGTATAAAGACAAAGTTGGTAGGTTAGTTTTGTATTATATTGACTATGTCAATTACTTTACACAAAAAAATGATGATTTAATATTTGTTATGGAAAATGTTCCACAAATTAAGGAAATTAAGGATGAACTAAAAAAGTTGTTTGGGGATATAGGGCATAGGGTTTATTTTAATATATTAAGGGCAGAGGATTATGGAAATCCTTCTAAAAGAGCGAGAATGTTTATTTCAAATATAAAATTAAAACCAAAGAAGGTCGATAAAATTGTTGTGGTAGAAGAGGCATTAAAAGACATTCCAAAAGACGCAAAAAATCATGAAATTAAAAAACTTTCTAAGGAAAAGGTAGAGATGATTTCAAAATTAAAGTGGGGAGAGGCACTATATAGATATAGAGGAAAGAAAAAGTTAATGTTTAATTGGTATAAGTTGCATCCTAAAAAATTAGCTCCAACTGTTAAAGGGAG